>JBKKBI010000103.1:0-39878 GCA_046714175.1 Acidimicrobiia bacterium | reverse complement strand
GAGGGTGATCCGCATGGGCTCGGGAGCGAGCATCAGCCGACTGTAGTGCGGCCGCCCAACCAGCCTCAGGAGGCCAGCCGTCGGCTCCGGGCTTCCCGGTACCATCAAGTCATGCCCGTCGACATCGACATCGCCAAGGTGGCGCGTCTGGCCCGCATCGGCCTGACCCCTGACGAGCTCGCCCGGTACGGCGAACAGCTGCAGGGAATCCTGGAGCATGCCGCCAGGGTGCAGGCTCTGCCGACGGACGGGGTGAGCCCGACGGCGCATCCGCTGCCGATGGTGAATGCACTTCGCTCTGACGAAGTGGAGCCCACATTGGATCGGGAGGAGGTGCTGTCCCAGGCTCCGGAACGGGAGGGCTCTTACTTCCGCGTGCCTCCCTTCCTGGAGGACTGAGTGGACGCGGCCGATCTCACCATCGCCGAAGCCGGGGCGCGGCTGCGTTCCGGCGATCTGAGTTCCGTCGACCTACTCGGAGCGGTGCGGCGTCGCGCTTCCATGACCGAGGCGATCCTGCACGCGTATCTGACCATTGATCACGACGGCGCTCAGGCAGCGGCGGAGGGAGCGGACAAGATGTTCGCCCGCGGCGAGGACCGCGGCCCACTTCAGGGGGTCCCTATCGCCCTCAAGGACAACATGGTGACCCGCGGCGTCGAGACGACCTGCTCCTCGCGCATCCTCGCCGGCTACCGGCCCCCTTATGACGCCACCGTGGTGGAGCGGCTCAAGGCCGGCGGTGCGGTGATCTTTGGCAAGACGAACCTCGACGAGTTCGCGATGGGTTCATCGACCGAGAATTCTGCCTACGGCACCACTCGCAACCCGTGGGACCCCGACCGGGTTCCCGGCGGCTCCAGCGGCGGTTCGGCGGCGGCGGTGGCGGTCGGGTCGGCGCTGGGAGCGCTGGGTTCGGACACCGGTGGTTCGATCCGCCAGCCGGGATCGCTCACGGGAACTGTGGGGATGAAGCCGACCTACGGACTGGTGAGCCGATACGGCTTGATCGCCTTTGCCTCCTCGCTGGATCAGATCGGTCCGATCACGCGTACCGTGGGCGACTCGGTGACGATGTTCGAGGCCATCGCCGGCCACGACCCATCGGATGCCACCTCGTACCGGGGCGAGTTGCCCGAGGTACGTTCCGCACTCGACTCCGGGGCCCACGGCCTGCGGGTCGGGATCGTGCGCGAGTTGTCCGGTGCCGGCACCGCGCCAGATGTCGCCGCCGCCTTTGCCGCCACGGTCGAGGCGCTGGCCGGCGCCGGGGCCAAGATCACGGAAGTGTCGCTGCCCAGCACCGCGTACGCGCTTAGCGCCTACTACCTGATCGCCCCGGCCGAGTGCTCGGCCAATCTCGCCCGCTTCGACGGCGTGCGCTACGGGCCGCGCCTCGCGGGCAGGTCGGTCGAGGAGATGATGGCGGCGACGCGGCGTGACGGTTTCGGCCCGGAGGTCACTCGCCGCATCCTGCTCGGCACCTATGCGCTCAGCGCCGGCTACTACGACGCCTTCTACGGGCAGGCGCAGAAGGTGCGCACGCTCGTGATCGAGGACTTCAGGCGCGCCTACGCGGAAGTGGACATATTGGTGTGTCCGACCAGTCCCACAACCGCGTTTGCGGTGGGGGAGAAGGCCAACGACCCACTGGCCATGTATCTCAGCGACATCTGCACCATTCCGTCGAACCTGGCGGGTGACCCGGCGATCTCGGTGCCCACCGGTCTCGACTCCTCCGGACTGCCGATCGGCTTCCAGGTGCTCGCTCCGGCGCTCGGCGAGTCGGTGATGTTCCGCGTCGCCCGAGCAGTGGAGATGCTTAGCGGGTTCACCGCTCGGCCCGCGCTGGCACACTCCCGGGGGGCAGTATGACCTGGGAGGCAGTGATTGGTATCGAGACCCATGTCGAGTTGCGAACTCGCTCCAAGATGTTTTGTGGCTGTCCGGTGGACTTCGGGGGCGAGCCCAACAGCAACGTGTGCCCGGTGTGCCTGGGACTGCCGGGGGCGCTCCCCGTACCCAACGAGAAGGCGATCCGCTGGACCATCGCCTTGGGGCTGGCGCTGGACTGCAGCATCGCGGCGCATTCGGTATTTCACCGCAAGAACTACTTCTACGCCGACCTGCCCAAGAACTATCAGATCTCGCAGTTCGATCTGCCCCTGTGCGTCGGCGGGCACCTCGACATCGACGGCGGAGCCGGGGGACGCCGTATCGGTGTGACCCGCGTCCACCTCGAGGAGGACACCGGGAAGAGCACGCATCTCGGGGGCGGCGGGCGCATCCATGAGGCGGAATCGACCCTGCTCGACTTCAACCGCTCCGGGGTGCCGCTGATGGAGGTGGTGTCCGAGCCCGACATCCGCACCCCCGATGAGGCACGCGCCTACGCCCAGGAACTGCGTGCGGTGATCCTGGCGCTAGGGATTTCCGATGCCCGCCTCGAAGAGGGCTCGATGCGTTTCGACGCCAATGTCTCGCTGCGTTCCCCGGGAGCCAGCGCCTTTGGCACCAAGGTCGAGGTGAAGAACATGAACTCGCTGCGGTCGCTGCAGCGAGCCCTGGCGCACGAGATCGAGCGGCAGAGCGGGCTGTTGGACGGTGGCGGGAACATCGCCCAGGAGACCCGTCACTGGGATGAGGAGGCGGGCCGCACCCGGCCGGGGCGGTCGAAGGAGGAGTCGAGCGACTATCGGTACTTCGCCGAACCCGACCTGGTGCCCCTGCAGACGACGGATGAGACAATCGCCGCGATCCGCGCCGTGCTTCCGGAATTGCCCGCGGCGCGCCGCGCCCGTTACGTCTCCGCCGGTGTCGACGCCGCGACCGCGGCCTCGCTGGCGAGTAGTCCGCTGGTTGCGCTCTTTGAAGGTGCAATCGCCTCCGGAGCCGATCCCCGGCGCGCTGCCAATTGGGTCACCGGAGAGATCACGGCGCACCTCAACCGCACCGGTGACGAACCGGAGGCACTCGCCATCGACGGAGCTGGACTGGCGCAACTGGTGGCGATGGTCGAGGCCGGCCGGGTCTCGGCCACCGCGGCCAAGGATGTGCTGATCGGCGTGCTGGCCGGGGAGGGAACCCCGGAGCGAGTGGCGACGGGGCGCGATCTACTCCAGGTGTCCGACGAAGTCGAGATCGCGGCGCTCGTTGCCGCGGTGCTGGCCGCCCACCCCGGCGAGGTGGCTCGGATCGCCGCCGGAGAGGACAAGCTGATCGGGTTTCTCGTGGGGCAGGTGATGCGGGCGGGAGCGGGCAAGGCCGACCCGAAGGTGATCGACCGCCTCGTGCGCGCCCAGACGACGGCGTGAACCCAGCCGCAGTGATCTTCGATTGCGACGGGGTCCTCGTGGACTCCGAACCGCACTCGGTGTCGTCGTGGCTCGAGGTGCTGTCGAGCCTCGGTCACCCCGCAACTGCAACCGACATCTACCGCTGCATCGGCCTCGGTTACGGGCCTACCCGAGACGCCCTGGCTGCCCTCGGCCCGCTGCCGACCGACACCGTGTTGTGGCCGCGGCTACTCGCCGCGCTCAGCACGTCGTATCGGCGTGGTCTGATCCGTTTCGTCGACGCCACCCTGGTTCTCAGCGCATGTGATGTCGCTGGCGTGCCAGTCGCGGTGGCCACCGCCAGTCCGCGGGAGCGTCTCGACCTGACCCTGGAGAGTTCCCATCTCGAGGCGCGTTTCGTCGCCTCCGTTGCCGGCGACGAGGTGGCGCACGCCAAGCCGGCCCCCGATGTGTACCTGCGGGCGGCAGAACTCCTCGGGGTCGATCCGACCGGGTGCGTCGCCATCGAAGATACCTCGATCGGAGTCCGAGCCGCGTTGGCGGCAGGGATGAAGACGGTGGCGGTGGTGCGCGCTCACGGCGACCGTGTGGCTTTGGAGCGCGCAGGAGGGATAGTCGTCGACGAGATCACACCCGGAGCGGTAGGGCTGGGGTAAGTCATAGGTCATCAGCCAGAGGGGTGGTTGCTCTGGCCAAGACGGCTCACAACAAAGTACCGGAACCCGGCGCCGTGCCGGTGCCTGGTACCGACTCCTACCATCATCACCTCCCATGCACTACTTCGTCACCGGGGCTACCGGCTTTCTGGGTGGGTATGTCACCGCCGAGCTGCTCGAGGGGGGGCACGCGGTGACTGCCCTGGTGGCCGACCGGGATGAGGCGCGCGACATTGCAGAGTTCGGAGTGCGCCCGCATGTGGGGACCCTCATCGACAAGGAGGCGCTGCGGCGCGGGATGCGAGGCGTGGAAGGCGTGTTCCATCTCGCCGGCCACCGAATCCTCTACACCCGCTACAAGACCGCCGAGGCAGTGAACCTCACCGGTACGCGCAACGTCCTCGAGTTGGTGCGAGAGCACGGCATCCCCCGAGTCGTGATCACCTCGACGATCGCGGTGTTCTCCGACACCAAAGGCAAGGTGGTGGACGAGACCTACCGCCATACCGGTGAGCACCTGACCGCCTACGATCGGGTCAAGGCCGGGGTCCACTACGACGTCGCCCTTCCGATGATGGAGAAGGGTCTCCCTGCCATCCTGGTTCTCCCCGGCGTCGTGTACGGCCCGCGGGACACGTCGCTAATGGCGGACATGCTCACCCGTTACCTGCTCGGCCGGGCCCGTTTTGTTTCCGCGTCCGCGGCGTATTGCTGGGGGCACGTCGAGGACGTCGCCCGCGCTCACCTGCAGGCGATGCAGTTCGGCAAGCCGGGGGAGTCGTACGTGATCGGCGGCGATCCCCACACGGTTCGTGATGTGCTGACGCGCGCTGGCAAGGTGGTGGGCCGGCGCATGCCGCCGATCCCGTTGCCCCCGTGGTTTGTGTGGCCTGCAGCCGGGATGATGCGCGGTCTCGCCGCCGTGGCGCCGCCGTTGCGCCCAGTGGCGGATCGCCTCCGGGTGGCCACCGGGGTCACCTACCTGGCTTCGGACGCCAAGGCGCGCTCCGAACTCGGGTTCGCCCCCCGCTCGCTGGAGGAGGGTCTGCCCGGAGCGATCGAGTGGCTCCTCAGGGATCGCTTCCAGGCCGACTAGAAAGGGTCCCCATGTCCGTGGCATCCCGAGACAACCTGACGCGCGACGAGGCCGTTCGCCGATACCAGCAGGTGTCGGGTGTGGCCTATCACCTCGACCTCGACCTGGAGGCGGGGGCCAAGGTGTTTCGTGGCGATGTGACCATCCAGTTCACCCATGCGGGAGGCGGGACTTTTCTGGAGTGGGTCGGGGGCCAGATCGACGAGTTCGAGATCAATGGCATCCAACGGGAACCACGATGGGATGGTTACCGGATCGAACTCCCGGGTGAACTGCTCGAGACGGCGAATCGCATTCGTATCTCCTACCAGCGGCCCTACGACAAGACCGGCGAGGGGTTCCACCACTTCATCGACAACGAGGACGGCCGGGAGTACCTCTACACGCAGTTCGAGCCCTATTCGGCACACCGGTTGTTCCCGTGTTTCGACCAGCCCGATCTCAAGGCCGCCTTTGAGGTCGCGGTCACCGCACCGGCCGATTGGGTCGTGACCGGGGCTTCGCGGGAGATGGATCGGCAGGAGACTGGAGACGGCCGCCTCCGGCGCCGGTTCGCCCCTACCCCGCCCTTCAGCACATATCTGATGTCGATCGTCGCCGGGCCGTATGCCGAGTTTCGCGCCCAGCACCGTGACCTTCCCCTGGGACTCTTCTGCCGAGCTTCGCTGCGTCCTCATCTTGAAAAGGACGCCGCGAGCCTGTTCGAGTTGTGTGGACGGATCATCGACTTCTTCGCCGACCTGTTCGGCGAGCCGTATCCATTCGATAAGTCGGACCACGTCTTTGTACCCGAGTTCAACTGGGGTGGAATGGAGAATGTGGGCAACATCACCTACACCGACTCGGTGGTGTTTCGTGAGCCCCCGACCGCCGACCAGGTGCGGCGCCGCGCCGAGTACTTCGCCCACGAACTCGCCCACATGTGGTTCGGCGATCTGGTGACGATGAAGTGGTGGGAGGACCTGTGGCTGAACGAGTCGTTTGCCTCCTATGTCGCCTACTTGGCCCTCGACGACCTCGGTGACGACGAGATCTGGCAGGACTTCAACACCCGGATGAAGCTGTGGGCGTACCGCGAGGATCAGAGGCCGACCACCCATCGGATTGCCGATTCCGTGGGATCGACCGACGAGACCTTTCTCAACTTCGATGGCATCACCTACGGCAAGGGCGCTTCCACCCTGAAGCAGCTGGTGCGAGCCATTGGCATCGATGCCTTTCGGGATGGCCTGCGCACCTACTTCCGCCGACATCGGTTTTCGAATGCCACCCTCGCCGACTTCCTCGCTGCCCTCCAGGAGGGCAGTGGCCTCGATTTGGTCGAGTGGGCGGCACGCTGGTTGAAGACCCCCTCGGTCAACACGATTTCGGCCCGGATCACCACGACCGGCGACACCGTGACCAAGTTGGAGCTGCGGCAGGCCGCTCCCGACGACTATCCCTACCTGCGGCCGCATCACCTCGATGTCGCGCTGGTCGGCAGGGACGGAGTCACGACCTCGGTGCCAGCGGTGATCGAGGACCTGGTGGGAACGGTCCCGGGAGCCGAGGGCCGTCCCGTTCCCGCCTTCGTATACCCGAACTTCGGCGATCACGCCTACGCCAAGGTCTCATTGGATGCTGGATCGGTGGCTTGGGCCGAGGCGAATCTCGGCACTCTCGCCGAACCCCTGCTGCGCCAACAGGTGTGGTCCTCGTTGTACGACATGGTGCGCGACGGAGAAGTGTCGTCATTGCGCTATTTGGATCTCGTCGACCGGCATCTCCCCACGGAGCCCTCGCTTTCCGTGGTGGACATGGTGGTCGGTACCGCCGCCGGCATGATCTCCCGCTTCGTACCCGAGGATCGGATCGATGACGCCGCTGCCGGATTCGTCCGCACCGCGACCCGCGCCATCGCCGCCGCGCCCGCGGGAGATGCCCGGGTGGTGTGGGCCCGAGCCATGATCACTACCGCAATCTCGGAGGCCGATGCCCGTGCCGCCGCCGCTCTGGTCGACTCGCCGCCGACAGGCTTGGCGGTGGACCAGGACATGCGATGGTCGGTAGCGGTGCGGTGGGCGGCGCTCGGTCTGGCCGATGCCGATGCCCGCCTCGAAGAGGACCGGCGGCGCGATCCGACCGACCGCGGCGAACGCGCCTTGATCACCGCGGCGGCGGCGCGGCCCGACCCTGCCGTCAAGCAGGAGGTGTGGGACCGGGCTCACGGGAACGGTTACACCTCCCTGTTCTTGCTCCGTGCTGCCGGCAACGGCTTTTGGTGGCGCAAGCAGGCATCGATAGTGGAACAGTTCGTAGGCCCGTTCTTCTCCGGCCTGGCCGCGCTGTTCGCCCAGTGGGAGGCGGAGGCGGCACGCGCCTATTTCCGGGTGTTCTTCCCCCGCCATAGGGTGGACGCCGACATACGTGCCCGGATCGCTGCGGTGCTCGCGGGGGACGATGTCGGCCCGATGTTGCGCCGGCTGCTGCTCGAGGAGGACGACGACCTGCGCCGCGCCCTCTCCTGCCGCGCGGTCGCGGCCGCCGGGCTCATCCCGTGATCTTGCAGACGTCTTCGAGCCGTTGCAGCCCCAGTGCGGCAATAGCCTCCAGCGGGGGCAGGCTGATGGCCGTTGCGGTGCGCTCGGCGATGAAGTCCCGGTCCGGGATCGGATAGCGGTCCGTTGTGAAGGCGGCGATGTAGGAGATCTCGGTGCCGGCGAACTCAGGGGCATCGGGCATGTAACGGACCGACACCACCTCATCGGGCTCGAACTTCTCCAACAGGCCGATGAAATCGGGCAGGGTACTGATGGGGATGTCGGTGAAGACGTTGTCCGTGATGACATCGACGATGGTGGGGAACTCCCGGATTGCAGTGACGGGATCGGTCTGGGCGGCGATCGCCTGCAAGACACAACGCTGCTTGCTCATGCGGTCGAAGTCGTTGCCCTGGGCGCGGGACCGCGCATAACCGAGCGCGGTGCGCCCGTCGAGATGCTGCAGCCCCGCCGGGATGTCGAGAACCTGGTTCTCCTCTCCCGGTGCAAAGTTGTACTCAGGGTTGTAGACCGCCTCGGGGACTTCGATGTCGATACCACCGATGGCATCGACGATGGCGATGAAGCCGACCATGTCCACCATCGCGTAGTAGTGGATGTCGATCCCGAGCAAGTGCCCGATCGTTGCCTTCATCGCGTTGGCGCCTGAGTTGGGCCCGCCCCACAGGTCGGGACGGGTCAGCCCGTCCGAATAGAGCAGATTGAGCAGTTGTGGGTAGCACCCAGGGCAGGCATCGCCCCACCAATCGGTGGCGGGATGATCCGGTGGCAGTGGCACCCGGCGGAGGTTGCGGGGGATGCTGAACATGGCGGTCCATCCGGTGGCGGGGTCGAGGCTGACCACCACCATCGTGTCGGTACGGAGGCTCTCCCGTCCTTCTCCCGAGTCCGCCCCGAGGAGTAGCACGTTCACCCGGCCCTCATCGGGGAAGGCGTTGGTGGGATGGGTCGTGGTCGTGGTCGCCACCGTGCCCGACCCGCCAGTCGTTGTGGTGACGTCATCGATGTTCACCTGGCCCGGGTCGACGTTGTAGTCGTGGGTGAAGGCGGTGTACATGGCGAGGTTGCGCTCCCCGACCCAATAGTGGGGGATGGCGGTGAGTACGAGCACGAATGCGAGACCGACCACCACCGCTCCTGCGGAGGCACCGCCGCGCAGCCGACCACCGCGAGCCGCGAGAAACGCATCGACCACGACAAGGGCGCGGAACACGAGCAGTCCGGCATTGGCCACCAACAGCAGGCCGAGCAGATTGGGATTCTCGAAGAAGGGCCGCGACAGGGTCACGGCGAACCCGATACCGCTCACGTAAAACACCATGACGTACAGCGCGATCGCCGGCATGACGAGGGCGACTGTGACCAGCAGAAAGATCTTGGCTCGTCTTCGGCTCCCGGCGTACCACTGGCCGGCACCGGGGACCACCGCGGAGAGGGCGGCCGCGACGAATGGATGGGGTCGTCGGGGCGGCGGCATGGGCGGTCATGTTACGACGGCACCGTGGACAATCGACACGCCTGGGGTCACCTGTGCACCGTGCCGCGAGCCCTAACCTGCGGCTCATGTCCTCCATTCTCTCTCAGGTTTCGACCATCCCGAAAAACGCCGAGGAGATCATCGACACGGTCAAGGCCAACCCGGTGCTGCTGGCGATGCTGATCGGGGTCGGCCTTCTCACGGCCGCCCTGTTCGTCTGGGGACTGATGAAACACGTGATGAAGGCGGCGATCTTCGGCGGACTTCTCAGCTTCGCCACCTGGTACTGGTACTTCAACATCAGGTAGGCGGACGGAGTCAGACCGGCAGCGGTTCGGGGCGCAGTCGGATCATCACGATCGTGGGCACGATGGTCAGCAGCCCTCCGACGACACAGAGCAGGGCATACGAACCCGCGGCGAGGAGCAGCCCCGACCCGGCGCCGGCTATCGCCCCCGCGGTCCACACGACCGCATCGCCGCGTCCTTGAAGCCGCACCCGGCGCTCCGCCGGGGCGCCATCGGTGAGCAGAGCGCTGCCGGCGACGAACGACAGGTTCCATCCCAGGCCGAGCAGGAACAGCGCCGCGGTGAGTGTGGCCACCGAGGTCTCGTCGGCCACGGCCGCCAGCGCCGCAGCCAGCGCCAGAACCGCGTGGCCCACCAGGATCACCGGGAGCCGTCCCAGACGGTCGGCGGCGAGGCCGGTCAGCGGGGATACCGCAAACATGCCAAAGGTGTGAGCGGCGATGATCACCCCGACGGTTCCCAGACCGTGGCCGTGCTCACGGACATGAATCGGGGTCATCACCATGATCAACACCATGACCATCTGGCTGACCGCGAGACTCGTCACGGCAATGCGCACTGCGTTGGAGGGGACGATCGCGGCATCCCCCTGGAGCCCGGGCGAGGCGGCGGCGAATTGGAGCGGGTCGGGTCGCAGCAGCGTGGCCATGACGGCCAACGCCAGCGCGGCCAGTGCTGCCGCGACCACATAGGAGCCGGCAAGTGGGTCGATTCCCATCGCCCGTCCCAGCCCCTCTGCGGGGGAGAGCAGCGTCGGTCCCAACACCGACCCGATCGTGCCCGCCCAGACGACGAAGGCGATAGCGGCACCGCGGCGCTCCGGAGGGTGGATGTCGGCCGCGGCATAGCGCGACAGACTGTCGGCGCTGGCTCCGAACCCGAACACCGCGAGTGCAACGATCAAGAGCGGGAACGATGCCAGAGCGGTGGCGGCCGCGGCGCCGGCAGCACCAAGGGCCATTACGCCATAACCGGCGGCGAGACCGCGGCGCCGGCCGTGACGTTCCATGAACGCCGCCAGGCGATGCCCGCCGAGTGCCGTGCCCAGCACTGCCACCGCCCCGGGCACACCTGCGAGGGTGGCGGAGCCGAGCATGTCCTTGGCCACCAGCGTGGTGACCGTGACCGCGGCAATGTACCCGGTGCGCCCGATGCTCACGGCGCCGAACAACACCGCGGTGAGACGTCGCCGTACCCGCTCGGGAGGAAGTCCGATCACAGCGCTGCCACGAGCCACCCGGCGGCGAGGCCGTAGAGCCCGGCGACCACGTCGTCGGCTGTCACCCCCACCGCACCGCGAAGTCGCTCGGCGACGGCCACCCCCGGCAGCACCTTGAAGATGTCGGCAAGACGGGCAACGATCACCGCCACCACCCATGGCCACCCGCCCAGTCCGATGGTCGCCACCATGGTCCCTGCCGTTTCGTCGAGGCAGATCCATCCCGGATCCGCGTGTCCCGCGGCAAAAGGACGGGCTGCCCACAGGGTGAGGCCGATCAACGCCACCGCCACCGCGACGGAGATCCACCAGGCGGCATCGCCGGCGAGCAGGACTGCTCCGATTCCTGCCCCGAGGGCCGCTCCAAGTGTGCCGGCGCCGCGATCATCTCCGAAAACGGCGCGTGGGATGAATCCGAGGCCGAGTGACGAGGCCAGCAGGCGACGCATTGCGGTGACGCTAGCCCCGATCCCGATCCCTCCCGGTTGGCGGCTCCCGCCCCGGCCCGAGGCTCTAGCCTCGATGCATGACTCCCGATGATCTCGTTGGGTACCTCACGCCGTCCGACCCGCAACTCCATCCCGATGGGAAGCGGGTCGCGTTCGTTGTTTCCCGCATGGACCTCGAACACGATCGCTACGAGCAACGCCTCTGGTTGTGGGACGGCGTCGCGGCCCGCGCCTTCACCCACGGACCGGGCGACACCCGGCCCCGTTGGTCCCCCGATGGGACCCGACTCGCCTTTCTGCGCGCCAGCGGTGAACCGGGGAAGCCCGCCCAGGTCGCGGTCATGAGCGCCGCCGGGGGAGAGGCGGCGGTGATTTCCTCCTTCGGTCTCGGGGCAACCGAGGCGGAGTGGTCGCCCGATGGTGGCCGGCTCGCGGTGGTCGGCGCCGAGTGGCTCGACCCCGATCTGTCCGAGGAGGAGAGAAAGCGCCGTCCCCGGCGGCTGCGTGATGCGGGATACCGGTTCGACAATCTCGGATGGCTGCACGACCGGCGCCGGAACATCTATCTCCTCGACCCGGGTGGCGGCGATCCGACGCCGCTCACGATCGGAGATCATCGCGACGGAGGTGTGGGCTGGCGGCCGGACGGGAGCGCGGTCGGATTCATCAGCGCCCGCCACGAACGCCGTTACATCGAACCCGGGAGCCAGGCGTGGGAGGTGGCGGTGGGAGGGGGTGATCCGGTGGCTCTGGTGGAGCGCGGGTCCTGGGCCGAGGTGTCGTATCGGCCCGACGGTACGCCTCATCTGGTGGGCCACCCCGACCCGTGGGGCTATCCCCGCGTCTCTGGCGTATGGCGGGTGGAGGACGCCGTTCCGATGCGTCTGGCTGCCGACGTGGACCGCAACTTTGCGGTACCTGCTCCCGTTGTGGCCCCGTCAGGCCCGCAGTGGATGGCCGACGGGTCGTTCCGCGCTGCGCTGGAGGACCGCGCCACAGTACGCATCGTTGCAGTCGGAACCGATGGGCAGTGCGGCGACGTCGTCGGGGGCAAGCGTCTCATCACCGGGTTCACGACTCGGGCCGACGGGAGCGCGATGGCAATGACCGTGACCGGTGAGACCGAGCCCGGGGAACTGGTGTGGTGGGAGGCGGGGATCGAGACCGTGCTCACGGACTTGAATGCTGCGTTCCGTGCTGGCAGCGGGCTGGTGGAGTCCGAGCACTTTGTGGTGGAGCACGACGGGGTCGATCTCGACGCCTGGGTCTTGCTGCCTCCGGGCACCGGGCGGGTGCCGCTGCTGCTCAACATCCACGGAGGCCCGGCGACGCAGTACGGCTTCGGCTTCTTCGACGAGTTCCAGATCTACGCCGGAGCCGGGTTTGGGGTCGTGGCGTGCAACCCGCGGGGGTCGTCGGGCCGGGGCACCGACTTCGTCCGGGCGCCGGTCGGGCGGTGGCAGGAGGAACGGCCACCCGATCTCGAGGACATCCTCGTCGTGGTCGCGGCCGCGCTCGCCCGATACCCCCGGCTGGATGCGGATCGCATGGGGATCATGGGCGGTTCTTACGGCGGGTTCATGACCGGCCGTATCCTGCCCGTGGATGATCGCTGGAAGTCGGCGGTCCCCGAGCGCGGCGTTTACTCCTGGACGTCTTTCCTCGGCACTTCCGATATCGGATACACATTTCCTCGGAACTACCTCGGAGTCGAAGAGGCGCGCGACTGGGCGGCGATGTGGGCCGCGAGCCCATTGGCATACGCCGACCGCATCTCGACTCCCTGCCTCCTGATTCACTCCGAGGAGGATTTTCGCTGCCCCATCGAACAGGCTGAGCAGTTCTTCGCAGTGCTCCTTGCTCAGGGGGTGGAGGCCGAGATGTTGCGCTTTCCGGGGAGCGGCCATGAGCTGTCCCGATCGGGCAAGCCCAAGTACCGCAAGGAGCGGTTCGAGGCGATCATCGATTGGCACCGGCGTCACCTCGGTGTGACAACATAGGCGCCGTGCCGACACTCACGCCGACCCGCTTCGTGTGGATGGACGGGGAACTGGTTCCCTGGGAGGACGCCACCGTGCATGTTCTCTCCCACGGTCTGCACTATGGATCGGGTGTATTCGAAGGGATCAGGGCGTATGCCACCGCCCGAGGCCCAGCGATCTTCCGCCTCACCGATCACATGCTTCGCCTGGCGGCTTCGGCGAAGGCTTATCGCATCCCTCTCCGGTGGACGGCCGAACAGTTCGCCACTGCCGCCCGGGAACTGGTGCGAGCCAACGGGCTGGCGGCGTGTTACCTCCGTCCCATCGTGTTCTATGGGACGGGTTCGATCGGCCTCAATCCGCGCGGGGCCGAGGTGCGGGCCGCCATCATCGCGTTCGAGTGGTCGGCCTATCTCGGTGACGAGGGTCTGGACAAAGGGGTGCGGGTCCGGGTGTCCACTTGGCGACGGATCGATCACCAGTCGTTCATTCCCGATGCCAAGGGTGCCGGCCAGTACATGAACAGTGTCATCGCCAAGCAGGAAGCCTTGGCGGGCGGTTACGACGAGGCGCTGATGCTCAACACGGCCGGGTTCGTCGCCGAGGGCACCGGGGAGAATGTCTTTCTGGTGCAGGAGGGTGTGGTGCGCACTCCCTCGGCGGCCTCCGGAATACTCACCGGGATCACACGCTCGTCTGTGATGAGCCTTCTCGCCGATGCCGGGTCGCCTGTCGTGGAGGCGCAGATCCTGCGGTCCGACCTGTATCGGGCGGAGGAGGCGTTCTTCACTGGCACCGCCGCCGAGGTGACTCCGATTCGCGAAATCGACGACCGCGCCGTCGGTACCGGGAAGCCCGGCCCAATGACGCGCCAGGTGCAAGAGATGTTCGCCGCCGCGGTGCGGGGTGAGACCGCGGCCTACCAACACTGGCTCGAGCTCGTCTAGGAGGCGTCGTGGGTCAGCAGCCAAATATCGCGATCGGTGTCGAAGATCTTCCCCGGCACACCGCGCACCCGCCGGCGCCGGGACGCTGGTCGCCGGATCGTCCCGGTGATCTGTCCGGTCCGAGTGCGGTGCCGCGTGGGGGAAGCTTCGGAGCCCCGGGACCCGATGCCGGTTACGCACTTCGCCTCGTGAGCAAGTCTGAGCTGCTGCCCGGCGGCGCGCATCGCGGCGACATCGTCGCCCTGGTGGCTGCGGTGGTGACGGCGCGGGCGGCCGCGTTCGGCCGGGCTCCGCTGCCCGGCGATGTCGCCGCCGCAGTGGCGTTGCTGCACCTCGACGAGTCTCAGACCGCCGCGCTCGCCGGCATCGCCCATGACCACGCCCGGTTGCAGGCCCGGGTCGGGGAGATCGCCCCCGACCGCCTCACCCTTCCTGCGTCGCGGTTGGTGCGGTGAAGATCGTCCGTGTCCGTTTGCCGGGCGACGAGATCGCGTACGGCGTGGCCGAAGCCGAGGGCATCCGCGTCCACCAGGGGACGCCGTTCGTGGCCTGGGAGCCGACCGAGGCCGTGGTTGCATTCGGTGATGCCCATCTCCTGGCGCCGGTATTCCCCACCAAGGTGGTGTGTGTCGGCCGCAACTACGCCGACCACGCCGCCGAGCGCGGAGGTGTCGTCCCCGACGAGCCGGTGATCTTCCTCAAGCCGGCAACCGCGGTGATTGGGCCTGGCGCGGCGATTGTGCTGCCGTCGGAGGCCGGCGAGGTCCACCATGAGGCAGAGCTGGCGGTGGTGGTGGGCAAGGTGAGCCGTCGGGTGGCCGCCGAGGACGCCGCCGCGCACATCCTCGGCTACACCGCGGCGAACGATGTCAGCTCCCGACATCTGCAACAGAAGGACGGGCAGTGGACTCGCGCCAAGGGGTTCGACACATTCTGTCCCCTCGGCCCGGCCATCGAGACCGAACTGGATCCGTTCGATCTCCGCATCAGTTGCGCGGTCAATGGCGAGCTGCGCCAGGAGGCGTCCACCGCGGACATGGTCTTTGGCGTCGCCGAGATCTTTGCATTCGTCTCCCGGGTGATGACACTGCTACCCGGCGATGTGCTGCTCACCGGAACCCCGGCCGGGGTAGGAGCGATCCGTCCCGGCGATCGGGTCGAGGTGGTCATCGAGGGCATCGGGAGCCTGGTGAATCCGGTGGTGGCAGGGCCATGACGGTTCGGGTTCGCTTCGCGCCCTCGCCCACCGGCTACCTGCACGTCGGCGGTGGCCGTACCGCGCTCTACAACTGGCTGTTCGCCCGCCACCACGGCGGCGTGTTCGTGCTGCGATCCGATGACACCGACATCGCGCGCAGCACTCCCGAGTTTGCGGCAGACATTCTGGAGAGCCTTGGTTGGCTGGGGATCGATTGGGACGAGGGGATCGAAGTTGGCGGTCCACACGGCACCTACCGGCAGAGCGATCGATTCGAGCGCTACCGGGAGGTGGCCAGCGTTCTCGTCGCGTCGGGATGGGCGTATTACGACGGAGCGAGCGCGGGACAGCTCGAGGCGATTCGCACCGCGGCCGCGGCCGCGGGAACCGCGCCGGTGTACGACGGGCGCCATCGGCTCACGGAGTCCGAGGCCGCGGCCCGCATCGCCGCAGGGGAACGACTCCCGGTTCGTCTCGCCGTCCCTCGTCCGGGCGAGACCCGATTCGAGGATATGGTGCGTGGTGAAATCGCCTTCGGCCATGACAACGTGGACGACTTCGTGATGCTGCGGGGCGACGGCTCACCCACCTATCACCTCGCCTCCACTGTCGACGATGTCGACTACGGGATCACTCATGTGATCCGCGGGGAAGACATTCTTCCCTCGACCCCGAAGCACATCCTGATCACTACCGCGATGGGGGCGCCTGCGGCGGCTTACGCCCATCTGTCGCTGCTCAACGGTCCGGACGGGAAGAAACTCTCCAAACGCCACGGCGACACCGCGCTGCGTGCCTATCGCGATGGCGGCTTCTTGCCAGCGGCGATGCTCAACTTCCTCGCCATCCTGGGATGGTCGCCCGGGGAGGACGAGGAGATCGTCTCGATGGAGGCGATGATCGACCGGTTCGATCTCGGGGCGGTCTCACGGAACCCGGCGGTCTTCGATGTCGCCAAACTGGAGTGGATGAACGGCCACTACCTGCGGGCGCTCGCGCCTGAGGTGTTCGCCGCGCTTGCACTGCCTCTCATCACGGCCGCCCAGGGTCGTCCCCTCACCGCGGCGGAGGACACCGCGGTGCGAGCGCTGGCGCCACTGGTTCAGGAGCGGGCGAAGCGGCTCATCGAGGTGGCGCCGCAAGTGGCATTCCTGCTCGACGGCGACCTCGCCTTCGACGCCGCTTCCTGGGACAAGGTGATGTCCGGCCCCGATGCTGCCCGAGCGCTCGCCGATGCCGAGGCAGCTCTGGATGCAGTCGGCGATTGGACGGCGGCGGCGATCGAAGCGGCACTGCGCGCGGCTCTTGCCGACTCCGGACTCTCCACCGCGAAAGGACTGCAACCCATCCGGGTCGCGGTCACCGGATCGGGGGTGAGTCCCCCCCTGTTCGAATCGCTGGCGGCTCTGGGTAAGGAGCGTGCGCTGTCGCGTCTCGCCACCGCCCGCGGTCGCATCGCTTCCTGAACGAGGGATTGCCCTGACCATGTCCCTGGCTACGATTCGGCGGCCCTTCGGGGGTGGTGTAATGGCAACACTGCGGGTTCTGGTCCCGTCATTGAGGGTTCGAATCCTTCCCCCCGAGCGAAGGCGGTGATGACCGCCCTCGGCCCCGTCGTCTAGCGGCCTAGGACGCTGGCCTCTCAAGCCAGTAACGCCAGTTCGAATCTGGTCGGGGCTACAAGAGAAGCTGAAAGCCCGCGACGAACCTCGGCGGGTGACGAGCGCTCGGGGCCGCGCTCACACCTTTCCGTAGACGGGAACCGCGGCGCCGTTGATCACTGACGACTCCGGGGAGGCAAGAAAGTCGATGACGTCGGCGATCTCCTGCGGGGTGGGCCAGTCGACGTAGTTGGCGAATGGCACTACCTCCCGAAACGCCGGGGTGTCGATCAGGGAGGGCAGGATCACGTTTGAGGTGACCGCCGAATCGGTGACCTCGTCGGCGATCGTCCGGGAAAGGGCCACGACTCCCGCCTTGGCGACGTTGTACATCGCCTGGCCGGCCGGAGGCTCGACGGCGGCCCGGCTGCCGATCATGATCAGCCGGCCCCATTCCGCGCGCCGTAGGTGAGGAAGCGTCGCCCGCGCGGCGTTGAACGTGCTGCGCAGATTGAGATCGATCATCCGGTCGAAGCGCACGTCGTCGGTCTCTTCGACGTCGCGGCCGCCCGACCATCCTCCGATCAGGCAGCAGGCGACGTTGATCCTTCCGAAACGGCCCACGGTCTCGGCGACGAACGCATTGACCGCGGCCCCGTCGGTGCAGTCGACGCGCTTGAGCAGGAGACGCTCTTCGGGCAGGGCGAGTTGCTCCTCCACCGCTTCTGCTTCGGCTGGCACCAGATACGTGATCGCGAGACGGTGTCCGCGCGCCGCAAACCGGCGCGCCACTTCCCGTCCCAATCCGCCGGTTCCCCCGGTGATGACGCTGACCGCGCCGTCCACAGCCGCTCCTTCCCGGCGAGCATGGTAACGACGACCGGCTCGTTTCAGCCGGGATACGGGTCGAAGCGGATGCCCACCTCGCTGAGGGCGTCGATCATCGTCCTGGCCTCGATGGCTCCGTCCATCGTGCACGCTCCCCGGGTGTTGATCGCCCCCGTCGTCACTAGGTGGGCGAGGGCTGTGGCGGGGAACGCGGTGGTGCGCGCCAGTGCCGAGAAGCGCCCGTCGTGGCGGTCCTCCACCTGGTAGCCCACCGTGGTTGTAGCGCCGCGCCGCGTTCCGCGCGCCCACACCCGAACCAGCACTAGGTCGGGGGCACCTGAAGGGAGATGGCGACTCAAAGCTTCGAGGAGCACGGTGCGCGGGGCGACACCGCTCCCGGCCTGGGGGGATTCGTCGAAGAGCCCCAGCTCGAGCATGGCCCGCAAGCTCGTGGCGTGGCCCGGAAAGCGCAGTGTCTTGTAATCCAGGTCGCGCACCCTTCCCTCCCACCGCCGCGGGAGTGTCGAGGACCCGCCAGCGGTATGAAATGCCTCCAGCGGTCCCCACCGTTCCCATGCGACCGTCTCGATGGCGGTGAGGGGCTCCACGGTGGCGTAGGCGCCGTCGCGAAGAATTTCGCACGGCTCGGCGTACTCGTTGATCAGGCCGGCGGGGTTGAATGCGAGCTGGTAGCCGAGGGCTCCGGTGGGCTCCGCAGGCAAGGCTCCGACCCGGAGGCGCACCTCGTCGATTGGTCCTTCGCCGAGGGTGGCCACGACGCCGACGGCGAGGACATCAGCCATTCCCGGGGCCAGTCCGCAGTCGGGCACCACCGCCACCCCCGCCTGGCGCGCCGCTCCGTCGAGCAGGAGCTGGCGGGCCACGACCGTGGGGTTTCCTCCAAAGTCGAAGTAGTGGGTGGCGGTGTCGATCGCGGCCTCGGCCACCGGCACGCCCAGTGCGTAGGGGACCGCGGACACGACTCCGGCCATGCCGTCTAAAAAGCGGCGCGTCGCAGCGGGATCGGTGGCATCGACCGCGGCCGGCCGAGCCTGGGCGACTTTGGCTGCTGCCGCCGCCGCCTCGGCGCGCGTGTCGGCCACCACCACATCGTGTCCCCGCCGGGTTAGGTCCCACGCGGCGGCAGTACCGACGATCCCTGCACCCAGCACCGCCATCCAGGCCATCGGATCAGGATAGGTAGGCGAGCAGCCACCGGCCCTCGGGGTGGCGGATGACGGCGGCGAGATCGGCAGGGGTGTCGAGTTCGATCGCCAAACCGGGCCGAATCAGCACTTCAGGGAGCCGGTCCGCGGCGGTGGCGATGTGGCGGGCGAAGGAACCGGGTCCAAAGGCAAATCGGAACTCACCGCGTCCGGCGATGAGGTTGGTTCCCCCATCGCGCGATGGGGCGAGGATTGTGGCCCGACTGGACGCGGAGGCGATCCCATCCAGGTCGGCGGCAGTGACCAGCGGTAGGTCGCCGTGGATCAGTGCCCAAGCACCACCGGTAGTGGCGATCCCCGCCGTGGCGGCGGCATCGAGTCCCCCTCCCGGGTCAGGGATCGACTCCAGGCTGAGGTCGCGGCACCACCTCACCACTTCCGGTGCGGCCGCAACCACGAGCACTGACCAGTCCGCCTCCCGGCACGCGGCGACCACCCGGCCCGCGATGGCTGCGGCGATCCGGGGCCGCGAACCTGGAGGCACTGCGGCATCGAGGCGGGACTTGGCGGACTCAAAGCCGCGCAGCGGCACAACGGCGAGCACGAGGCGAGCCTAGGGAGGACGGGTATCGTGCCGGTGCGATGCCGCGCAAGACCAAGATCATCGCCACTCTCGGTCCCGCCAGTGCCAGTGCCGAGACGATCGGCGCCATGGTCGGCGCGGGAATGGACGTCGCCAGGCTCAACTTCAGCCATGGCGACCCCGCCTCGCACCGGGAGATGGTCGAGCAGGTGCGCGCCGCCGCCGCCCGCCACGGGCGCGCGGTTGCCATCCTCCAGGACATTCAGGGACCCCGCATCCGCGTCGGCACCTTTCCCGGCGGCGGCGTGGAACTGGCCGCGGGGACCCGGGTCACCCTCATGTCCGGCAATGGGCTCGGCGACGCGGCGCGGGTGCATGTTCGGCAATTGGAGGCGATCCGCCTCCACCCGGGAGACCGGATCCTTCTTGCCGACGGGCTGATCATCCTCTCGGTCGCCTCCATCGACGCCGCCACCGGCGAGGTCGTCGCAGAGGTGCTTACCGGCGGCCGGCTCTCCGACAACAAGGGAGTGGCCGTGCCGGGGGTGGAGGTGGCACTTCCCGCCGTGACGGAAAAGGACGAGACCGATCTGGCACTGGGCCGAGAACTCGGCGTCGACCTCGTTGCAGCGTCTTTCGTGACCAGCGGAGCCGACATCCGCAGGGTGCGTGAGGCCGCGGGGGAGGCACCGGTGATAGCCAAGATCGAGCGAGCCGAGGCCTATGCGAATCTCTCCGACATCCTCAGCGAAGCCGATGGAGCGATGGTTGCCCGCGGCGACTTGGGGGTCGAACTCGGTATCGAGCCCTTGCCGAGAGTGCAGAAAGAGATCATCGCCCGTACCCACGAGGCCGGCGGCATCTCCATAACCGCCACCGAAATGCTGGAGTCGATGACCTCGTCGCCCCGCCCGACTCGGGCAGAGGTCACCGATGTCGCCAACGCCGTTCTGGACGGGTCTGACGCGGTGATGCTCTCGGCGGAGACCGCCGTCGGCAAGTACCCGGTACGAACGATCGAGGTGATGGCGGGGATCTGCACCGAGGCGGAGCGGACGCCCGGGTATCCCGCCCATGTGGCACCGGGCTTCCTCGCCGACGACGTCCCCTTCCCGACCGCCATCGCCCAGGCCGTGGCCGACACCGCCAACCTGCTTGGCCTAGGCACCGTCGTCGCATTCACCGAGAGCGGCAACACGGCCCGACTGGTATCCCGTTATCGCCCCAACTCCCGGATCGTGGCGTTCACTCCCAACGAGGCGAACTATCGGCGCCTGGCGATGGTGTGGGGGGTGACTCCGATGTTGTTCCCCCGCTACGACTCCACGGACGAGATGATCGCCCACGCCGAGAGGGTTCTCGTGGAGCGCGAGCTGGTGGCGGTAGGCGAGTGGGTGGCGATGGTGGCGGGGATTCCTCCCAACCAGCAGGCCACGACCAACCTCCTCAAGCTGCACGTGGTCGGGGGTTGAACCCCGCGGTCTAGAGTGACCCGCCAGAGGAGGTGTCCATGGGCATGCCGATCGCAGTGCAACCCGCCCGCATCGTGGGTGAGGTGGCGGTGTTCGATACCGATCGCAGCCTGACGGGACAGGACGGCGTCGGCTATCCCGATCCCACCTCGGCAGCGGAGTCGGACATCGCTCCCGCCCGTCTGGCGCAGCGCCTCTTTGCGGCCGACAAGACAGTCACCAATGTGTTTGTTGCTTCCAGCCAGGTTGTGGTGCGCCGCGGCGGCGGCTGGGACACCGTGGCGAGCGACGCGGCCGGCGCCATCATCGCCGGATTCTTCGTCCACTACTCCTGAGCGCGGTCGATCAGGGTCCGCAGGTGGGGCAGATCCCGATGCGCACTGTCACCGTTGAGTCCACCGGCAGCCATGTACCCGGACCCGGGTCGTGGGCGCGTACCGTCCCTACCAGCGCCGGGTCGTTCACCTCATAGGGCTCACCTTCGCCGTAGACGAGGCCGACCGCCTGCAGGGCGGCCCGGGCCTGGTTCACCGTCATTCCCCCGAGGTCTCCAGGAACCTGGACCGGGCATGGGAGCGGATCGAACTGCGGGTGGTCCGCGGGAAGTTCGCAGGGATGAATGGCGATACGGATCGGATTCGGGTCATACGCCCAGGTCCACTTTTCGGTGGTCTTGGTCCCGTCCGGAAAGGTGATGATCCGGGTGACGTCGGCGGTAAAGCCCTGGGAACCGTCGTCGCGCAGCTCCTGCTCTCCGGGATTCACGGCGGTGTCGGGCTCGAAGTACTCGGTGGGATCGACGAAGTTGCGGCGGTCGGATGTGATTCCCTCGACGACGATGCCGCCGTTGTCACCGAAGACCTTCACTGTGATCGAAGTCTCGGTGTACTCGGTTTTGAGATAGACCGCGTTGGGGGTGTTGTTGCGAAACACGAGGTCCGGAGTGGGCCACCCGAGAGTGGCTTCGCGGACAAGCGGATAACGCGAGAAGTAGAGGGTGTGCGGCGTGTGGGCCACATCCTCCAGCCCTGACCACCAGATCGCGTTGTACAGGGTGGTGGTGAACTGGCTGACCCCCCCGCCAATGTTGGCCGGATGGTCGCAGCAATAGACGATCTGTCCGACGATCGCCCCGGCGGGGCGGTACCCGTCCGCCTCTGTCCGCCTGCCCACGTACTCGTTCAGCGAAAACGTGTCGCCGGACAGGACGATCGCCCCATTCACCTCGTCCGCAATGCGGTGGATGTTGATGATGCGGTTCTGATTCTTGAAGTCGCCGCAGCACGTGTAGAAGGTCGTGGCCGTGTACAGCAGCTCGCGGATGCCGAGCGCCTCGGCATCTTCAGTGGTGAAGGCGGGGGAAGCACCATCGCGCACCGGGAGGGGGCCAGTGCGGGTCACCGAGGTGGCCGCGGCCATCACCGCATCCGGCAGCAACCCGTCCTCGACCAGTACCCCGTTCGAGCCCGCCAAAACGATCGGGACGTCGTCGGGCCGGATCACCACCTGGGCGTCGACAGGCGCGGTCTCCACCTGTTCGCGCAGAGGGTTGAGGTGCTGCACCAGCGGCCCGATCTGGAAGAAGAGGTCGAGCTCCGGCTGCCCGTTGTCCCCGATGATCAGCCGGCTGGCGATCGATTGGTGCAATACCTCGGGGGGAAACGTGAGCGTGATCTGGGGGATGATCTTGGCCAGTGTCACCGTCTCACCGACGAGCTCCTCGGCTCGTTGGACGGCGAGATCGACGTCGGCGTTGGTGAGTGATGGCGTGCGGAACTCTGTCACCGCCACCACCGGAAGGCGGTCGCCCAGCACCTGGTCGCCGATCAGCGCCGCGGTGGCCTCGAAGTCGAGACCGGTTCCCGACTTGGGGTAGACGGGCACCACCGTCCCGCCCTGGATGGTGATCCCGCCCTGGATGGGTGGCTCGGCGATGGCCGATGACTCCCAAAGCTGAAGAAGGCCGAGCAAAGCGTCTTGGTTGTAGGTGCCCTGCACGCCCAATTCGCGTGCGGAACCGCCAGCCATGTTGGACGCCCACCACTTCATCTCGCCGAAGAATCCGCCCCCACGGCCCTGGCGCATCGCCTCGTCCACCAGTGCCTCTTCATCGAGGTCGAACCCGATGTCCGAGGGGAGCAGAGTGAACTCGGCTCCCTCGATCGTCACCAGGATCGGATCGGCTCCGAGGTCCGCCTCCACCGTCTTCACGGCGGCCACCGCCTCGGCCCGGGTGAGACCTGCCAGCTGCACCCCGCTGATCGAGACCCTCCCCAGGACCTCGCCTTCGTCGCCGGCGCGGTCCATGGCGAATACCAAGCCAGCCCACGCCCACAGGATCAGGGGAACGGCGGCGGCGATGATCGTGACTCGAACTGAACGGGGCATGGGATCAACCGGGGAGGTGGGGACGGCGATTGTACCGGCACCCTGGTCCTAGACCGACCACCGCGCGGCGCGCCAACGCGGCGCGGCGCGGGGTCGGATGACTTGGCACCGATACCATCGCCGATATGACGAGGATCGGAATGGTCGAGTTCCCTGAGGTCGTACCGGGCGAGGATGTGGTGCTGTCCGCCACGACCTTCGTGTCGTACGAGCGATGCCCGGAGCAGGCTGCGGGCCGGCTGCGCGGCGTGTACGGTCCGGAGTCGCGGGTCTCGTTCGTCGGTGGGCTGGCCCATCGCCTCTTTGCCCGCCACCTTTCGTCGGGGCCGATCGCACCCGAGGACTTCGGCGCCGCGTGCCGCGAGGAGATCGGCTCGGGGATGAACCCCAAGCTGGCGTCGCTGGGGCTCAAACCCAGCCAGCTCGGGGCGGTCATCGAGGAGGTGGGCGGGCTATACGACCGGTTCAAGCAACTCGGTTCCGCCGGGTTCGTCGGGTCCGAGGTGGCGTTGGAGGTACAGCCTTCGTCAGGGGTGGTGTTGCGCGGCTCGATCGACGCGGTGTTCGATGACGGCGCCTCCGGCACCCGGCTCGTGGACTGGAAGACCGCCGGGTTGGGCGACCCGGGGCCGCAGCTGGCGTTCTATGCGATGTTGTGGGCGATGGATCGGGGGGAGATCCCGGGTCGGGTCGAGGCGGTTTCGGTCGGGTCGGGGGAGAGAACAGAAGAGGTGCCGAGCAGCGTCGGGGTGCAAGCGACGGCAACGCGGGTCGCGGCCGTGGTCTCGGAGTTGCGCACCAGCTGGAGCACGGGGGCCGAGTTTGCCCGCACTGCCGGTCCATGGTGCCGATGGTGCCCGCTCCTGGACGAGTGTCCCGAGGGTCGTGCTGCCCAGGCGCTGCTGGACTGAGGCTCACCCCGCGGCGAGGTGGGTCGCGGAGAACGGATCCGCGGGCAGGGGGGCGGCCGGACGGGGGATGAGATCGATGCTGTGGACCTCGCCCTCGCCGGCGACGAGCAGTCGGCTCAGCGACGCCACCACCTCGGCATCGAATTGTGCTCCGGCGCAACGGCGCAGTTCGGCCAGGGCGGTCGTGACCGGGAGCGGCCCCTGATAGGGACGGCTCGAGGTCATCGCGTCGTAGGCGTCGGCGACCTGGACGATTCGCACCGCGAGCGGGAGTGTCCGCAGACCGATGCCGAACGGGTAGCCCTCGGCGTCGACCCGCTCGTGGTGGTACAGCACACACGCTGCCACTTCGCGCGGCACGACATCTGCCACCAGACGGTGGCCGGCCTCGGGATGAGTGCGGATCTCCCCCCACTCTTCACGGTCTAGTCCCTGCGGTTTCCACAGCACCGACTCCGGCACTCCCAGTTTGCCCACGTCATGGAGGAGCGCTCCGAGAAAGATGCGGTCCGACTCCTGGGCCACGAGGCCCAATTCCTCCGCCACTGCGGCGGCGACATGTGCGGTGCGCATGCCGTGATCGGCGAGCGCGGGGTCGCGCATGCGCATCACGGCGAGCAGCTTGGCGACCGCCGCGGACTCGGCGTTGTCGACGGTTCCCGGGATCACGGCTGGGTCCGCGCGTCGGGAAAGAAGGTGGTTGACATGGCCCAGCCAGGTTACGGCCGCGACCCTGGAGTGCCGCGCATTCTCAGTCCCCCGCCCCCGCCAGTTCCCGCTCCACATCGGCGACCTGGGCGAGGATCTCGGTGCGCAACTCCCCGAGGCGCTCCGATAGGGTGTCCACACCCTTGCGGATCTCAGTCAGACCGGCGCGGGCGCCGCGCAGACCGTCGGCGAGGCGGCGGATGGTGGCGACGCGTTCCGTCACCAGTCCGGTGTCGATGCGATGGCTGCGCCCGGCGGCTTCGGCGGCAGCCCGCGCCCGGGCCCATTGCATGGCGACCCCGGTCATCAGCCCGTCGCCCTCATCGACCACCAACAGGCGCGACCCGTAGACCCCGAACCGGCCCACCTCGACTGGAAAGGCATCGCGATGGGACACGCACACCGCAACGGTCGCCCCGCGGTTGGCCAACGCCCGATCCAGTTCGGTGAGGATCCCCTCCTTGCCGGCCAATCCGATGGTGCTCTGATTCTTGGCCTCTATCACGATGCGGTTGCCGTCGGGGAGAACGACTACGAAGTCGCCCACCGTTGCCTGCGTGCCGAGTTCGCCCGGGGTGCGACCCACGCGCTCGACCACGCATCCACCGGCACCGGCCGCCCAGTTGCGCAGTACCTCCTCGAGGTGGTCTTCGAAATCCAACCCTTGCGCCGTTCCTCGGGACGCCTCGGTGGCGCGTCCGGCGGCGATGCCTTGCTCCCGCACGATGAGATCACGCAGGTCGGCGAAGCGCCCTTCCATCGCATCGAGCAGGGCCGCCAGGGCGGAGCCGTCGGAGTGGGGATCGAGGGCGGCGGCGATGCGTTGCTCCAGGGCCCCGTCCGGGCCGACGACCGCATTCAGCCTGGTGAGGAACTCGGTGGTGTGGCTCCCTTCGCGGGCCGGGTCGATGCTGCCCAAGAAGCTCTCCCGCCACGTGGCGAACTCGCCGAGCATGCGACTCAGGACCGAGGACCGCTGTTCCGGATCGAAGTGCGACACCATCGCTTCCCGACCCGCTTCTAGCACACTGCCGAGGCGGCGCTCGGCCTCATCGGTCAGCGTCGCCAGCGTCTGGCGGATTCGGTCGTCGACGGCGGCGACATCCACGCCGATGCCCATCGTCGCCAGACCGCGGGCTCCCACTGCCAACACGCGCCGCACCAGGTCGGGTCGCGCCTCGGCGGCTGCCCCGGCCAGCAACCCGGCGAGGTCGGGATCGACGACTTCGAGTCCGGTGATGGTGATCCGGTCGCCATCGATCCTGACCGCGCCGCGGTCCTCGGTCCGGTCGATGCTGCGCAATGGCGTGGTCATGGGGGCAAGGTATCCCCGGGCAGTGACAGGATCCGGGGTCCGTGCTCCGGGGCCGTGGCACAATCGGAACATGCTCGACCACGCTCCGTCGCCATCGCGACTCGCCGCGGTGGCTGCGGCACTGCAGCGGATCGACCTGACCATGGCCGACCCCGCCGCCGCCGCCGCCCACGGTGAAGCCCTGCGCCTGGTGGGCGACTATCTGCTGCCCCGGGTGACGCATCCCGGGGACGACCTGGTGGTGGCGGTCGTCGGCGTTTCCGGATCGGGCAAGTCGACCCTGCTCAACTCGCTGGCGCGCCGCCGGGTCTCCGGCTCCGGCAGCCGCCGCCCCACCACCATCGAGCCGGTGGCTTGGGGCGCCGGTGCTCTCCCCGCCACGCTCGACGGCGCCCGACGCCGGTTACCGGGAAGGGTGGTCGACAGTCTGATTCCGCCTCCCCATGGGCTCGTGCTGGTGGATTCGCCGCCCCCGGACGTGTTCGGGCCGGAGGGGAGGTCGATATGCCACGACCTGGTCGACCTCGCCGACGTGTGCGTTCTGGTGGCTGCCGCCAATCGGTACGCCGACGCTGCCGGGTTCGATCTGGCGCATCGCGCCGTGCGTCGCGGGATGCCCACAGTCATCGTCCTCAACCGGCTACCGGCGTCCCCCGAGTTGCAGCGCGTCCTGCTCGGAGACTTTGCGTTCAAGCTGTCGCGATCCGGGATCCTCGACGACCCGGACCCGTCGCGGGTGGTTGGCGTTGCCGAAGGGCTCATCTCGGCGGAGCGCGATGGCCTCGCTTCCGAGGCTGTGCTCACACTGCGCAAGGAATTGGAGCGACTCGGCGACGACTCCAACCGCGATCGTGTCATCGGAGCAACGGTCCCGGCTACCACCAGGCGAGCGGCTTACCTCCTCCAGGAGGTTCGCACGGGTGTCTTGTCGGCTGCGGTGCGGCGCGCCGCACTCGCCGATGTGGTGCGCCTTGCCTTTGGTGCCGCCGGGGACCAGGTGGACGCGGCGGTCGGCGCGGGGGAGTTCGCCGGCCTCGCTGCCCACCCGGAAGCACTCGGCGCAGCGCTGGCGGCGGCTGCCGCCCGGCGGGCGGGCCGGGCCGCGCTGCGATCGGCGGAGAGATGGCAGGGGCTCGAAGGTGGGGCAGATCCGGGTTTGTTCACTCACGACGACTCCACGCCGGCGATCGCCCGGGAACGGTTCGAGTGGTGGCAATCCGACGTGCCCCGGATCGCCACCGAGCTATCGGGCAAGCGGGTGCGGCCGCGCGACGCCGCGCACCTCATCGCCGCGGTGCGTCACGCGGTGTTCGACCCGGCCCATATCCCCGACCGCAGGGAGCGCCGGGTGTTGCGGCGCCACCCCGGGGTGGCCGCCGTGGCGCGGGATCGGCTCGCTGATGAACTGGCGGGCATCGTCGCCACGGACTCGGCACGGTTCACCGCCCGGTTGGGGCCACCGCTTCCGGCAGGTGTGTTCGCCGCCCTCGACCTGGGGGAGGAGTCGTGAGCGACGTCACTGCCCTCGTCGACGGACTCGACCTAGTCGTCGGTCTAGCTGAGGGACATCTTCACCCCGATGACCTCGCCCGCGCCCGCAGCTCCGCTCGGAGCGTCCGCAGCCGGGTCGGGCATCTCGGCGGCACTCTCGTCACCGCGCTCCTGGGTGGCACCGGCGTGGGCAAGTCGAGCCTGCTCAATGCACTCGCCGGAGAACGGATCGCGTCTACCAGCCCGGTGCGCCCCCACACCACGGACCCGCTGGCGTGGATTCCCGAATCCGCCGAGCCCGCACTTGTTGCCCTTCTCGACCAACTCCAGGTCAGCCACCGCCGCCAGCAGCGGAAGGCTCCCGGTCTGGCGATCATCGACATGACCGACGTCGACAGCCTCGATGTCGCACATCGCCGCCGGGTCGAAGAGATCCTTCCCATGGTCGATGTCGGCATCTGGGTGCTCGATCCGCTCAAGTACGGCGCCGAATCCCTGCATCGGGAGTTCCTTGCTCCCCTCGTTGGCGCCGCGGACCGGATGGTGTTCGTAATCAACCAGATCGACCTCGTGGCACCCGACGAGCGCGGTCTCCTCCGCGCCCACCTCCACGAGTTGCTCCAGTTGGACGGCTTTCCCCGCCCAATGGTGTTCGAGGTCGCGGCCGATCCCCCGACTGGCCCCCGACTGGGTGTCGACGCGCTGTTCTCGCACCTCACCTCCCGCCTCGACGAAAAGCGCATCCACCTGGGCCGGGTCGTGGAAGAGGCGCGTCAGGCCGCGCATCGCGTCGCGGCCGCGAGCGGAGTACACACGCACAGTTCGCTCGACTTCGAGTCGCGCTGGAAGTCCGTGTACACCACGGCGGTGGCGGCGTTGGCCCCCGATGCTCCGCGGGTGGCGCCGCTCGAGGAGTCCCTGCGGGCGATAGAGCACTTCGTCGGAGCATTGTCCGGTGCCGCCGGCGGGGTGTTCGGGGTTCGCATCCGCCAGGCATTCAACCCGGACCGGGTCGAGGAACAGGTGCGAGCGGCGTTGGGTGTGATGGACGGGATGTTCTCCCGGGTGGCGGCCGGCGACCCGGTCCTGATCCAGGCCCGCGCCGAGGTGCTCGAGGTGGAGTTGCAGGAGCGCATCGGCGCCCCGCTGCGCCGGATCCTGTGGGAGAGGGCCTCGTTGGCGGCGGTGGTGGCGGGTCTGGCCGTCGACTCGGCTCAGGCCGAGGTCCAGCTAGGTATCGGCGTAGCCGACGACTGAAATCGGGCCGCGACCTATTCGCGGGCGCCCTTCGGGCGCGAGCGGGGATCGAGCAACCGCAACGACTCGGTAATCACGGTCAGTCGCACCTGCACCATCTCACCCAGGTACTCGCCGTCGGCTTCGAGCCCGACGGTGCCGTCGGCAACCACCTCGAGGGTCCCAAACGGGTGCCAAAGGGTCACGCCCGACACCCGCCCCGGATCGCGACGCCGGGCGGATCGGGCCACGAGTCGCATCAACCGGCCCGGCGTCGCTCGGTGCAGGGTGATTGCAGCTGGCCCGCCTTTGGGGGACAGACTCATTCCGCGCCGTCCCAGGAATGTGAATCGGTCGTAGACCTGCGCGATCACCGTGACTGCGCGAGTGCGATCCCCATCGACGGTGACCGTCAGGTCCGGGGCACGATTGCGATAGCGGCGCAACGCCACGCCCACCGCACTTCGGGTGTAGTGGATCGTGCCGGCGCCTACCTTTCGCAGCGGGCGGCGTTCGGAGTCCTGGATGACGTCGGCGTCGTAGCCGACTCCGACTGCGAACAGGGCGGTACGCGTCAGCTGCGACTCGCGGCCGACGGCGTCGACGCGGATGGTGGGCATGTCGATGACCCTGGTGGCCGCAACGACTGCTTCGGCGGCGGCTGTTCCGCGGCGCGGGTAGCCCGTGATCCGGGCGAACACGTTTCCGGTACCGGCCGGAATCACCGCCAGGCACGCCGCGGTCCCGGCGATCCCGTTCGCCACCCGATGGACGATGCCGTCGCCGCCCATGGCGGCGACGACCGCATAACCCTCGCCGGCCGCCGCCGCGGCGGAGGTCTCGGCCTCGGTGGGGCCAGCTGGCCAGATCGGGGTCACGTCGAACTTGTGGCGCAGGGTGGCCACGACCTGGCGGTGCATTGCCGCGGTGAAACCCGAAGCCGCCGGATTGGCGATGAGCAGCAGCCGTTGCATTGCGGTCACGGTAGGGGGCTACTCGCCACCGGTTGTCCACGGTCATCGGTTCCCGGCTTTAGCCTGGGACCGTGGCCGGTTACCGCGACCGCAGTCACGCCGGTGAGGTGCTGGCAGGTCTGCTCGCGCACATCGGCGGTGAAAGCCCATTGGTGTTGGGGATTCCCCGGGGCGGCGTGGTGGTGGCGGCGGGAATCGCCGCCGGTCTGCAGGCGGAACTGGCAGCGCTGGTGGCGGTGAAGGTGCGGGCTCCGCACAACCCGGAACTGGCAGTCGGCGCGGTCACCGCCGACGGTGTCGTGGACCTCGACCTCCCCTTGCTGCGCGCTCTCGATATCGACGCTGCCGGGCGTGACCGGCTCGTTGCGGTCGCGACCGTCGAGGCGAGAAGGCGTCAGCACGCCTTTGGGGGATTGCCCGAGATGGGAGGACGGGTGGTAGTCGTTGCCGACGATGGGGTCGCCACCGGGGCCACTGTGGCCGCCGCCCTGGGTCTGGCCCGTCGCGCCGGTCCGCGCTGGCTGGTGGGCGCGCTCCCGGTAGGGCCACCATCCACGATCGCCGCACTGACAGCGCTGGCCGACGAGCTGGTCTGTCCCCTGCAGCCAGAGCCGTTCGGGGCGGTGGGGGTGTTCTACGACGACTTCAGCCAGGTCTCGGATCGGGAAGTGCTCGCGTTATTGAGCGGATGATTCGGAACCGATTCCTGTCACTGGTGCGTCTTACCTTCGTGAGCATGAAGCAAGATTCCTCTCCCAGCAAGCAGCCCGGAGGCGTCGGTGATCTCGTCGCCGCCGTCACGGCGTTGCGACGGCTCGGGGCCGAGGTCGTGGAGCGCTGCCCTGCGGGTGATTGCCCGTTGTGCGACGGTCCGGCCCGCATCGCCGCTTAGAAAGCGTCCAGGACCCCTGGTACCTTGCCGCGAGTGGTCCCCGCCTGGCAACCCGCACGCCGCAGCGTCGTCGCCTGGGCGGTGTACGACCTGGCCAACACCATCTTTGCCCTCGGGGTGGGTTCCCTCTACTTCGCCGAGTGGCTCACCGACAATCAGGCCCAGCTCCCGGGCTGGCTGACCCGCGGAGACACCGTAGATCTGGCGTTGACCCTCGCGGTCGACGCCGCCATGGTCATAGTGATCGTCCTCGGGCCGTGGATCGGAGCCCGCAGCGACCACCGCGGCACGCGACTTCCGTACCTCATTCCGATGACCGTGCTCGCGGTAGTTCCGACCTTCTTCCTCGGTTCTGTTTCGGTGACGGCGTCGCTGGCGTTGTTCGCCGTGGCGCTGATCGGTTTCAATCTCGGGTCGGTGGTTTACGACGCCATGCTCCCGGACGTCTCCACACCCGAGAATGTCGGCAAGGTTTCCGGGATCGGGATCGCGGTCGGTTACCTCGGGTCGTTCGTCGCTGTGATCGTCGGTGCGCTGCTGCTGGGCGATCACGGTCACGAGGCTGTGTTCCGCGTGCTCGCGGTCCTCTTTCTTCTTTTTGCCCTGCCCACCTTCTTCTGGGTGCAAGAGCGTCCCCGTCCCGCGGAGCCGGGACCGGCGCCGACTATGCGCTCCAGCGTGCGCCGGCTGGCGGCGTCGTGGCGCCGGGCGCGCACCCATCGCGGTGTGGCGCGGTTTCTCGTCGGTCGATTCCTGTACACCGACGCGGTGAACACGTTGATCGGGGGCTACCTGACCATCTACGCCAAGGAGGAACTCGGCTTCACTTCGACCGATCTGCAGCTGCTTCTCACCGCGGCAATCACCGCCGCCATTGTCGGCGGGTATTTCGGGGGTCGGCTGGTCGATCGATTCGGCCCGCGTCGTCTGCTCCATGCCGTCCTCTACACGTGGATGGTGGCGATGACCATCGGCGTGGTCGCCGGAGCTGCGGAGTCCCGGGCTCTGGCGTGGCCGCTGGGCGGCCTCGGCGGTTTGGCGTTGGGGGCGACGTGGGCGGCGGATCGGGTGTACATGCAACGCATCTCCCCGCCGCGCCACCTCGGAGAGTTCTACGGGCTGTATGCCACCGTCGGCCGCTTTGCCACCTTCCTCGGGCCGCTGGTCTGGGGCGTGATCGTGACGCTGGCGGGTTTGCCGCGCGAGGTGGCACTCGGAGCGCTGATCGTGTTCCTGGTGGCGTCCCGGGTGGTGTTACAGGGCGTGGATGACCGGCCCCGGGAATGGACGGCAGCCGACCAGGCCCAATCGGCATGACCGACAGTTCCTGATCTGCCTCCGGAGGGCGCGATACTGCAGGAGTTGGTCCACCTCGAGGAGCCGCGATGTTCGAGCCATATCGACCCGAGCCCTACTCGGACTTCTCCGACCCCGGACGCAAGGCCGCATATGAGATCGCTCTCGCCGGGGTGCGGGCTCGCTTCGGGAACCGATACCCACTCGTGATCGGCGGCGAGGCAGTCGACACCGCGGAGGGTGTCACCAGCGTCAATCCCGCCCGGCCCGACGAGGTGGTCGGGGTGGTGGCCGCCGGCGGGATCGCCGAGGCAGAGGCCGCCTTGGGCGCAGCCTGGGAGGCCTTCCCGGCGTGGGCCGCGCGTTCGGCGGAGGAGCGGGCCCGGATTGGAGTTCGCCTGGCGGCGATCATGCGCCGCAACAAGTACGAACTCGCCGCCATCGAGACCCTCGAGGCGGGGAAGAACTGGGGTGAGGCCGAGGCCGACGTCGCCGAGGCGATCGACTTCGTCGACTACTACGCCCGCCAGGCAATCCGCATGGCCGAACCCCTCGAAGTCGTGCAGGTCCCCGGGGAAGACAACGAGTCGCACCTGATCCCGATCGGTGCCGGGGTGGCGATCCCGCCGTGGAACTTTCCCGGAGCGATCCTCATCGGCATGGCAATGGGTCCCGTCCTCGCCGGCAACACAATCGTCGTCAAGCCCGCTTCCAACACTCCGGTCATCGGGGCGCGGTGGATGGAGATGGTGGCGGAGGCGGGCATACCAGGGGGTGTGATCAACTACGTCCCCGGATCAGGCGCGGCCATCGGCGATCACCTCGTCGATCACCCGCTGACGCGTTTCGTCAACTTCACCGGCTCCAAGGAGGTCGGCCTGCGCATCGCCGAACGCGCTGCCCGAATCGCTCCGGGACAGAAGTGGCTCAAGCGCACCTTCCTCGAGATGGGTGGCAAGGACGCGATGATCGTCGACGAGACCGCCGACCTGAAGGCGGCCGCAGCCGATGCAGTGAGATCCGCTTTCGGTTTTCAAGGTCAGAAGTGTTCGGCGGCATCGCGGCTCATTCTCATCGACGAGGTGCACGATGAAGTCCTCGAGACGGTCGTCGCATTGGCCGCGGCGCTCGCGGTCGGCCCTCCCGAGCAGAATTTTGCGGTCGGTCCGGTGATCTCGGCGGCGCAGCATCGCAGCGTCCTGGCCGAGATCGAGAAGGGCCGGGGTGAGGCCACCATCGTTCTCGGCGGTGACGCGATCGACCGCGATGGTGGCTGGTATCTCCAGCCCACGATATTCGCCGGTGTCGACCCGTCCGCCCGTCTCGCCCAGCACGAGATCTTCGGGCCGGTGCTGTCTGTGATCCGCGCCCGCGATTTCGACCACGCGCTCGAGATCGCCAACGGGACAGAATTCGGTCTCACCGGCGGGCTGTACTCGGGCGATCGCAGCCGCCTGGAGCGGGCCAGGCGCGAGTTTCACGTCGGCAATCTGTACCTCAATCGCAAGATCACCGGTGCCCTCGTGGGAGTACAGCCCTTCGGTGGATTCAAGATGTCCGGATCGAACTCCAAGGCGGGCGGACCCGACTACTTGCGGCTCTTCATGGAGATGAAGTCGGTGGCGGAGAGGCATAGGGGATAGGGGCGAGGGGCGAGGGGCGAGGGCCGAGGGGCGAGGGGCGAGCGGGTACGGGCCGGAGCGGCGTCCTCTGCGGAGTAATTCCTTCCTGTTGCGTTACGGGGGGCCGCTAAAGTCGACGGGGTCGGGCCTTCGCCCGGTTCCTGCAAGGGGGTTTCGTGGGCCGGGAGCATGATCTCGAGTTGGTGACCGCGGTCGAACCGGTCGTGGAACGCCTCATGGCGGAGCACCGGGAAAGGCGCGAACAGTGGTATGCCCACGAGTTCGTTCCCTGGGAGTTGGGCCGCAGTTACCGCGACGAGCCGTGGGAGGAGTCCCACGCCACCCTGGCACCCGAGGTCCGCACCTCCCTGGTCCTCAACCTTCTCACCGAGGACAACCTGCCGTATTACCACGCCGAGATCGCGTCGCACATGCCCGAGGGTTCGGCGTTGCAGCGTTGGACTCACTTGTGGACTTCCGAGGAGGCGCAGCACTCGATCGCCCTGCGCTCCTATCTCTTGACGTCGCGCAACTGCGATCCGCGTGCCCTGGAGGACGACCGCCGCAATACGATGGAGACCGGCTATAGCACCGGCTGGTCGGATATCCCGGCCCTTTTCGTCTACACGTCAGCCCAGGAGCTCGCCACCCGGGTGAGCCATCGCAACGCCGGCAAGATCGCCGACGATCCGGTGGCGTACGAGATCATGGCCCGCATCGCCACCGACGAGAACCATCACTTTCTCTTCTACCGCGGTGTGGCATCGGCCTTGATACGCGAGCACCCCGACTCGATGCTCGAGGCAGTGCACCGAGTGTTCAGCCAATTTGCCATGCCGGGGACTTCGATTCCTGGATTCGTACGCCGGGCCGTGGACATGGCCCGAGCCGGCGTCTACAACCTCCGCATCCATCACGACCGGGTGCTGTTGCCCCTGATTCGCGATTGGGGCATCGAGAACCTGACCGGTCTCGGTGCTCGGGCGCGTGAGTTGCAGCAGAAGGTGATGGAGCTTCCGGCCACGGTGCTGCGGCGCGCCGAGGTCTTTGAGCGCAGGGTGGGGATCAACCCCGCGTAGACCGCCGCCGACCGGTTCACGGCCGCTCGAGGTCTGCTCAGCTCGAATACGGTGCGACGTATCTGGCGATGGCGGCAAAATGGACCGCGGCGGCAATGACGACCAGGACGTGGAACGCCTCGTGGTAGGAGAAGACCCGCGGCCATAGGCGCGGGCGTCCCGTCACCAGGAACACCATTCCAACCGTGTAGAGCACACCACCGAGACCGATCAGCGCCAGCGGTGTGGCCGACAGACGCTCGGAGAGTGGCCACAACAGCAGCAGTGCTAGCCATCCCTGGGTGGTTGACAGCGCCACCGGGAGCCAGTGTTTCGGATTGCGTGAGACCACCTTGTGCACCGCGCCGAAGGCGACGATGCCCCATTGCACCGCCAGCGTGGCGACCCGCAGCCAGCCGTCGAGCACGATCACCGCGATCGGGGTCATGGTCCCGGCCACGAGCACATAGATCATGGTGTGGTCGAGTTTCTGCATCCGCTTTTTCCACCCGGCACGCCAGGGGACCGAGTGATAGAGCGAACTGGTGGTGAACAGCGCCACCAGGCTGATGCCGAATGCGAGCAGGCTGAGACGGCGCCCGGCGCCACCCGGCGCTTGGGCAACCAGGGCGATCGCGCCGACGATCGAGGCGACCGCGGCGACCCCGTGGAGAAACCCTCGCACGGGATGAGTCATCTTGCCCAAACGGGCGCGGTCTTGTGGGTCCACCACGAGGAGCGTAGGCCGAGATCACCGGTAAACGGGGATCGTCCTGACCATGTGATGGCTGCCATGTTCGAAGGGGCAAGCGGTACGGCTGTGCTCACAGTCATCCCCGGGGCCGCAGTCGTGCATCATCATCTCTCCATCGACGGCGACGGTTGCTGCGGGTGATCCCCAGACCTACAACGCTGGCGGCTACGACTCGCACGGCAACCAGCGCGGGACGCCTCTCCAACATCCTGGTGTTCGGGGTGTCGAACGGTTGTTCCAGCGTCGATTGACGCCCTCAACCCCCGATGAATGACATCTCGACCTTCTGCCACGACGCGGTGGCGGACGAGCGGATCTCGGAGTAGCGGTCGGTGCGAATCTTCCAGACTGCGGTCAGCGCCGCCCCCAGGGCGGCGTCATCCGCCCCGGAACGGAGCAACGCCCGCAGGTCGTGACCCGTGGTGGCAAAGAGACAGGTGTACACCGTTCCGTCGGCTGATAGCCGGGCCCGCGTGCAGGATCCGCAGAATGGCCGAGTGACCGACGCGATCACCCCGATCTCGCCGCTGCCATCCCGATAGCGGAACCGATTCGCCACTTCCCCCGGATAGTTGGGCGGCACCGGGTCCAATGGGTAACGAGCCGAGATCGCCGCGACGATCTCGGCCGCGGATACGACGTCATCGAGCCGCCACCCGTTGCTGTGGCCGACGTCCATGTATTCGATGAAACGGACGATGTGCCCGGACCCCTTGAAGTGAGCGGCGAGATCCACGACACCGGCGTCGTTGACGCCGCGTTTCACGACGGCGTTCACCTTGATCGGGCCGAGTCCTGCGGCGGCGGCGGCGGCGATGCCCTCCAGGATCGGCGCCACACCGACGCCGGCATCGTTCATAGCTCGGAAGGTGGCATCGTCGAGCGAGTCGAGGCTCACCGTGACCCGGTCGAGTCCGGCGGCCGCCAATGCTGTTGCATGGCGCGCCAGCAGGCTCCCGTTGGTGGTCATGGTGATGTCGTCTAGCCCATCGATCGCTGCCAGCATCGCCACCAGCTCGGGGAGGTCGCGTCGCAGCAGGGGTTCGCCTCCGGTCAGGCGCACCTTGCGCACCCCCAACCCGACCGCAGCCGCCACGACGCGGGTGATCTCCTCGAAGGAGAGGAGGAGGCTGCGCTCGAGGAATTCGTACTCCCGGCCAAACACCTCCCGAGGCATGCAGTACCGGCAACGGAAGTTGCATCTGTCGGTAACGGAGATGCGGAGGTCGTGAAGCGCACGGCCGCGAAGGTCTTGCAGCTGCATCAGTGTCCTGGATACCGGAGGCGGGAGACGATCCTGCCCGCATCATCGATGAGTAGTGCCGTATCCCCGTCGTTATTCCACACCGCACCGTCGGCGCACCAGTAGTACTCGCCGTCCGCGGTGGCGCCACAGCCGGATCGAACCAACACGAACTGTCCGGCTCCGATCATCGTGCCAGCCGGGAAGGCGTATCGGTGCACCGACGACTCGTCGCGCAACACCCAGCCAGACACGTCGATGGCGTGACCCTCGTTGGCGATCACCACGGCCTCCCCATTGGGGTTCTCGTCGTCACGCCCGGGGGCGTCGAAGTCGATCTCGACCAAGCGCATGCCGGAACCGGTCTCGGGGCGGCACATGCCCGTGGCCCACATTCCGATCCCGCGGCCAAAGGCATCCTCGTCGTCGGCGAGGAACTCGGGGAGTAGTTCATGCGGGGAAGCGCTGGCGATGGCAGCCCCGCGCTGCAGCATCATTCGATTGAGGTTGGTGTCGCCGGAGTACACATAGGCCAGCACCCGCCCATACTGATCCCGGCCCGGATCGGAAGCGACCACGGTGACCTGGCCGGTTGCGGCCGCGGCCAGCGCCGCCCGGGCTTCATCGGCAAAACATTCCCCCGGTTCGGGCGCATTGATGCCAGCCAGCCTGACCTCCTCGTCACGGCCCGCGAGCACAACCGCGATGGAGTCTCCGTCGAGCACCGCTACCACGAACGCCTGGGACCCGGTGGGCACGGAACTCTCCGGGACGGTGCCATCGGGAGGGCTGGCCCCGCTGCACGCAACCACCACCAGCCCAAGGATCGCGGCCTTCATCCGGTGACGCTAACGCACCCCGGCGCGGAATCAGGGAGACTGCTACTTCCAGCCGAAAGGTGTCCACACATGCCCTATGTCACGGCCAACGGGGTCAACCATTTCTATCGTGAGGCGGGCCAAGGGCCGGCGGCAATGTTCATCCACGGGTTCCCGCTCGACCACACGCTCTGGCTCGACCAGCTTGCCGGCCTGGGGCACGTCCGCCGCTGCATCGCCCCCGATCTGCGGGGCCACGGCGGCAGCGAGCCCACCACGGACCCCGCCCTGACGATGGAGTTGTTCGCTGTCGACGTCGCCGCGGTCCTTGGCGAGCTGGGGGAGGAGCAGGCCGATGTGGTGGGACTGTCCATGGGGGGCTATGTGGCTCTGGCGCTGTGGGAGAGCCGACCAGACCTGGTGCGGTCCCTGGCGCTCGTCGACACCCGCGCCGGGGCCGACTCGGCCGAGGGCAAGGTGCGACGCGATGCCATGATCGAACGAATCCTGGGCGCGGGCCGCGGCGCCCTGGCCGAGGAGATGGCGCCGGCACTGTTGACCGCGGGTGCGTCCGAGTTGGCTCGCGCCCGGCTTCGCACCATGATCGAGGGATCGAGATATGAGACCCTGATCGCCGACCTGCTTGGGATACGGGATCGCCCTGATCGCACCCATCTCCTGGCAGGAGTCACGGTGCCGGTTGTGGTGGTGACCGGAGAGGAAGATCGGCTCATTCCCCCGGCTCAGGCCGAGGAGTTGGCCAAAGCCATCCCCGGCGCCCGCCTGGTTTCGCTCCCCGGCGCCGGACACCTTCCTCCCCTGGAGGCACCCACTGCCCTCAATCAGGCTCTCATCGAGCTGTGGGAGGGTCGCACGGTGGGCCAGGAGCGCTGAACCGGGGCAGCATCGGGAGCCGGGGAGGGGCGCAACACCCCTGGCGCACCGGATGCGCCGGCAGTGACTAGCATGTCGGCAGGAGTTGCCGGTTTCTCGATGTGGGAAGGGTTAATCACCATGCGTAAATTGTCCGCTGTTGGCCTCGTGCTGTTCCTGGTAACAGCCGCGGCGTGTGCTCGCAGTTCCGGTGGCACCGAGGCCACGGCTGAACTCCGCATCCTGGCGGGCACCGTTGAGGTGCAGGTAGGGTCGGCGGACTTCAGCCCCGCCACCGAGGGCCAGGTTCTTCAGGCCGGCTACACCATCCGCACCGGGACCGACGGCCGCGCCGCCATCGAGTATTTCGACGGCAGCGTCACGCGACTCGACCACGACACCACCTTCACGATCACCACCCTCGAGATCCTCGACAATGCGGACGAGTCGAAGGTCATCGAGGGTGAGCAGGAGAGCGGCAGCACTTACAGCCGCGTCGTCACCCTCACCGACTCCGCGAGCCGCTTCGACGTTTCCACCCCCACCGCCACCGCATCGGTGCAGGGAACCGTCTACGCAATGATCCTCAACCCCGACGGCACCACCACGGTCGCCGTCGTCGAAGGTGAAGTGTCGGTGCAGACATCTGGAATCGCGACCTCGGTATTCACCGGGCTCATGGTCATCGTGCAGCCCGACGGCACCGTCGGCGAGCCGATTCCGATCCCGCCCGACTTGCTCGGCGCTGACTGGATCGTGTTCAACCAGTGTGACCTCGACGGCGAGGACTGTGACATAGACGCCGGACCTGGCCCGCTGGCCGCGATCGAGATCTCTCCGGCGACCGCTGAGGTCAGTGGCGACGAGCCGCAGGTGTACACCGCCCAGGGCTTCGACGCCGATGGCAACTCCCGCGGGTCGGTCAATGCCACCTACGAGATCACCGACGGGACCTGCACAGCCAACTCCTGCTCGGCGCAGACTCCGGGTGAGCACACCGTCACCGGCAGCTTCGGAGGCTTCAGCGACACGGCCACACTGGCTGTCGGCCTGGGCGACGTCGTTGTGACCCTGCAGTGGGAGGGCGAGGCCGATCTTGACCTTTGGGTCACCGAGCCAACGGGTGAGACCGTGCGTTACGACGCCGACTCGAGCTCGGGCGGTCACCTCGATGACGACTCCAACAAGGATTGCGAAGCGAGTGCTCCGCCGCCGCCCGAGGTCGTCTCGTGGCCGAAGGGGTCCGCACCGCTAGGCAACTACACCGTCACGGTCGACTACTGGACCGAGTGCGGAGCCGGAGCCGTCGAGTTCACCGTCACAGTCACCGTCAACGGGCAGGTCGTGCTGACCGTATCCCAGACGTTGGCGGGCGACAGCGACAGCTTCGAGGCCGGGTTCTCGGTCTCGGCGGGCTAGCCGGATTTCGGGTGGAGTAGCGTCGGGGGGCGGAGCGGGGGACCCGCCCCCACGCGCCCCCC
>JBKKBI010000102.1:0-25919 GCA_046714175.1 Acidimicrobiia bacterium | reverse complement strand
CTGCCTTCTACCTTCTGCCATCTGCCATCTGCAGAGGGAGGGGTGGCCGAGCGGACGAAGGCGGCAGTCTTGAAAACTGCTGAGCCCTCCGGGGCTCCGTGGGTTCGAATCCCACCCCCTCCGCATCGAGAGATGGCAGATTGCAGAGGGCAGATCGCAGATGCCGAGTTCTGCCTTCTGCCGTCTGCTTTCTGCCATCTGGTTGCCAGTTAGGGTTCCGGCTATCGGGCTGACAGGCTGACAGCTGACAGCTTCCGGAGAGGTGGCCGAGCACGGTCGAAGGCGCTCGCCTGCTAAGCGAGTAAGGGGTTGTAAAGCCCCTTCGAGGGTTCAAATCCCTCCCTCTCCGCGCAAAGGAGATTGCAGAGGGCAGATTGCAGACAGCAGCCGTGGCCCTCTGCAATCTGTTGCCTGCAATCTGCTGCCTGCAATCTGCCTTCTGTCATCTCACAGATCGAACCCCTCCCCCAGCCGGGGCATCGTCACGGTGCCGTGGTCGACCAATCCGGAAAATGACTCCATCACGCCTTCTTCGCCGTGCACCAGGAAGGTGCGCTCCGGCGACACCGCGCGTTGCCAGCCGAGCAACTCATCGCGGTCGGCGTGTGCCGAAAAGCCGTTGATCGTATAGATCCGGGCTCGCACCGGGATGTCTTCTCCATGGATACGAACTTCCTTGTCTCGATCGATGAGGCGCCGCGCCAGGGTGCCGCGAGCGGCGAACCCGACCAGAACCACGCTCGCCTCGGTGCGCCACAGGTTGTGCTTGAGATGGTGCAGCACCCGGCCCCCGGTGGCCATGCCCGAACCGGCCATCATCACCGCTCCACCGGTGATGTCGTTGAGAGCCCGGCTCTGCCCGCTCTCCCGGGTGAAGTGCAGCCCGGGAAGATCGAAGGGATCGTGGCCCGAGCGGAACATCTCCGCGACCTCGGGTTCATACCCCTCGGGATGACGGCGGTAGATCTCGGTTGCCGAGATCGCCATCGGGGAATCCAGATACACCTGGAGAGCGCGGGGTAGGCGCCGCTCCTCCACACCGCGCGCCAGGAAGTAGAGCACCTGCTGTGTTCGCTCCAAGGCAAAGGTGGGGATGATCACGTTGCCGCCCCGCTCGAGGGTGGCGGTGATCGCCCCGTAGAACTCCTCCACCGACGGGCCGATCGGCTTATGCAAACGATCGCCGTAGGTCGTCTCCATGACCACGGCATCGGCACCAGTCGGCGGGGCGGGGCTGCGAAGCAGCGGATCGGCACTGTTGCCGATGTCACCCGACAACCCGAGCACCTTGCGGGTGCCTTTTTTAGTCTCCTCGAGCACGATCGTGGCGGAGCCGAGGATGTGGCCGGCGTCGAGGAACGTCGCATAGATGTTGGGCGCAAGAGTCATTCGGTCGCCGTATCCGGCGGTGCGCCCGAACAACTCAAAGGTGTTCAAGACATCGAGAGTGGTGTAGAGGGGTGCGACCACGGAAGCATCGCCGCGCATGGAGGCCTTACGGGTCTCGCGCGCAGCCTCCTCTTCGTGGAGCGACGCTGAGTCGAGCAGCACCACCCGTGTGAGTTCGCGGCTCGCTGCCGTGGTGATGACCTCACCGCTGAAGCCACGCTTGACCAGCAGCGGGAGCCGTCCGCAATGGTCGAGGTGGGCATGGGTGAGGAGGACGAAATCGATCTCACGGGGGTCGAACCCGAAAGGCTCGGAGTTGTCTTCGTCGAGGCGGCGCCCGCCCTGGAACATCCCGCAATCCACCAGGATGCGCACCCCGGCTGCTTCCACCAGGTAACACGACCCCGTGACGTCCCGTGCTGCCCCATGAAAGGAAATCTTCATTCCACTCTCCTAGTGCCTGTTGCCTTCTCCAGTATCGCTCCGTACACGAACCCCATCGGTCCCATTCGCCACGTCTTCACCAGGCGCATCCCGGGCGGATCGCGATAGATCACCTCGGGAGGCGGCAGGGAGTCCAAACTGCGGTGCAGGTAGCGATACTCGCCCACCGCACCGATCGTTGCCCCGGCCAGGGGAAGCACCACGGCTGTACCCATGCGATGCAGTCGCCGCTGCCACCCCCCTTCTGGCCGGCCAAGGTCGACGATGGCCGCGATCCCTCCCGGGCGCAGCACGCGGGCAACTTCGGCGAGGGTGGTGGGGATCGAGTCCAGGTTGCGCACCACGTATGCGGAGAACACCCCGTCGAACCACCTGTCGGCGAAAGGGAGGCGCTCCCCCTTCCCTACTACCCGGCGCACCTCCGCATTCAGAGCGAGCATCTGCGGTGACGGATCTAGCGCCACGATCTGGCGATCTCCCAGGTCGGGATTGGCCGCGCCGGTCCCGGCGCCGAGATCCAACACCCGTCCCGGGGGGATGTAAGCGATCGCCTGTCGCCGCCAATCGTCATCCTTGCCCAGGGACAGGATGCGATTGAGCCGGTCGTAACGGCTCGCGATCCGGGAGAAGACCTCCCGGCCGCTCACGCCAGGCGCTCGAAGCCAGCGAACGGTCGCAGCACCTCGGGCACCACCACCGATCCGTCAGGCTGCTGGTGATTTTCGAGAAGGGCGATCAGAGTGCGCCCGACGGCGACCGCAGTGCCGTTGAGAGTGTGGGCAACCGCAGCATCACCACCGGCTTCGCGGTAACGGATGCGCAGGCGGCGCGCCTGGTAGTCGGTCGTGTTGGAGCACGAGGTGAGCTCGCGATATGCCTGCTGGCCGGGGAACCAGCCTTCGATGTCGTACTTCTTGGCGGCGGAGTCGCCCAGGTCGCCGCTGCACACGTTGACTACCCGGTACGGGATCCCCAACGCCCGGATCAGAGACTCCTCGATGGCGAGCAGCGCCTCGTGCTCCTCCCAGGAACGATCGGGCGTGGTGTAGGAGAACATCTCCACCTTGTCGAACTGGTGCACCCGGAAGATGCCGCGGGCATCCTTGCCGTAGGTACCCGCCTCACGCCGAAAGCAGGTCGAGAATCCGGCGTACCGCTGCGGGAAGTCGCCTTCGAGAATCTCGTCGGCGTGCATCCCGGCAAGAGGGACCTCGGCGGTCCCGACGAGGTACAGGTCGTCGGGGGTGACCACACCGGCGGCGTCCGACACCCCGACCGCATAGACCTGTTCGCGAGCACCGGGGAAAAACCCGGTGCCGAAAAGAGCCTGGTCGCGCACCAGTACCGGTGGCACCACGGGGGTGAACCCCTCCGCCATCAGCCGGTTCAAGGCCCATTGCACCAGTGCGAACTCCAGGAGGACCGCCTGGCCTTTGAGGAATCCGAAGCGAGAGCCCGACACCTTGGCTCCGCGCTCCATGTCCAGGATCCCGAGACGCTCGCCGATGTCGACATGGTCCAGCACCGTGAAGTCGAACTGCGCCGGCGCGCCCACGGTCTTGATGACCACGTTGTCGGCATCGCTCGCCCCTGGAGGCACAGAAGCGTGCGGGGGGTTGGGCAGCGGCACCCACATGGTCTCGAAACGACTATCGAGTTCGTCGGCTGCGGCGAGCGCGATCTTGTAGCGCTCGGCCAGCGCCGCCGCGGCCACAATCGCCTGCTGCTTCTCGCCGCCTTGGAGTGCGGCGATCTGCTTGCCGGTCCGGTTCTGCTCGGCGCGTAACTCCTCGGCGGCAGCCCGGGCGCGACGCCGAGTCTCGTCCACTGCCACGAGTGCCGGAACATCGACATCGAGCCCGCGGTGCGCAAACGATGCCGCCAGGGCATCGGGAGCGGTACGGAGGAGGGTGACGTCGATCACGTGCTGAGGATAGAAGCTGTCGGCTGTCAGCAGTCAGCCAAGACGGAGCGTGGGGTTCTGGCTGGAGGTTGGAGGCTGGCGGCTACGTCCCCGCCAGCGCCCGTTCCACTGCCGTCTCCTCTTCGGGCGAGAGCGGCTCGATCCCTTTGCCGTCGCGAATCATCTTGGTGAAGAAGAGCGACTGGCGGGGGCCGTGGAGCAGGGTGATGACCAGTCCGTCGCGGCGTTCGTTGAGCAGGGCGATGGCACGCGACATGTGACCGGTGCGCTCGTCGTTGGCGTCGAACGTGACCACCGCGGCGTAGCGGATCGCCCCCGGCATCCGGTCCACCAGGGACTTCAGCACCGGCTGCATCTTGGCCACCACGGCTTCGATCAGGGCCAGGTCCTCGTCGAGCCGGCGGATCTGGTCGAGCACATTGGCGTCCCGGGGCAGCGCCTGGAACCGGCGCCGCTCCAGCGACACCAGATAGATCGCCATCACGGCGATGAACACGCCCACCACCGCCAGAACGTCCGTCACCATCTCAACCGTCCGGGTTCACTATGAACGTGAGTTCTTGGGAATCGTTCTCCTCATCATCGTCGGTGCGGGTGAGCGAGACGGTCATCCGGTAGGTCGAACCGGGGTTCACCGGCAGGTCGTTGAAGGTCAGCAGGGACAATGCGGCGGCCTCCAACCCCGGAACGACCTGCTCGGCTTCGTACAACTCCCCGTCGTTCGACACCAGTTGCAGTCGCACGGTTATCCCCGTGACGGCCACATTGCCGCGGTTCGACACCACGACCTGAGCGGACTGGTCGGCGGTGACCGCGACCACGGGGAGCCCATCGCGAACCCCCACCGGTCCGGGTTCCAGCTTGAGGTCGGCGAGAGCGACATCGTCGACGGGGGCGATCGATCCGGAAAGGAACATCCGGCGTGCCAGATCACGCGGCTCGTACAGGGCTTCGTCGCTGGGAGGGATCATCGAGATGGCTGGGAAAGGGCCACCCTGGAGTGTGGTGTCGACGTCACCCAGGGCGGCGATGAACCCGCCGTAGGCGCGATCCCCGACTCTGAGGTCGATGAGACCGAGGCCCAGCTCGGTGAGTCCATCCTCGTCGAGGGGGTTGGCAGACAAAGCGAGGAGACCGGCGCGAGTCTCACTGATCCCGGAACGCCACGATGCCGCGGCGATGCGCAAGAACATCGAGGCCTCAGTGAGTGAGTCAGGCGACTCGACCTCGTTCAGCGTCGCCACGATCTCTTCCGCATCCGCCTCCATCTGGCCAAGTCTCTCCACCAGCGTCGCTCGGTTGAAGTCCTCGATGTCGACGATCAAAGCGGAGAGTGAATCCGCGATCTCGCCAGCGGTGCCGATCGCCGCGGCGGCCACATCGAGATAGGTCCGGGCCGTCTCCCGTTCCCCCTGGGCCTGAGTGACCCCGTAGGCAACGCCGGAAACGACCCCGACCACGGTGAGGATTGCGAGGGTGCGACGCCGTCGCTTCCTCCGGGCTGCGGGGGAATATGACACGGGGTGGGCGAGGGGGGAGTCGAACCCCCAAGAGCGTTAGCCCACAGGAACCTGAATCCTGCGCGTCTGCCAGTTCCGCCACTCGCCCCCGAGGGCCGGAAATCGTACCACGGGGTTGTTTCACCACTCCGGGCCGGCGGTACCCTTGATCACTATGGGAATGGCCCGCGGCGTCGAGAGACGATTGGAGCGCTTGGTCGATGGATTGGCCGCGCGCCTGTTCCGCGGCCGGATCCATCCGGTGGAGCTCGGAGCGCTCCTGGTTCGGGAGGCCGACCTCGCGATCTGGGTGACTCCGGGCGGATGGGGGGTGCCCAACGCCTACGACGTCGTCATGGGAGGCGAACCCGTCGACACCGAAGTCCTGGAAACGGTGGAAAAGGAACTCGCCGCGTTCGTGGAGGACGCCGCACTGGAGCGCGGCTGGCGCCTGGAGGGGCCGGCCCAGGTGACGGTCAAGGTCGACTCCGCACGCCGTCCTGCGGACATCGCCATCGCCACCGCGATCGCTCCCGGACCGCGAGTGGTTTGGGGCCGCCTGCGGCCGGTCGTCGGGCCGGGAGCGGTGTTGCAGATCTCCATGAACCGCGCCGTCATCGGCCGCGGCAAGGACAGTGACGTGCGGGTCCCCGCCGAGGATGTCTCTCGAACCCACGCGGTCTTGTGGTTGGAGGCGGGATCGGCCTGGGTGGGAGATCTGGAATCGTCCAACGGCACCTTTCTCAACGGGGAGCGGGTCTACGGGCCGACCCCGGTGGTCGAGGGCGACGTGCTCACTCTGGGGCGCACCGAGTTCGTGATCGGGCGGGCTTGATGTCACCGTTGCTGGTGAACGTGTTCAAAGTGCTGTTCGTCGCCGTCCTCTACCTCTTCCTCTGGTTCGTGGCGCGAGCGATTCGATCGCACCTCGCAGCTCCTGCTGCCGCGGCGGCGGGGCGAGCCGCCCATCATGTGCTCTTCGTGACCGAGCCCGCCGCCATGGCCGGCCTGGTCCTCGCGGTGGAAGAACCCACTCTCCTCGGGCGGAGTCGCGAGGCGGACATCACGATCGACGATCCGTTCATCTCCGAGCGGCACGTACGCTTCGATCGGATGGAGAATCGGATCGTTGTCGAGGATCTGGGGTCGACCAACGGCACCACCGTGAATGGACTTCCCATCACCGGACGGCGAGTGCTCGACCGCGGCGATGTCGTCGGCATCGGACACGCCATCATGGAGGTCCGATGAACTACGAATGGGCAACCCGCACCAGCGTCGGGCAGGTGCGCCAGCACAACGAGGATGCGGTGCTTCCAACGGCGGGAGCCGATGGCAACGGCGATCAACTGATCGCCGCGGTCGCCGACGGAATGGGTGGCGCCGCCGGTGGAGAGGTCGCCAGCGCCACCGCCATCGCCACCGTCGCCGCGATCGCCGGCGAGGTGACGATGCGCATCGAGGCGGCCAACCTGGCGGTAATCGAGGCGGCCCGGCAGCGTCCCCGGCTCCGCGGCATGGGAACCACTCTCACGATGGCGATCTTCCGGGCTGACGGAAGCGTTCAGGTCGGCCATGTCGGCGACAGCCGCGCCTATCTGCTTCGGGACGGAGTGCTTACGCAGGTGACCACGGATCACTCCTTCGTCAACGAGATGCTCTCCTCGGGCCGCATGACCGAGGCTGAGGCCGAAGACCACCCCTACCGCAGTGTCCTCACCCGGGTGGTCGGTCTCGAACCCGGCGTGGAGGTGGAGGTTGCCCACCTGGAGCTCATGTCGGGCGACCGCATGCTCATCTGCTCCGATGGGGTGACGGTCATGCTGGACGATGCCGCCATCCTCGCCGCGATCACCTCTGCTTTGGGCCCTGGCGCCGCGGCGGAGACCCTGGTGGAGGCTGCAGACACCGCCGGTGGGGTCGACAACATCAGCGCCGTCGTAGTGGACGCGGGGTGACCTCGCGTCGCCAGTCGATGCTCGTGTTGCTCAGTGCGCTGATCACCGCCGGGGGCACTGCCATCGTCACTGCCACCACGACGGGCGGAGTCGGACTCGATGCCGCCGCCGCCGGAGCGGTGCAACTCGCAGCCTTCGGGTCAATGGCACTGGCTTTTCGTCGCTGGGCGCCAGCGGCCACCCGCCTTCTCCTCCCGGTGGTGGCGCTGATCACTGCCATCGGCTCGATCGAGGTGTTTCGTATCGATGCCGATCTGGGACGCCTGCAACGGTGGTGGCTGCTTCTCGGCGCGGTCATCGGAGTCGCCACCATGCGAGTCCTCCATCGCCGCGGGGTGGAGTCGCTGCGGCGGTACCGCTACCTGTTCGGGGTAGGAGCCCTGGCCCTGCTGATGCTGCCGCTCCTTCCGGGAAGCCTCCCTATCGGCGGAGCCACCATCAACGGCTCCCGGTTGTGGCTGCGGGTGTCGCTCGGCGATCGCACCCTCTCGTTCCAGCCCGGCGAAGGCGCCAAGGTCCTGATCGTCATCTTTCTTGCCTCGTACTTGGCGGAACGGCGCCGCGCCTTGGCCGAGATGCCCCGGCTGCTCGGCCCACTGCGGCTCCCCGAACCGCGCCAACTGCTCCCGGTGCTGCTCGCATTCGCCGTCGCCTTCCTCGTGCTCGTCTACCAGCGCGACCTGGGCGCCTCGCTGTTGTTGTTCGTCGTCTTCGTGGTGCTGCTCTATGCCGCCACCGGACGCGCCACCTATCTCGCCGCCGGACTGGTTCTGGCCGGCGCGGGTGCTGTGGCCGCGGCCAATGCGTTCTCCCATGTGGCGGTACGGGTGGTGGGATGGCTGCGGCCATTCTCCGACTACGCCGGGAGCGGTTACCAGGTCGCCCAGGGGGTCTTCGCGCTCGCTGAGGCCGGCCTCGTAGGCACCGGACTCGGCAACGGGTCGCCGTGGCTGATCCCGGCCGCGGCCACCGACTACGTGTTCGTCGCAATTGTCGAGGAGACCGGTCTCGCCGGTGGTCTCGCCCTATTGGCGGCCTACGGGTTGCTGGTAGCAATCGGCTTCGGCATCGCCCTGCGCGCCGGGGACCCATTCAGCTCCCTGCTCGCCGCCGGACTCACTGCCGTGCTGGGAGTGCAGACTCTGCTGATCGTCGGCGGGGTGCTGCGCCTGCTCCCCCTCACCGGGATCACCCTCCCCTTCGCCTCCTACGGCGGGTCGTCGCTACTGGCCAACTTTGTGATCGTGGCGCTCCTCGCCCGCGTGTCTCATGAGGAACGAACATGAAATCCAACCTGAGGCGCATCGCGATGGCCCTCGCCGGTCTGATCGCGTTCTCGGGGGTCTGGCTCACCTGGCAAGCCACCGCGGCGGGTACTCGGTACCGCAACGACCCGCGCAACGCCCGGGCCACTGAAGGGGCCTACCTGGCGATCGCGGGAACGGTCGTCACCGCCGACGGGGTGGTACTCGCCGAAAGCGACGATGACGGCAACCGGGTCTATCCGCAAGAGGAACGCTACGCGCATCTCGTCGGTTACACCGCAGAGGTCGGCCGCCGCGGAATCGAAGACTCCCGGTTCGGTGATCTTCGTCTGCGGGCCGATCACTCGATCACGGACTGGTTGCTCGGGCTGGGCTCGGGAGGGCGGCAGCCCAACGACGTAGTGCTCACGGTGCTCGACCCGGTGCAACGCGCGTCACAACGCGCCCTGGGTGGAGAGACCGGAGCAATCATCGTCATCGACGTCGCCACAGGCGCGGTCCTCGCCTACGTCTCGGCTCCTTCATACGACCCCAACCGGGTCGTATCCGGCAGGTTGGACCCCGAGGATGTGGAGGGCTTGATCATGGATCGCGTCGCCGACCGGGTCCTGCCCCCGGGTTCGACGTTCAAGGTGATCGTGTCTGCCGCGGCTCTCCAGAGCGGGATGACGCCTACCACCGAGTTCCCCGATGCCGAGGAATACCTCGCCCCGGGATCTGGCTCGCCGATCCGCAACGCGGGTGATGGCGACTGCGCCAACGGTGACACCCTCACCCTCGCCCAGGCGCTCGCCGTGTCGTGCAACACGGTCTTCGCTCCCCTCGCCGTGGACCTCGGCGGGATCGCGCTGCTGGCCGCAGCCCGCCAGGCGGGCTTCGACGCCGCGATCCCCTGGGAGACCGGGGCGGTGCGATCGGCCGTGACAAGCGGTGACCTCCTCGACAACGATCCGGGGGCACTCGCCCAGTCCGGGATCGGCGAGCGAGATGTGCGCGCCACCCCCTTGCTCATGGCGCTGATCGCAGCCGCGGTCGGCAACGAGGGTGTCGCCATGCGGCCGTATGTAGTCCAACGCGTGGTGACCCCCGACGGCGATACCGTGCGGAGCACCAGCCCGACGCCGCTGGCGCGCATGTTCTCCACCTCCGTCGCCGCCGATCTACTGGAGATGATGCGCGGCGTGGTCACCGACGGGACCGGCGGCGGCGCTGCCGTCGCCGGCCTGGTGGTGGCGGGCAAGACCGGCACCGCCGAAGGATCTGATGGACCCCATGCCTGGTTCATCGGTGTGGCCGGTGTCGCTGCCCCCGAGGTCGCCATCGCGGTACTGGTCGAGTCCGGCGGCTCCGGCGGAAGAGTGGCCGCACCAATGGCGCGAGCGGTATTCGAAGCTTGGCTGGATGCGGCGGGATAGCGGAGACCGGAGGCTGCCCTGACCACGGCGAGGTGGCACATTGGGGGTCGCACGTCGCGAGTAGCGAATCGCACCACTCGAAAGCGTTGAACACACCCCGAGTTACCATTCTCCTTCGTGGATTCGCAGCGTGTTCTATCGGGCCGTTACGCCCTTTCTTCCCATATCGCCCGCGGCGGTATGGCCGATGTCTATATGGCGGTGGATCGGCGCCTCGGGCGCAATGTCGCAGTCAAGATCCTGCACAGCGAGTTCGCCGCCAGCGATGCGTTCGTGGAGCGGTTCCGCCGCGAGGCGCAGGCTGCAGCCAACCTCACCCACTCCGGCGTGGTGGCGATCCACGACTGGGGTGAGGACGACGGCACCTACTTCATGGTCATGGAGCTCGTCCAGGGCCAGAACCTGCGCGACGCCCTCCGCACCGAGGGTGCCTTCAAGCCGCGGCGCGCCGCCCAGATCGGATTCGAGGTCGCCGCGGCACTCTCTGCGGCCCACGCCCAGGGCTTGGTGCACCGCGACATCAAGCCGGCGAACATCCTCATCACGCCGACCGGGCCGATCAAGGTCGCCGACTTCGGCATCGCCCGCGCCTTTGGCGACGCCGAGCAGCTCACCCGTACCGGATCGGTGATCGGCACCGCCACGTACTTCAGCCCCGAACAGGCTCAGGGCCATGTCGCCGACGCCCGCAGCGACCTCTACTCGCTGGGTGTGGTGATGTACGAGCTGCTGACGGCGACGCCGCCGTTCACCGGCGAGACGCCAGTGGCCATCGCCTACCAGCACGTCCGCGAGACCCCGGAACCACCGACATGGCACAACCCCGACATCCCGCTCGGCCTCGAGGCGGTGGTCATGAAGGCCATGGAGAAGGATCCCGACGACCGCTACCAGAGCGCCGCCGAGATGGCCGCCGACCTCAAGCGAGTGCTCGCCGGACAGGTGCCGCTGGCGGCGCACACCGATGAGGCGGCCACGCGGCTGCTGGCGGCTACCCCGGCGCCGCCGCACTACAACGATCCACACGGCGCCCCGTCCGCACCGCGGCGCGGCGGCACTCGCCCCGCCGCCACCCGGCGCAACACCGATCGCAAGCCGATCATCGCGGGAGTGCTCGCCGCGGCCGGCCTGCTCGGGCTGGGACTGATCCTTCTCATCAAACTTCTCGGGTCCGGGACACCGGACGGCGCGATCACCATCCCCGAGGTGCGCGGGATGGATCTCGCCACTGCACGCAGCACGCTCGATGACGCCGGCCTCACCCGGATCGGGGAACAGGTGGTAGCCGACGCCGAGATCGCGGTCGGACTCGCCGCCGGGACCGATCCTGCGGCCGGCGAACCTGTCGATAGTGGGGCCGAGGTGATCCTCCTCGTGTCCGGTGGTGTGGCCGACATCGCCGTGCCCCGAGTCATCGAACAAACCCTCGACGACGCCAGAGCCGCGATCGAAGGACTCGGTCTCGAAGTCGGAGTGGTGACTTACGAGGTCTCACAGGTGATTCCGGAGGGGAGTGTCATCAGCCAAACCCCCGAGGCCGGCACCCTCGTGGCCCGCGGTACCGATGTCGATCTCGTGGTCTCCGCGGGAGCCGACGCGCTGGTCGTTCCCAACGTCGTGGGCCAGACCGAGGCCAATGCCATCTTCACGCTCAACCAAGCCGGGTTCACCTCCACTCAGATCAGCATCGAACGCAGGCCGAGCGGCGATGTCGAGGAGGGCTACGTCATCGAGACCGAGCCACCGGCCGGACAGGCACTGCCCCCGGGCGGTTCCGTGGTGATGGTGGTCAGCCTCGGCGCCACCCCGGCGGTGGTACCCAATGTCATCGGTGACACGCCGACGGACGCACAAGCGCGCCTCGAGGATTTTGGGTTCGAGGTGGTCTTCGATGAGGACGTGGAGTTGGCCTGGGACGATCCGCTCGATGGACTCGTCGCCGAGCAGGATCCTGCAGCTGGTCAGACCCTCGAGTTCGGGGCCACGGTGACGCTGCGGATTGGCCGCGCCGCCACCACCGTCGCGGTCCCCTCGGTGGTGGGAGATACCGAGAACGCCGCGAGAAACGAGATCGAGGCGGCGGGACTGGTGTGGGCCAAGGGTTCCGACACTGTGCTGCCCCCCGGAGACTCCAATATCGGCCGGGTGGTCACACAGGATCCGACCGCTGGGTCGACCCGCGACCTCGGCAGTACGGTCACGGTGAGCATCGGCATCGAAGGGGCGGTGGTCCCCAACCTATTCACCGGCGGCACCGGGGGCTGCCCCAGTGCCCTCACCCAATCTGCCGCGCAGAGCCGCATCAATTCAGCCAACCTGGTCATGACCACCACCGCGCCCGCCGATGAGTACGCGTACTCCAAGAGCCCGGGTCAAAACACTCACGCCTGCGAGGGTCGCACCGTGGAGCAGAGCCCGCCGCCGGGGACTGTCGTTGCCAAGAACACCTCGGTCTCCGTCACCTTCGACATCGTGCGCGCTCCCCAGGACTTCGAGATCTACGAGTTGCTCCCCGAGGACGCGGTGAGCACCTTCCCCGTGTTCAACCTTGTGCTGGCCACTACAGAGAGCGGCTTGTGTTTCGATACCGAGGCGGACTACGAGGGCGAGATCCGGCGCATCGCACCGCTCCCCACTCTGGAGATTCCGCTGGTCGACGGCTTGTACAAGTTGGAGTATTGGCTGGCCACCACCACACCCGGTCCCTACAGCGACTGCCCGCCGTACATCTCCCCGCCACCCCCGTGAGCAGCTCAGCCTGAACGGTCTCCCCAGAGATGACGGCGCACCGCTTCGGTGTGTTCGCCCAGCGTCGGTGGTGCCAGCGATGGGCCGACAGTGAACCCGAGCATCGGGCTGCGCACCAGGCGCATGGCACCTCGCACAGTGTCGGGGATCTCCTCGATGAGAGCTGCCGTCTCCGGGGCGGCAAACACCTGGGCCAGATCGCGTACCGGCGCCGCCGGTACCCCAGCGGTCCGGCACGCCTCCGCCCAATGCTGCACGGTCCGGGCGCGCACCACCGGGGCGATCAGGTCGATCAACTCGTCGCGGTGGGCAACGCGGGCGGCGTTGTCAATGAAACGGGGATCGGTGGCAGCCGCATCGAGCCCGAGCACACCGCACAACCGGACGAACAGACGGTCGTTGGCCCCCGCCAGGACCACATGGCCATCGGAAGCGGCGAACGCCTGATACGGAGCGATGTTGGGATGGGCGCTGCCCATGGCCCGCGGTACCAGGCCCCCGATGAGATGGTTGGCGGCCTGATTGGTGAGGGCGGCCACCGCCGACTCGAAGAGCGGTACGACCACGCGCTGGCCTTCGCCGGTGGTGCGCCGCCGCTCCAGTGCGGCGAGCACCGCCACCGCGGCGTAGAGACCGGCGACCAGGTCGAGGAGCGCCACCCCGATCTTGGCCGGTTCGCCGGAGGGAGCTCCGGTGATGCTCATGAACCCGGTCAACGCCTGGACCACGATGTCGTATCCGGGCTCCGTGGCGCGAGGCCCCGGTCCGAACGCCGGTATCGAGCAATACACCAGCCCGTGCGAGCGCAAGTCCTCCCAACCCAGGCCGAACTCGTCGAGCACGCCGGGACGAAAGTTCTCCACCACGACGTCGGCCTCGGTCGCCATCCGCCGCGCCAGGTCGATGTCGGCCGGGTCGCCAAAGTCGAGCACCACCGAGCGCTTGTTGCGGTTGAGCGCGAGGTAGTAGGCGGCGTCGTCCCCGAGAAAGGGCGGTCCCCACTGCCGGGTGTCGTCGCCGGTCATCGGGCGCTCCACCTTGATCACATCGGCGCCGAGATCGGCCAGCACCATCGTGCATTGCGGCCCGGCCAACACCCGGGTGAAGTCGAGCACCTTCAGCCCGGCGAGGGGTGATTCCGGAGCGGACATGGCGACGCACCCTACCTGTCCGCTACTCCCGATAGGCTGGCCCCACCGAGGAGGTTTCGATGCGCCCCACCAAGCTGATCCCCGCCGTGCTCGTCGTGCTGCTGACTGCCGTCGCCTGCGGCGATGACGACGGCGGACTCGACCTCGGCTCGACCACCACTCTTCCGGCGACCACCACTCTTGCGGCGACCACCACCACGGCCGCGCCGACAACGACCGCGGCGCCGACCACGACCCTGCCTCCGACCACGACCACTACCGAGCCCGCGTTGCCTCCCATCGAGTTCCGTCCCGAGGGGATCGGGTTCGCCGACTTTGGCGACGATGCCGCTGCGGTGATCGGCAATGCCACCGGACTCTTCGGGGCTCCTTCCACCGACAGCGGATGGCTCCCAGGCGGCTTTGGCGACTACGGGGTGTGCCCGGGTGACTTCTTTCGCCAAGTGTTCTTCCTCAGCGACTCGCTCATGCTCATGTTCAGCGACGTGGACTACTTCGTTGCGGGGGGAGTCGACAACTTCATCCATTACGCCTACTCCGGACCGGGAACGATCACGGCGGGTCCGCCCGTGTCGATCGACATCGGCACCACCGTCGCGCAGGCCACGACGATCTGGCCCGGTGCCACGGTGGAGGGGAGCGATCCGCTGTATGGCGACGTCTTCTACTTCGATCCTGAACCGGGCTTCGACTACCTGTTCGCCACCCTCACCGGCACCGGTGCCGGTGACACGATCGAGTACGTCGCCGGCGGTGTGGGGTGTGGGGAATGAGTCCCGAGTCCTGAGTCATGAGCCAGAGGTGGAGACTGGAGCGGCTTGACCGGCCGCTAGCCTGCCCGCCATGCCGAAGTCGAAGGGTCGTCGCAACCCGAAGCGCCAACTGACGCCGCCGCCGGTGCACAAGGACGAGAAGGTGTCTCCGGCCTGGTACGCGGCGCTGATGTTCACCCTGATGGGCCTCGGGGTGCTGATCATCATCCTCAACTACATCGAGTTGGTCCCCGGCGGCCAGGCGAGCATCTGGCTGTATTCAGGTCTGGGCCTGATCGCCGCCGGCTTCCTCATGACCATGAACTTCCACTAGGTCCCAGACAGCGGGCTCCAGTAGACCAGGGTCCCGAATCACAAACCTGTAGTTCCTCCACAGCGTCATCCACAGCTGTGGATAATCCGCAACCCGGTGCCCACTGCCAGGCGCCTAGACCGGCTCCATCTCCTCACGACAGTGTCTCGGAGCGGCCAGGTCGGCGCCTTGAGCGTGGGTCACGGTGAGACGCATGCCGCACACCGCGCACCGAAACGCCACCTCGACGTCGATGATCTCATCGGGGTCGGGCTCCTCGGGCCCCGGCTGCGACAGCAGGCGGATCGCCCATCGCCCCACCATCAGCACCGTCAAGCCGATCGCGATGGCGATGACGATCTGGACCAGACCGTCCATCTCAGATCAGTTCGAGCAGGGTGGCGTTGGCCATGCCGCCGCCCTCGCAGATCGCCTGCAGGCCCCAGCGCGACCCGGTGCGGCGCATCTCATGCACCAGGGTGGTCATGACGCGGGCACCCGAGCAGCCCAGGGGGTGTCCCAATGCGATGGCGCCGCCGTTGACGTTGGTCTTGGACCAGTCGGCACCGGTCTCGTCGAGCCAGGCCCCGATCACGGGGGCGAACGCCTCGTTCACCTCGAACAGGTCGATGTCCCCGACCGCTAGACCCGCCTTCTCCAGAACCTTGAACGTCGCTGGGATCGGAGCGGTGAGCATGATCACCGGATCCGCTCCGGCGAGTGCGAACCTATGAAAGCGGGCGATCGGAGTCAGTCCCAGTTTGGCGGCGACTTCCTCGGCCATGATCAGCATGGCTGCGGCGCCGTCTGAGATCTGCGACGAGTTGCCCGCCGTCACTTTGCCGTCGGGCTTGAATGCCGGCTTCAGCGCCGCTAAGGCCGCGGCGGTGGTGTCGCGCCGCACGCCCTCATCGGTGGTCACTGTCCCGCTCGCAGTCGCCACGGGGACGATCTGGGTGGCAAAGCGCCCCTCGTCGATGGCCCGCGCCGCCCGGGTATGCGAGTCCAGTGCGATGCCGTCGAGGCGCTCTCGCGAGATCGCCCACTTCTCGGCGATCATCTCCGCCGAAATCCCCTGCGGCACCAGACCCTGGGCGTAGCGCTGCAACATCTTGGGTCCGAACGGCATACCGGGTCCCTGCTGGATGGTGATGCCCATCGGAATCCGTGACATCGACTCCACCCCGCCGGCGATGGCGACGTCGTACGCCCCGGCCATGACTCCTTGGGCGGCGAAGTGGATCGCCTGCTGGCCGGACCCACACTGCCGATCGACGGTGACCCCAGTCACCTCCTCGGGGAACCCGGCCGCGAGGACCGCGTTGCGGGCGATGTTGAGAGTCTGCTCCCCGGTTTGGGACACGCAGCCGAGGATCACATCGTCCACCAGACCGGGGTCGATCCCGGTGCGATCGATCAGGGCCCGCAGCGGCACCGCGGCCAGGTCGACGGCATGGACGTCCTTCAGTCCCCCGTTGCGCCGCCCCACCGGCGTCCGGACGGCATCGACGATGACAGCGGAGCGCATGATCGGGTCTTTCGTGGCGAGTGTCCGAACGATACCGGTGTGACCAACTCTGGCTGCCAGACTTCGTGGAGATGAGGGGATTCGAACCCCTGACCCCCTGGATGCAAACCAGGTGCTCTGCCGGACTGAGCTACATCCCCGCTGGGCTCATGTTACGAGGCGGCCAGGGAATCGGGCCGGTGGCCCTTGATACACTCCCACCCCCGCGGGGGCCCGTAGCTCAGCCCGGTTAGAGCGCATCCCTGATAAGGATGAGGTCGGTGGTTCGAGTCCACCCGGGCCCACCCCTCCGAGCACCACCTGGAACCTCTTGCCGCGAACTCGTAGGGTGGGGCCCTCACCAGCCTCGAAGGGAGCCGTTCATGACCGATACCACCAATCTCGCCCTCCTGGTCCTGCGCATTGCGCTCGGACTGGTCTTCCTCGCCCATGGCCTGAAGCACCTGCGCAACCGGGACAAGACCGTGCGATGGACCGAGTCCATTGGATTCCGCTCGCCGAAAATCCAATGGTTCTTCATGTCGTTTGCCGAGATCGGCGTCGGCCTCTCGCTGCTCACCGGCCTGCTCACCGCGATCGGAGCCGCCGGGTTGGTGTCGCTGATGGTGGTGGCGTTCTGGACGGTCCACCGCCATGCCGGATTCTGGATCACCGCCCGGCCCGATGAAGGTTGGGAGTATGCCTTCGTCCTGACCGCGGCCGCCGCAGCGCTGGCTCTACTCGGACCCGGGGAGTGGTCCATCGATCACACCCTGGAGATCGCCGACGACTTCGATGGGTGGACGGGGGCGGCTATCGCCGCTGCAGGAGTGGTCGCCGCCGCGGCGCAACTGGCGGCCTTCTTCCGGCCGGGATCACGCGTCCAGGCCTAGGCAGGTCTGATGGTGCCTGCAGAATGATGCTTTCTCGCCGACCTTCCTGCGGACGAGTACCCACACCTCAATGGCACCTTCGAGAGCGAGAGGGGGTTCGAGTCTGCTCTTGATCTCATCCTCGATGGCCTGGTGAGACTGCGCGACTCCAAACGCAGTTGAAACCGTTGCTCCACAACGCGAGTTCAGTGACCCCGAGTGGCTACAGTTGAAGAGGACAGCAGCGCATCAGGCGTGCCGAGCCTCCGAATAGTCGGGATCGCGGTTTCGATCCCGGATGTGGCCCCTGCCGCGACGCCTGTACCTCGAGGGTGCGGCGCCGCTCAGCAAGGTCTTGTGAGTGAGAGAGAGCCCAGGCATGCCCACCAAACCCCGCCAGTCGAACCGTGGATCCGGAGTGAGAGCCTCCGCCCCGCGAATTGTGGACGGCAACCGCCACCGCTGTCTCATCTGTGGTCACCCGCGCAAGGAGCATCGCGCCCAGGTGTGCACGGTCCCCAAATGCCCGTGCGCCGAATACACGATGCGCGGCATCCGCGGCCACACCGACGCGGCATGATCGATCGCCCCCTGACCGACGACGAGCGCCGACTGCTCGACTCGGCTGACGCCGAACGCATCCGACTCGCCGACAATCTGGAGGCGGAGGGCCGCCGCCTGCGAGAGCATGCGGACGCCGAGGCGAACCGCAGTCGCGATCACGCCGTGGCAGAAGAACGACGCCGGGCGCCGACGCCCCAAGCCTGACCTCACCGGCCTCAAGCCGCCGGGAATTCCGCCGGTTCGACCAGTCCCGGAGCTTCGGCGTGTCCCCCGACGTGAGCGGTGTCTCGTAGCGGCAGCTCCGGGATGAAGAGCACCACCAGGAATCCGATCAAAGCGATCGGCACCGCCCAAAAGAAGACGGCGGACACCGAGTGGGAGAAGGCCTCCACGACGGCGGCTTGCACGGCCGAGTCGAGAGCACGGATCTGCTGCGGGCTTCCCATCAGCAGGGCTGGGTCGATCCCCTCCGACCCGGCCGGCAGCAGGCGGGGAAGGATGTGGTTGAGGCGGGCACTGAGGATCGCCCCGAAGATGGCAGTCCCGAAGGCGCCTCCGAGGGACCGGAAGAAGGTGTTGGTCGAGGTGGCCACTCCGAGGTCGCGGTGTTCCACCGCGTTCTGCACCGCGATCACCAGCACCTGCATCACCATTCCGATCCCCATCCCCAAGAGCAGCATGAACGCCGATGACACCAGGCGCGTCGTGTTCGAGTCCATCGTGGAGAGCAGGAGCAGGGCGATCACGGTGAGCCCCATTCCCACCACCGGGTAGCGCCGATAGCGGCCATGGCGGGTGATGCGCCGCCCGGTGATGATCGAAGTGGCCACCATCCCGGCCATGAGCGGCAGGATCAGCAACCCGGAGTTGGTAGCTGTGGCGCCGGTCACCACCTGGAGAAACAGCGGGAGAAAGACGATGCCGCCGAACATCGCCAGGCCGAGCACGAATCCGGCCAATCCGGTGAGGCTGTAGGTGCGATTGCGGAACAGCCGCAGCGGCAGAATCGGCTCCTCGGCGCGGCGCTCCCGGAAGAGGAACACCCCGGTGAGGGCGGCGCCGAGCAGCGCCAATCCAATGATCTGCGCCGAGCCCCACGGATATTCACCGCCACCCAGAACCGTCACCAGCAACAGCGCCGACACCGCGGTCACCAGATACACCGCCCCGGCGTAGTCCACCTTGTGGGGGCGGCGCACGAACGGCAGATTCAGTGCGGTGGAGGTCACCACCAGCGCCACGATTCCGATGGGGATGTTGATGTAGAACACCCACCGCCAGGTGAGGTTGTCGGTGAAGAAGCCGCCGACCAGGGGACCGAGCACGCTGGAAAGGGCGAACACCGATGCCACGTAGCCCTGATAGCGGCCTCGCTCCCGCGGCGAGAGGATGTCCCCGATGATGGTCAGAGCCATCACCATCAGGCCCCCGGCGCCGAGGCCCTGGATGGCACGAAATGCAATGAGTTGGCCCATGGTCTGCGCGATGCCAGCGAGCACAGACCCGATCAGAAAGACCACGATGGCGAACTGGAACACGATCTTGCGCCCGTAGAGATCGCTGACCTTGCCGTAGAGCGGGGCAGAAGCGGTCGAGGTGAGCAAGTAGGCGGTGACGACCCACGACAGATGGTCCAGACCACCGAGTTCGCCGACGATGGTGGGCAGCGCCGTGGCGACGATGGTCTGGTCGAGCGCCGCCAGAAACATCCCGATCATCAGACCGCTGAACACGACCAGCACCTGGCGGTGGGTCAGCTTCGTCTGGATGGTCAATGGGGTCCCCCGCGGCCGGCCCGGTCGGCCGCCACCGCAGGTACGACGCTACCGCAGTTGCTTGCGCATCAAAACCCGCGGCTTCCCCCCGGTTCGGGCGGTCGTGTCGACGACGCGCCGAAAGCCGGCCCGGCTGAACATCCCGGTCGTGCCCACATAGGCGAAGGCCGTGCTGATCCGATCGCCAGCGGTATCGGCGGGATAGCCCTCGACGATGTCTGCCCCCCGGCTGCGGGCGTACTCGACGGCGCCATCGAGCAGGGCGGAGGCGACTCCCTTCCGCCGATATCCGGGTCGTACCACGAAACACACAATGCTCCACACCGGGGCGTCGTCGACGCGGGGGATCGTCCGGGAGCGCTCCAAACGGCCCATCTCGCTACGCGGCCCGAGAGCGCACCACCCGACGACGGTGCCCTCGAGGTAAGCCAACACGCCGGGAGCGACCTCGCCGGAACACAACTCGAGGAGGTGCTGGCGCCGCTCGCCGCCCTGGAGACGGGCGAAGTCCGAGGAACCAAGCCGAAAGTAGAGACACCAGCAGGCCGGAGCATCCGCATCATTGGGGCCGAGAAGCGCGGCCACGTCATCGAAGCGGTCGGCGGTGGCGGGGTAAATCACGATGGCCACCGGGCGAGGCTACCGAAACCTGTCACCGTGCGGCCCTACCCTCCGCGCCGTGACCGCATCCCTCCTGTTTGTGGACGATCTCGCGGTCGAGGTCGTGCGCAAACGGATCAAGAACATGAACCTGAGCGTGCCATCTGCCGAAGGCCCGGTACGGGTCTCGGCGCCGCACCGGGTGGGCGATCGGGAGATCGCCGGGTTCGTCGACTCCCGCCGGGACTGGATCGAGCGCAACCGGGACGAGTTGCGCCGCTCCCCCGCAGTCCATCCGGTGGCCGATGACACGGTGCAGCGCATCTGGGGCCGACCGGTGCCGGTGCGGGTCGTGGCCGGCCGAGCCCGGGTGACCCTGCTCGGTGACGACGGACCGCTGCTGGTGCGGATCCCGCCCGGAAGCGACGCCACAGGTCGCCGCCGCATCATCGACCGGTGGCTGCGCCGCCAGGTGGCAGCGGCGGTGCCGGCACTGGAGGCGCGCTGGGCGTCGGCGCTGGGCGTGGAGGTCGCCACCTGGACGATCCGCCGAATGAGCACTCGCTGGGGGTCGTGCACTCCGCACACCGGCCGGATCACCCTCAATCTCGAACTGGCCGCGGCCGACCCCGACTTGCTCGAGTACATCGTGGTACACGAGATGACGCATCTTCTCGAGGCGGGCCACGGCCGGCGGTTTCAGCGCATCATGGACCGCCACATACCTGATTGGCGGGTACGCCGCAGAACCCTCAACCGCCTGTCGCCAGAAGGCGGGATGGCTCCCCGCGGCGGCTGAGGGACACCCCGGATCGCCTAGCGTGTCCCCGCACCGAGAAGGAGTGGGCGATGGCGGACGCTGGCCTCGAAGGGTCGCGGGTTCTGGTCACCGGGGCCGGCCTGGTGGGTTCCCGTCTGGTCCGGGCTCTGGCCGGCGCCGGTGCCAAAGAGATCCGTGTGCTCGACTCCTCCCCCGAGCGATTGCGCGCTCTGGGCGACGATGTCGAGGCGATCGCCGGCGACATCACCCACGCCGAGACCGCAATGCGAGCCGCTGCCGATGCCGATCTGGTGTTTCACACCGCGGCGATACTCGAAGGTAACGACGTCGACGCCTACCACCGGGTGAATCACGTCGGCACCGAAGTGGTCGCCACCGCTGCGGCCCATTCCGGGGGAGTCCGCCGTTTCGTTCACCTTTCGTCGGTGGCGGTGTACGGATACGCCCACGGGAACATCACCGAGACATGGCCGGTACACCCCAAGCCGGAGGCCTACGCCAAGTCGAAGGCCGCAGGTGAGGCCGCCGCATTCCGCATCGGCGCCGAAACCGGCCTGCCCGTCACTGCAATCCGGCCCGCCGGCGTCTTCGGCCCAGGGAGCCGCTACTTCTCGGGAACTTTCATGAAGCGTGCACTGAAGCGCCCAATTCGAATGGTGGGCAACGGTCGTGGCTCGCAGCCGGCGATCTTCGTCGAGGACCTGGTTGACATCCTCGTCACCGTCGCCACTCACCCCGCGGCAGCGGGCGAAGTGTTCAACTGCGCCATCGACCCCTCGCCCACGGTCAAGGAATACCTGCACGCCTATGGGCGCCTGGTCGGCAACGAGTCGTGGCTCGGCATCCCTACTGCACTCGTCGCCACGGTGGGTTCGGTCATCGTGCCCTTCTCCAAGAAGGACACCTACGGGCGCCACCTGCCGCGCAACATGCGAATGATCGACCGCACCATCAACTACAAGGTGGACAAAGCGCGTCGGGTCCTGGGATGGGCGCCGCGGTTCGACGTCACCACCGGCGTTCAGGCCACGGTGCCCTGGCTACGCGAACAGGGAATCCTGCCGGCGGCGTAACCGCCTCGAGCGCGCTCTCCTACGACGAGAACTCGCCTACAGCCAGCAGGTTCCCCTCGAAGTAGATCTCGACCCGCACCGTGTGCCCGCGGAAGCCGCCGGCGAGAGGAAGGTCTACGAACGCGGAGCCGTCGGGAACCTCCAGCGTCCACGGGCTCGCCAGCGCCAGCGACAGCGCCTCTGACTCCACCCCATCCAGGAAGGTGCGGTAGATGAACCGCTGCCCCGCCTCCAGCCCGGTGTACGTGAAGTCGAGGCGCAACACCGTCCCGTCCTCGCTGAGCACGAACTCGGGAGGACCCACCTGCGCCGCTATCGGTTCGGGATCGGGACTGCCGAAGAAGCGCCTCCCCACCGCGATCTCGCGGTCCATGTGGAACAGCGTGTTGTGCATCTCATCGACCGCGGCAGAGATGTCGGGTCGGTAGGTCTCGGCGAGTTGCAGCACGCTCAGATAGCTTCCCACCACCGACAGGCGCTGCCACGAGGGCAGCGCGACCAACAGTCCCCGCACCAGCGTCATCTGGTCCTCATAAGCCGAGTCGCCGGACACTCGATGGAGCAGTGCCAGATTCAGATTGACGACCGGCTCGTCGGGGTCTATCGCCAGTGCGCGCCGTGTGGCAGTCTCCGCATCGGGATATCGGTCGAGCCAGAACCAGGCGGCACCGAGGTTCGTCCAAGCCACCGCGTCGCCGGGGTCGAGGGCGAGTGCGGACTCGAGATCCTCCACCGTTGCCGTCGAGCCGCGCGGGCCATCGGGCTCACTGAGGTCGAGCCGGAACAGGGCATAGGCTCGGCCGATGTAAGCCTCGCGATAACGCGGGTTGAGGTCGATCGCATCGCCAAAGCGCCGCTGCGCAAAGCGCAGGTCTGCGGGCTCCTGGGAGATGTAGGTCGTGATGGCACCGTCGAGGTAGGCATCGACCGCCCGCTCTGAGACCGCGGGCACCGCCGACACCCACACGGACACCCCCCACAACACGGACACGGCGGCCAACCCGACCCCGGTGTACACCAGGGTCAGCTGGGACTCCCGGACCACGCTCACGGTCAAGCCGAGCAGGAAAAGCGATGCCGCCAGCGTGGTGATGATCGCCAGGTATTTGGCCGATTTGGTGCTCCAGGCTCCGGCCACATCGAGATGGGCCTTTTGCAGCTCCATGGCGCGGTAGGAGGGCCGCCGGTTCTCCTCCACGAAGCGCAACCATGCGATGCTCCCGTCCGGAAGTTGGTACTCGGTCCCGACCAGGTTCGAGAAGGTCAGTGCCTGCATCCGGGTCGCATCGAAGGCCCCCGCCAGCGCCGCGGTGAAACTATTTCCCGGGATGGAGTTGGCCAGGCCGACTCCAATCCATCCGGCGTCGTTGCCGTACCCATACACGATGAGTTCCTGGCCGATCTCACGCTCCCGGATCCCCGCCTCCCGCAACACCTGAACCGCGGCGGCCTCAGCGCGCCGCGAAGCCGACGCCCCGCGATTGCTTGCCTGGCTGTCCAGGTAAGCGAACCAGGCGCCCATCAAACTGACGGCCATGATCAGCACGGCCACGGTGGGGGCAAGACGAGCCGCGCGGGCGTCGTCACTCATGTCAGCTCCAGGATGGTGAGCAACGCCGTCGCCGCCATACCGACCCCGATACCGCCGAAGAAGTAGAGCCGTCGACCCCGCTCGTGCCGGCTGATCTCGGCCAGAGTGAACAGCAGTGCGGCGGCCACGAAAAGAGCCGTCACCCCGACGATCCGTTCTGCCTTGAGGCGCATCGCATCGGCTTCGGCGAACTCGGGCCGCGGATCGAGGTCCTGACGCAACCCGGCGGAGTACCACTCCAGATCGAACTTGGCCTCGAGGTCGAGGGTGCCGTCAGGTCGCAGCGCATCCGGATCGACCTGCTGATTGAACGCCGCCAACTCGTAGGCGTTGGCAACCGCGGTCATGTCGGCGGCGAGGACCGGGTCGTTCGCGGCCTGGATCCGCAACTCGGCGGCGGCGGCCAGCAGCGAGGTGCGGCGCATGTAGTCCAATTCGGTGGCCGCCAACCCGGCCCGAATGACGGTCTCCTGTTGCACCGCCATGCGCTGATTCGACACCGCCTTGCGCTCGGCGCTACGCGCCTCGCCTCGCGCCTCCGTGGCCCGCCAGGAGCCGAGGGCGCCAAGAAACGTAGTAGCCGCGATCAGGGCGCCGAGCAGCAGCTTGAAGCGACGACCGGACAGGGGGAGGGAGGACGGCACGGGGCGAAACGGTAGCGCCCCCGGCTAGGGCGGCGGTGACGGGATGCCGAGGGCGGGTCCCGCCGCGGCGAGCACCGCCCGAGCGAAGTCGATCACGATCTCTGCCCCATCTTCACCGCGGGCCGCGCTGTAGGGAAGACGGGCTCCGGTCCAACCTGTTGCGTTCCAGACCGCACCGTGCGGAAGCGGAGCGGCGAGAAAGCCTGACTCGAACGGCCATGGGCTGCTGTAGAAGTAGGGGTCCCCGGCGGGATAGAACCCGAGGTTCACCTGGGTGGGGTGCTCGGCGCCTTCCCAGGAGACAGTGCGGGTGCCATAACACTCGAAGGATATGTCGAACTCATGCGGCCACACCAGGATCGGACTCACCCGGTCACCAAGCAACGTTCGGTACCGACCAAACACAGCGGCCGCGGCGTGAAGAGCATCCCGATAGGTAGCTGCGACCGCCGGTTCGTATCGGCGTGACTCGTCGTTGGCAAACCGGGCCTGGTCGTATTCCGGCCGCAACCCCAGGCTGTCGGCGATGGTGATGATGCGATCGCCGAGTTCGCTCGCCGTGAGACCGGCACCCATCTCGAACCGGTGCTCCGCTTCTGGCGCGATCAGCACCACCTGGTGGCGGTAGAGATCCATCCGCAGCCGCAGTTCCCCGCCCCCGGAGATGGGCACTGCGGTGGTGTCGAGTCCGCCATCTTCGACCCGGAGTCCGATGTGCCACCAGCGGGGATGTGGTGCGGCGTGAGCCCGGGGCACGGCCGCCATCGCCAGTGCGTACGCGTGGATCGTGGCCAGCGTCGCCGCGCCACCGGGATCCAACTCGGGAAAGCGTTCAGTCATCTGCCCTCCTACCCGCGGACTTCTGCCCCGATGCCGGTTACCAGTTCTGGCTGGAGGCTGAAAGCTACTTCGCCTTCCTCCGGAACATTCCCGTCAGCATTGCGTTCCGGGTGATGTTCTTGAAGTTGCGCCACATTCGTTTCTTGTCCACCTTGATGCGCTCGTTGGTGGGCTCGTGCGGCGAACCGAGGTGGCGGGCGAGTTCCCGCAGAGTGTGTGTCCACATCTTGTCCTCGGCGCGATTCCCGTAAACCATGAAGCCGGCCTCGTAGAGCGGATCGTTGGACCGAATCAACGCCAGCACTTGGGCGACGGAGTGATCCTCCTCGTCGTGGGCGCTGAAGGTGATCCATCCGGCGAACGGGTGACCCTCGGGAGTCATGTAAGTAAAGGAGCGATCATCGGCATACAGCACCATCACCCCGGTCGACAGCTTGGTCGGCCCGGCCTTTCCCGTGATGAGCCCGATCTCACCCGGCTTGATCCCGGCGATCGGTGCGTAGAAGCGGTTGGTCTTCGGCCAGAAGCGACCGTAGGACGACTTCCACACCGCGATGATCTCTTCGGGGTTCTTCCCATCGATGCGAACCTTGTAGGTCTTCTGCCACATCTGCCCGAAACCCTGCATCGGACCCGTCAGCCGCCGCCCCTGCACCGTCTGGCCCTTGGCGCCCTCAGGGACCGCCTTCACCTCGAGTCGATCCACCGGCTTGGCCCAGTTGTCGTCGTCCCGTCCCATAGTCATGGCGCTCCCTGCCTCGTCTCACTGGATCCAATCACCCGGTCGTAACGCGATCGTTACGAGCCAGCCCCG
>JBKKBI010000101.1:0-27162 GCA_046714175.1 Acidimicrobiia bacterium | reverse complement strand
ACAAAGGTCGACGGGTAGGTCGGCGGACCCCACCACTTCTCCAACTGCCTGGGGTCTTCCCACAGCCGCCACACCCGGTCCACCGCAGCGGCGAACTCGGTGACGATGGTCATCGTCCGCTTCTCGGTGTCTTTGACGATGTCGATCACAGTCATCTGCTCGCTCCCTCGTCGACGATCATTTCTTCCATGCGGCCGATGCGGCTGCGCCACACCTCCTCCAACCGGTTCAGGGTGCGGTGGATGTGACCCAAGGCGCCCACCTCGCCGCGTACCATCTGCTCGCGGCCCCGCCGGCGCTTGGTGACCAGCCCGGCGCGCTCCAAGACGCTGACGTGCTTCTGCACCGCGGCAAAGCTCATCGGATAGCGGCGGGCGAGGTCGGTGACCGAGTGCTCCCCCCGCAGCGACCGCACCATGATGTCCCGCCGGGTGGCATCGGCCAAGGCGTGAAACACCCGATCCGCTTTCACATCTACAACCATTTGGTTGTAGATGAGCGGGACGTCGTAAGTGGTGCAAGTGGGCCGACGCGTCTCCTTCCCGGTATGGGATCCGGGCTGGTGGACGAGACCGCTCTTCAGCGCTTGGCGCGCTCCGCGACGAACTTGGAGAGGACCTCGGTGAGGTTGGGGCTGCCGATCTCGGCGAGGTCATAGGTGACCCGGGTGTGCGGCTTGTCGATGTCGAGGATCCGACCGAGGTCGATCGGGGTGCCGATCACCACGGCATCGGCGTCGGAGGCATTGATGGTCGCCTCGAGGTCCTTCATCTGATCGGCGCCGTACCCCATCGCCGGCAGCAGGATGCCGATGTCGGGGTAGGTCTGGAAAGTATCCACCAGGCTCCCCACCAGAAATGGTCGGGGGTCGACCAAGGAGGCGGCTCCATGCTGTTCGGCAGCCACGGTGCCCGCTCCGATCTTCATCTCGCCGTGGGTGAGAGTGGGGCCGTCCTCGATGACCAGCACCCGCTTGCCCTTCACCAGCGACGGATCGGCCAGGATCGGTGGGGAATTGGCCTCGACCACCACTGCCCTGGGATTGACCTTGGCGATGTTGGCCTTCACGGTGGCAATCCCCTCCGGGGTGGCACTGTCCATCTTGTTGATCACGATGACGTCGGCGCGGCGGAAGTTGACCTCGCCGGGGAAGTACCCGAGTTCATGCCCGGGGCGATGTGGGTCGACCACGGTCACCTGGATATCGGGCTTGATGAAAGCGAAGTCGTTGTTGCCGCCGTCCCACACGATCACGTCGCACCCGTCGGGGTCGTTCTCGGCCGCGCGCACGATCGCCTCGTAGTCGTCGCCGGAGTAGATCACGTTGCCGCGCACGATGTGCGGTTCGTACTCTTCCATCTCCTCGATCGTGCAGTCGTGCTTCTCCAGGTCGGAGATCTGGGCGAAGCGTTGTACCTTCTGGGCGAGCAGGTTGCCGTACGGCATGGGGTGGCGGATCGCCACCACCTTGAGTCCGAGGCCCATCAGCACCTCGACCACCCGTCGCGAGGTCTGGCTCTTGCCGGCGCCGGTGCGCACCGCGCACACCGCAACCACGGGCTTGGTGCTGGCGATCATGGTGTCGGTGGGGCCGAGCACCGTGAACGAGGCGCCCGCCGCCATCACGATGGCGCTGATCCCCATCACGTACGCGTAGGAGACGTCGCTGTAGGAAAAAACGCACTCGTGCACCTTGTGCTCCGCAATCAGCGCCGCCAGCTGCGACTCGGCGTAGATCGGGATTCCGTCCGGGTAAAGCGGTCCAGCCAACTCGGCCGGATAGCGCCGTCCCCCGATGCCGGGGATCTGGGCGGCGGTGAAAGCGACCACCTCGGCCGATCCGTCGCCCCGATACCGGGTATTGAAGTTGTGAAAGTCCCGCCCCGCCGCCCCGATGATGATGACCCTGCGACGCATTTTCCCGGTCCTTTCCTAGATCTCCGACCGGGAGAGGACTGTAACGAGTCGTGAGTCATGAGTCAGGCCCGAGTGCCTGGTGGTTGGAGGTCTGAAGGCTGGTGACGCCTCAGGCCCAGTCCAGAATCACCTTGCCACACTCCCCGGCGGCCACGGTGTCGAACGCTTCCTGGAAGCGGTCCACGGGGAAGCGGTGGGTGACGACCGCGGATACGTCGAGGCCGCTCTGCAGCATGGCCGCCGCCTTGTACCAGGTCTCGAAGATGCGACGCCCGTAGATGCCGTGCATCGTCAAGCCTTTGAAGATGACGGCGTTGAGGTCGAGAGTGACCTCGGCCGGCGGAATCCCCAGCACGGCGATTTTCCCGCCGTGGTTCATAGCGGCAAGCATCTGGTTGAAGGCATCGGCGTGGCCGGACATCTCCAGCCCCACGTCGTAACCCTCGGTCATTCCGAGATCCGCCATGACGTCGCGGGGATGTGCGGTGCGGACATCGACGATGCGGTCTGCGCCCATCCGCCCGGCGAGGGCGAGCCGGTAAGGGTTGACGTCGGTCACCACGATGAAGCGCGCCCCGATGTGGCGGGCGATGGCAGTCGCCATCATCCCGATCGGCCCCGCCCCGGTGATGAGCACGTCCTCGCCCACCATGTCGAACTCGAGAGCGGTGTGCGCAGCATTGCCCAGCGGGTCGAGGACCGCGGCGACATCGTCGTCGATGTGGTCTGGCACCGGGAACACGTTCTCCGCGGGAAGCGCCACGTACTCGGCGAAGGCCCCGGGACGGGTGACCCCCAACCCGAGATGGTTGTGGCAGAAGTGGCGCCGCCCCGCCCGGCAATTGCGACAATGGCCGCAAGTGATGTGCCCTTCACCGGACACGCGCTGGCCCACCTCGAGACCCTGCGCCTCGGCGCCGAGACGGACGATCTCCCCCATGAACTCGTGCCCGATCACCATCGGCACCGGGATGGTCTCCTCAGCCCAGTGATCCCATTTGAGGATGTGCAGGTCGGTGCCACACACCGAGGTCTTGCGCACCCGGATCAGGACGTCGCGGTCCCCGGGACGGGGAATCTCCACCTCCTCCATCCACAACCCCGGTTCACGCTTGGCCTTGACCAATGCCTTCATGCCACGACCCCCATCTCCTTCCCCACCCGGGTGAAAGCCGCCACGGCGAACTCGATGTCCGCGACGGTGTGCGCGGCCGACATCTGGGTGCGAATCCGGGCTCGGCCCTGGGGAACCACCGGGAACGAGAAACCCACCACGTACAGCCCGGCGGCGAGCAATCGCGCCGCCATGTCGCTGGCAACGCGGGCGTCGCCCAGCATCACCGGAATGATGGGGTGGCCGGCACCGGCGAGTGTGAAGCCTGCGGCGGTCATCCCCTCCCGAAACAAGGCGGCATTGGCGGCGAGCCGGCTGCGCAACTCGTCGGACTCCGCGATGAGGTCGAGAGCCCGCAGCGTGGTGGCGGCGATCACCGGAGCCAGGGAGTTGGAGAACAGATACGGCCGGGAGCGTTGCCGCAGCCAGCCAATGACTGCGGCGGGACCCGCGGTGTAGCCGCCGGAGGCTCCTCCCAGCGCCTTGCCGAAAGTACCCGTGACCAGGTCGATGCGGCCCGCGGCTCCGGTGGCTTCGGGCGTGCCCCGACCCCCGGCACCGACGAACCCCACGGCATGGGAGTCGTCCACGAGCACCATGGCGTCATGAGCCGCCGCCAGATCGGCGATGGCGGGAAGGTTGGCGAGGATCCCGTCCATCGAGAACACACCATCGGTGGCAATCAGCCGGTAGCGAGCGCCCGCGGCCTCCTCGAGCCGGAACCCCAGCTCCGACATGTCGTTGTTGGCATAGCGGTATCGGGACGCCTTGCATAGCCGTATGCCGTCGATGAGTGAAGCGTGGTTGAGCGCATCGGAGATGACAGCATCCGGCTCGTCGAGCAGGGTCTCGAACAGCCCGGTGTTGGCGTCGAAGCAGGAGGAGTAGAGGATGGCGTCCTCCATTCCCACAAACGCGGCGACCCTTTCCTCCAGTTCGCGGTGCACCGTCTGGGTACCGCAGATGAAGCGCACCGAGGCCATGCCGTAGCCGTAGCGATCCAGGGCGCGGTGCGCGGCCTCCACCAGGGCGGGGTGGTTGGCAAGGCCGAGGTAGTTGTTGGCGCAGAGGTTGACCACCTCGGAGCCATCTTCGAGTCGGATCCGGGCTGACTGCGGCGATGCGATCACCCGCTCCTGTTTGAACAAGCCCTCGGCGCGAAGATCCCGGGTGCGGGCGGACAGGTCGGTGCCGAGCGCGCTGGTCATGGGCGCGACGCTACCCGCTGCACCGCCCTGAGGCCACGGACGGACGGCGTCGCCGTGCCACCCGCTCCGCCACCACCTTTAGAGTGGCCCCTCCCGACCACATGACACCAACCACCAGCCACCGTCGCTTCGCCGCCCTCGCCGCGGTGGCTCTCGCCGCCGCGGCTTGCTCCGGTCCGATCGCCGATCTCACCAGCACCACTGGGGCGACCACAACCACCGCCGGCACGACCACTTCCGGCGGCCCGACGACCAGCACCGAGCCGCCCCCAGGTGCCGACTTGCTCGCCTGCCAGGTTTCCGACTTCGGCGGAGTCGAGGATGGCGCTCTCAACCAGGCCGCGTGGGCGGGGATGGAGCGGGCGGCCACCGAATTCGGCGTGGCGATCGACTTCCTCGGCTCCAACGATGAAGGCAACTACCGCCGCAACATCGACACCTTCCTCGACCAGGGTTGCGACCTGATCGTCACCACCGGAGTGCTCCTCGCTCCGGCAACCGCGGAAGCGGCCCGCGCCAACGCCGACCGCCGCTTTGCAATCATCGACTACCCGGTCGGAGGGTTCGACCCCTGGGGGACCCCACCACCCGGCAACGTGCGCGGACTCACCTTCCAGGTGGACGAGGCCGCGTTCCTCGCCGGCTATCTGGCCGCGGGAATGTCACAGACGGGCGTGATCGGCACCTTCGGCGGACTCGACATCCCGCCGGTGACCACATTCATGGAGGGGTTTGCCCGGGGCGCCCGCCACTACGACGAGACTCATGGCACGACCACGACGGTCGTCGGGTGGAATGGCACCGATGGGCTGTTCACCGCCGACTTCGCCTCCACCGAGAAGGGCTACGACCTCGCCGTGCAGCTTCTCGAGGCCGGCGCCGATGTGATCCTGCCGGTGGCCGACCGAGTGGGGGAAGGGGCATGCGACGCGATTCAGGAGGCCAACGCCGCCGGAGCCGCCGCAATGATGATCGGCAAGGACTGGGACTGGTACTTCTCGGCACCAGATTGCCGTGACATCCTGCTCACCTCGATCCTGAAGCGTTACGACGAGGCCGTGTTTCGGACGATCCAGAACCTGGTCGTGATCGACGCGCTGGGCAATCAGTTCCTCGGCAACCTGGAGAACGACGGGGTGGGGCTGGCTCCGTTCCACGGGTTCGAATCCCGGGTCCCCGACGAACTCGTTGCCGAGTTGGCGCAACTCGCCGGTGACATCGCCTCCGGCGCAGTCGCGGTGCGGGGCTAAAGGCTCGCGTCTCAGAACAGGACCCCCCAGACATTCCCGAACCCGAACTCGCGCCCGATGACCATCACATCCATGGTGAGCGCCACTCCCCAATGGAGCATCCAGCCCCATAGGAACGACTTCGACTTCAACGCCAGGTAGCCGAGGATGAACCCGGCGACGATCGCCGACAGCGTCTCCGGCAACGGTTTGCCGAAGTGGATCATCACATACGGAATCATCATCACCGCGATGGCGTGATTGCCCAGGCGGGGGTAAAGCCCGAACAGCATGTATCCGCGGAAGAAAGCCTCTAGGCCGAGAAACTGCAGCCCGTAGAAGAGGTGGAAGCCCCAGAAGTGCCACCCGCCGAGCACCGCGAAGTCGTACAAGGGGTATTTCGCCTGGAACGAGCCGAGCAAGGAGATCACGAAGATCAGGGGGATCATCCCCGCCAGCGCCAGCAGATAGGGCTGCCACTGGTTGCGCTGTCCGCGAAGGCGAAACCCGAACTCTCGGGGGCGGAGGTGGAGGACGAAGACGATGATCGCCGCCGGCACCAGCACCCGCAGCACCAGGCTGGCCAGCCCCCAGTACTGGTAGCCAAACAGCACCCGGTACTCCGCGGCGCCCTCGCCGAACCAGCCCACCACGCGGTCCGGCCACGACGACCCCAGGAACCGCGCCGGCAGCGCGAAGTACTCGAACAGCACGAGCAGCACCGTGGCCGACACGTAGATCACCACACTGCGCCGGTCGAGGGCGGGAGTGGTGGCAGGGGCGTCGGCGGGCACGATTGCGGACGGTATCAGGGATGCCGCCGACTCATCCACGGACACAACCGATTCGACTGCGCGCGGCCGCAGCCGGGGACGAGACGATCCGGCGCGCAACCTCGCCGCGGCCCAAACGAACTCGGGAGTCCGGAGGGTGCCCACGATCGCTGGCGACAGCGAGACGAGCCACTCGGACGAGATCAAGACCCTAGGGTGCGCCACCAGCACTTTCTACGGATGCAGCCTTCTCCCCGTGACCGCCGCCAGTATCCGCGCGTCCGAGACGATCCCGAGCAGGTCGCGGGGCAGCAGCGCCTGGTCCCCGTCGCTGCGCGCCTCCTCGGGATTCAGGTGCACCTCGACGGCGACCCCATCCGCTCCCGCCGCGATCGATGCGCGCGCCAGCGGCGGGATGATCCGAGCGATCCCGGCCGCATGGGCCGGGTCGACGATCACCGGCACGTGGCTCCACTCGCGTAGGAGGGGCAGCACCGTGAGGTCGAGAGTGTTCCGCGTCGCCTGCTCGAAAGTCCGGATGCCGCGCTCACACAGGATCACCTGCTCACAGCCGCCCTCGAACAGGTACTCCGCCGCGTAGAGCCACTCCTCCGCCGTCGCGGAGAGCCCGCGCTTGAGCAACACCGGCCGGTTCGCACGCGCCACCGCCTTGAGCAGCGTGAAGTTCTGCATGTTCCGCGCCCCGATTTGCAGGCAGTCGATGCCGTGCTCGAGGAACGACCCCAGGTCGCTGGCGTCCATGATCTCGCTCACAACCGGCAGCCCGACCGCCTCGCCCGCATCCTTAAGCTGCCGCAATCCCTCCACCCCGAATCCCTGAAACGCGTAGGGACTCGTCCGCGGCTTGAACGCCCCGCCACGCAACACGTGCGCGCCGCATGCTTTGACCTCCTGCGCCACCTCGAGCACCTTCTCGCGCCCCTCGACGCTGCACGGCCCCGCGATCACGACCACCTCGCCACCCCCGATTCGCACGCCTCCCACATCGACGACCGACGGCGCATCACGCATCGCGCGCGCGACGAGCCGGAGCTCGCCCGTGGCTTTCACCACCTCCTCGACGTCTCCCCGCGCCCGCAACTCGGCCTCGAGCCTCTCCGGCACCTTCCCGATCACCGCCAGGATCGGCCGAGCCTCCTCCGGCGAGCGTACGACCCCCAAACCCGCGCCTTCAAGCTGCTCGCGCAGAGCCTGCACATCTTCTTCCGCGGTCCCGGTGGCGAGACGGAGGATCATCGCCGGTCCCCGCCCTCGCTCGCAAAGCCCTCCGAATGCCGGTCTATCGCGGCAAATACCTCCGCGATCCCCTCGGCTGGGAACGGACCCTCATGGCGGCGCAGCATGTCGTCGATCGCGGCCGCGCGCCCCGGGTCACCCGCATCGACCGACCCGAGAAGGCGGGCGCGTTCGTCCATCAGGGACAGCAGGGCTCGGTCGAGGGCACGCAGCTGGTGTCGCGTCTCGGGACTCATTAGTCGATGCCTTTCAGTAGCTCGCGCGCGAAAGCCTCCGCAGCCTGGGCCGCCGCCGCCGGTCTTCCTCCGCCCGCCTCGAGCGCCTCGTGAATGCCTTGCACCAAAGCGCTACCGACGATCGCGAGGTCGGCGTGCTTGACGGCCGCGCGGACGTCCTCCGCGGTGGCGATGCCAAATCCAACGGCGACTGAGAGCCCCTGGGACTGCTCGCGCACGCGCGCGAGGAACGACTGAGCCGCCGTATCGAGCTCCGTGCGCGCCCCCGTAACTCCGAAACGCCCGATCGCATAGATGAAGCCGCGGCTCGCACCAATCGCGCGCTCCATCCGCTCAAAACTCGTGGTCGGAGAAACGAAGAAGATCGGAGCCAAGCCCGCGTCGATCGCCGCGGCGCGCATCGAGTCGCTCTCCTCGACCGGCAAATCGGCGACGAGCAACGCATCGCCGCCTGCACGAGCGATCGCGCGCGCGGACGCCTCCCAGCCGCGGCGCAGGAGCGGGTTGACGTAAGACATGATCGCTACAGGCATCGTGCTCTCGGCGCGGAACCGGGTCAATATCCCGAGCACGCCCTCAAATGTCGTCCCCGCAGCGAGCGCGCGGTCAGCGGCCGCCTGGAGAACCGGTCCGTCGGCGATCGGGTCGCTGAATGGCAACCCGAGCTCGACGCACGCGGCTCCGGCCCGATCGAGGGCTCGCAGCACGGCAAGCGTCGTTTCCAGACCCCCGTCACCCGCCGTTACGAATGGAGCCAGCCCGCGTTCGCCGCGCTCCCGCATCACCGAGAGGCGGTTCACGATGTCCCGCCCCCGCGACGGAGCGCCGCGATCGTCTCGAGGTCCTTGTCGCCGCGGCCGGAGAGGTTCACGAGCACGCACTGGCCCGCGAGGGAGGCGCGCTCGCGTAGGAGCCATCCCACCGCGTGGGCGCTCTCGAGCGCGGGAAGAATCCCCTCGAGTCGGGCGAGGATCTCAAAGCCGCGCAGCGCGTCCTCGTCGGTGCAGAACTCGTATCGCGCCCGCCCGCGCTCACGCAGGTCCGCGTGCTCGGGTCCTACCGCGGCGTAGTCGAGGCCGGCGGAGACGCTATGCGTCGGCGCGATCTGTCCCTCTTCGTCCTGGAGCAGGAACGTGTAGCAGCCGTGCAGCACTCCGGGCGATCCGCCGGCGAATCGCGCCGCGTGCCTTCCGCTTACGATGCCCTCGCCGCCAGCCTCGACGCCAACCAGCGCGACAGAGCTCTCGTCGATGAACCCGCGGAACACTCCGATCGCGTTACTCCCACCCCCGACGCAGGCGACGACGAGATCGGGCAGCGAGCCCGACTGCGCGACGATTTGGGCGCGCGCCTCCTTTCCGATCACCTCCTGGAACCCGGCCACCATCGAAGGGAATGGATGGGGCCCGAGCGCGCTGCCGAGCACGTAGTAGGAGGAAATCGGATCGGCAACCCACGCCCGCAAGGCTTCGTTGATCGCGTCCTTCAGGGTCTGGGCCCCGTGCTCGACCACGATCACTTGCGCCCCTAGGAGCTCCATGCGGAGGAGGTTCATGCGCTGACGCGCCGCGTCGACGGCGCCCATATAGACGGTGCACTCGAGGCCGAGGAGCGCGCAGGCGGTCGCCGTCGCGACCCCGTGCTGGCCCGCGCCCGTTTCAGCGAGGATTCGCCGTTTACCCATACGCTGCGCCAAGAGGCACTGGCCGAGCGCGTTGTTCAGTTTATGCGCACCGGTGTGGAGAAGGTCCTCGCGCTTGAGCCAGACTTCGAACCCGAGCTCTTGCGAGAGTCTGCGCGCCGGCGAGAGCGGCGTGGGACGCCCGGCGTAGTCGTGCAGAAGCAAGGCGAGCTCGCTCTGGAAGCTCGGGTCGGAGGTCGAACGTTCCCAGGCCATCGCGAGCTCGGCGAGCGGCGCCATCAGCGTCTCTGGCGCGTAGGCGCCGCCGAAACGGCCGAAGCGGCCGCTACCCGCGAACGCCGCTCGCGCTGCACCGACGAACGCGGCGACGAGCGCGGGATCCTTCAGCCCGAGAGAGGATTCGAGCCTCGAGCTCGCGTCGACGCCCGCGGGCCGTACGATCGCGATGCGGTCGGCAACGTTCTGCGCGTCGAGGCCGCCCGCGAGTAGACACGGCCCGAGCCGGGCCAGCTGCGACGCCAGGGCGATGTCGATCGCCTGCCCGCTCCCGCCCGGCGAGGACGGGTGCTCGAGTACGAAGCCAGCCGCGATGCCGCGCCAGCTTTCGATGACCTCCTCCGCGCCTTCTGCCGCCGGCACGCGCCGCAGGATCGGTATGCGGAAGTCCCGCCAGACCTCGGGCGCCTCGTCGCCGCAGAGCTGCACGAGGTCGGCCCACTTCGGGACCTCGCCCGGAGCGGCGTCGACCATAACGGCGACGCGCAGAACGCCCTTCGGGAGCTCGCGAGCGAGGGCCGCGGCCGCATTGGCATCGAGGAAGCGCGGCGAGCCGGGCGAAAGCACGAGGCCTACGGCGTCCGGATACTCGCCCATGTCGAAACCCAAGTCAGCGACCGAGCGCACGCCGCACACCTTGACGCGAGGTAGGAGCTGATCAGCCACCGATCGCCGCCTTCCATTCCCGCAGCGTGCCCTCTGGATCGTCGGAACGCACGAGAGTCTCGCCGACGAGTACTGCCTCCGCACCCGCGGCCCGGACGCGCTTGAGGTCATCGATGCCCCTGATTCCGCTTTCGGCGACCTTGATCGGGCCTTGCGGCACCTTGGGCAACAGCCGCTCGACGGTGGCAAGGTCGACCTGGAGAGTCGTGAGGTCACGCGCGTTGACACCGAGCAGCTCGGGCTCGAGCGGAACCGCCAGGTCGAGTTCGCGCTCGTCGTGGACCTCGAGAAGCACCGCTAGTCCCAGGTCACGGGCAATGTTGCGCAGGATCGCCAGCTCCCTCGGCGCGAGGATCGCGGGCAGAAGCAGCACCGCGTCCGCTCCGTACAGACAGCTCTCCCACAGCATCGCCTCGTCGACGATGAAGTCCTTGCGCAACCTCGGCAGTTTCGTGAACTCGACCGCGCGCAGGTCATCGAGCGACCCCGCGAAGTGATCCTCCTCGGTGAGGACCGAGATCGCCGCCGCGCCTCCCTTCCGGTAAGCGTCGGCAACCGAGAACCAGCGCGGCCCCGGCGGCGTCCGCGTCGGCAGCGGCGAGCGCGGATCCTCGCCGTTGGGGATGAGCGTCCCCGCGGACGGCGAGCGCCTCTTCATCTCCGCGATGAACCCGAGCTCGCCCTTGCGGAAGCCAGCCAGAAAGCGCTCGCGGCGCCGGGAGTCCTCGCCCACGAGTTCTCTCAACCGCTCAAGCGGCTGCGACCGCCGCCGTTCCGCGGCGCGCCGCCGGACGTCCGCGACAATCAAGTCGAGCTTGGTAGCGCTCAAGACGCCCTCTCCCGGGCGGCCTCCACCCAGTGCGTCAGCTTCTCCCGGGCGCGGCCGCTGGCGACGGCCTCCCCGGCCTGACGGGCCCCTTCGAGCGCGCTCTCCGCGATCCCAGCCACGACGAGTGCCGCCGCGGTGTTTAGGATCACGGCGTCAAGATGCGCTGAAGGCTGGCCGTCGAGCACCGAGCGGAGGAGGCGAAGGTTCTCCCCGGTATCACCGCCCACCAACGCCCCAACCTCGGCGCGGGCGAGTCCGAGCGGCTCCGCATCGAAGCGCTCTCGCGGCGCGTTACCGATCGGCTCAACGTAATTCCGCCCTGCCAGAGTCAGCTCGTCCGCGCCGCCCGCGCCGTGGACAACATACCCCCGCTCGTGGCCGAGTTCCGCCAGCGCGGCAGCGATCTCTCTAACCCGCCGCTCCTCGGGGACGCCGATGAGCTGCCGCTTCACTCCTCCCGGGTTCGCCAGGGGCCCGAGGAAGTTGAAGATCGTGCGGCTCCCGATCGCCCGACGGACGGGCGCCGCGTGGCGCAACGCGGGATGGTATGCCGGCGCGAACAGGAATGTGATCCCGACGCGGTCGAGGACGATGCGGGCGCTCTCGGGAGAGATCTCGAGCGGGATCCCGGCCGCCTCGAGCACGTCGGCGCTGCCGCAGAGCGACGACTGGCTACGGTTCCCGTGTTTGATCACCTTTGCGCCGGCGGCGGCAGCAACGATCGCCGCGGCGGTCGAAATGTTGAACGTGCCGCGTCCGTCGCCGCCGGTGCCACAGGTGTCGATCGCGTCGGGATGATCGTGCCGGAAGGGAACCATCGCCCCTCGGAGCGCGTCCGCGCCGCCGGCGATCTCCACGAACGTCTCTCCGCGCGTGGCGAGCCCGCGCAAAAGATCGGTGAGCAACGCTGCATCGAATCCCCCGACCAGTGCCCCGGAGAAGACGGCGCCCGCCTCGGCGCGCGAAAGCGAGTCGCCCGCGCGCACGCGCTCTGCGGCAGCCGCGAGCTTCATCGGCCCGCGACCGGCTCGCCGGCCGTCTCCAGAAAGCGCGCCAGTATCCGTTCGCCCTGTGGCGACAGGATCGACTCGGGATGGAACTGCACGCCGAAACGCGGGAGCGCCACGTGGCGAACGGCCATCACGAGTCCTTCGGACGTCCATGCGGTCAGCCGCAGCTCCGCCGGCAGCGTGTCGCGCACCGCGCGCAGCGAATGGTAACGACCGGCGCGGAATGGATTCGGCAGGTCACGAAAGAGCTCGTCCCCGTCGTGATGGACGAGGGAGGCCTTGCCGTGCGTCGGCGCGGGATCGCGTTCGAGCGTTCCGCCATAGCGCTCGACGAGGCCCTGGTGCCCGAGGCACACGCCGAGGATCGGGAGATCGTCTGGCGCGCGCAGCAGGAGCTCGGGCTGGATGCCCGCCTCTGCGGGCCGTCCCGGTCCGGGCGAGAGGACGATCGCGCCGGGTCGGAGCGCGATGGCGCCCTCGACTGTGAGCGCGTCGTTGCGGTGGACCTGAACCTCGGCGCCGAGGGCGGCCATCGCCTGGTAGAGGTTGAATGTGAACGAGTCGTAGTTGTCGAGGAGCAGGATCATCGTGCTGTCTTCCCGTCTCCGCGAAACGCCTCCGAATCCGCCTGGGCCGCCGCCTCGAAGAGTGCGCGCGCCTTGTGGAGCGTCTCCTCGCGCTCGCGGACGGGGTCGGAATCCCACACGATGCCCGCGCCCGCCTGCACGGAGAGGACGCCGTCGCGGGCGACAAAGCTGCGGATGATGAGCGCGGTGTCGATATTCCCCGCGCGGTCGAGGTACCCGAAGGCGCCCGCGTAGGGTCCCCTGGTGTCTTGCTCCAGGCCGGCGATGAGCTCCATGGCGCGCACCTTGGGCGCGCCAGAGACGGTGCCGGCCGGGAAGGAGGCCGCGAGTACATCGAGCGCGTCACGGCCGGAAGCGAGGTCACACTCGACGCGGGAGACAAGGTGCTGAACCCGCGCAAAGCGCTCGAGGACGGCGTGCTCCTTCACGCGCACGGAGCCGATGCGCGCGATGCGGCCCAGGTCGTTCCGCGCCAGGTCGACGAGCATGTCGTGCTCGGCACGCTCCTTGGCGTCGCCGCGGAGCTCGCGTGCTAGGCGCTCGTCCTCCCCGGGGTCATCCGAGCGCGGGCGCGTCCCCGCGATGGGTCGATTCTCGGCGCGCCCGGACTGCACCGATACGAGGCGCTCAGGCGAGGAACCGACGAGTGTGAGTCCGTCGGCCTCGAAAAAGAACATGTGCGGCGAAGGGTTGGCGAGGCGGAGGACACGGTAGAGGGTGAAGGGATCGCCTTCGAAACGCTGCTCAAAGCGCTGGGAGAGCACGCCCTGATAGATGTCGCCGTGGGAGATCGCGGTGCGTAGGGCGGCGACGCCGCGCTCGTACTCGGCGGGCTCGGTGCAGGGCTGGAAGCCGCCACGCAGGCGCAGGTCGCCGCTCTGAGCCGGGCGTTCCGCCCCGGAGCCGAATGCGTCCTGCGCCAAAGCGTCGAGCTTCTCCTGCGCGGCCGCGAGATCTCCCGGCGCGGCGCAGCGTGTGACGAAGAAAAGTCGCTGCGCCGCGTGGTCGAAGGCAACGACATCCTCATAGAGGTCGAAGGTCGCGTCGGGGACGTTCCAGGGATCGCGCGCTGCGCGCGGAACGCGGTGCTCAAGGCTCGACGACCATTCGTAGGCGAACCAGCCGATCCAGCCGCCGAGAAAGGGTGGGAGCCCGCGCGGCGGCTGGAGCCCTGGCTTGCCGGCGGCCGCTCGGAGCGCGGCGTGCACGGGACCGTCAAGCCTCCGCTCGCCTGCGGCGGTCGAAAGGACGCTCCCGAGTGGTCCGCCACGGAAGCGGGCCACCGGATCGACGCCGACGAAGGAGTAGCGGGCGAGACGGGCGGGGCCCTCGACGGACTCAAGGAGGCAAACCTGGTGGCCGGCGGCACGCAGCGCCAGGAAAAGGCGCACGGGGGTGGCGAGGTCGGCCGGCCAGACCGCGTAGGCGAGGCCGTGGCGGGCAGCGTCGTCGGTTGTCGAGCGGGCAATCGGGGGGTTCACGGGTGGTCTCGGAGCGTGGCGGCAGGGTAGCGGGGTGCGGGTGTGGGGAAGCGACGGTCGCCTGACTGGGGGAAGTCGGATACCTAACATGAGCCTTCAATGCGTCCCATCTGGAAAGGCGCCATCTCTTTCGGACTGGTCACCATCCCGGTGGCGCTGTACACCGCCACCGACGACCTTCGACCCAAGTTCCGCCAGCTGCGGTCCGGAGACCACGCCCGCATCAAGTACAAGCGGGTGGCGGAAAGCGACGGGACCGAGGTCCCGTTCGAGGAGATCGTCAAGGGATACGAGTTCGAGAAGGATCGCTATGTCGTGTTCACCGACGACGAACTCGAGGCCGCGCTGAAGGCCAAGGGCTCGGGGATGGTCGATGTGGTGCAATTCGTCCAAGCCGCAGAGATCGACCCGATCTATTACCGCTCTGCCTACTACCTGGCACCGGAGAAGACGGGGACCAAGGCGTACCGCATCCTCGCCTCGGCGCTCAAGGAGCGCGGCATGGTCGGCCTGGCCCGGGTGGCGATCCGGGATCGCGAGTATCCGGCGACGCTGCGGGCCGACGACGGCGTGATCGTGATGGAGACGATGTACTGGCCGGACGAGATCCGGGAACCTGACTTCGAGGAATTGACCGAAGAGGTGGAGGTGCGCCCCGAGGAGCTCCGGATGGCGGGCATGATCATCGACAACCTCACCGCACCATTCGACCCGACCCAATGGGTGGACGATTCCCGTCAGGCGGTGGAGGAACTGGCCAAGCGCAAGATGGATGGCCAAGAGATCGTGGCCACTGCGACCCCGCAACCCACCGGGGTGGTCGACTTGATGGAGGCGCTCAAGGCCAGCGTCGAAGCGACCAAGGCGAAGCGCAAGGCAGGCTGAACCAGTCCTAGGTCATGAGTCGAGCGCCGACTGACTGATGACGCGGTCCGATGACCCCCGTAGCGCGCCCACGTACACCGCGGCGATGACTACCGCGCCGCCGATCACGCCGTTGAGCGTTATCGCTTCATCGAGAATCAGTGCACCGCCCAGCATCGCCACCACCGGCATCAGCGCCGCCATGTACGACGACGCCGACACCGTCCACCGCGCCAGGACGAACAGGTAGAGAGCGAACAGCCCCACGGAGCCGGGAATCGCCAGGTACAGCACCGCCACCCAGGTGGCGGTCTCGCCCGGTACCACCCAGGCATCGCCACCGAGTGCCGACCAAGTCAGCAGCCCAAAAGCGCCTACGGCCATCGCCACGCCGTTGGTGGCGATCGGAGCCGCCGGCGGCACCATCTTGAGCAGCACCGCGCTCTCCGCGGCGGCGAGCGCGGCACCCACGACCGCCGCCAGGCGGGCGACCTGCACGTCACCTCCGCCGGGATCGGCCAGGATCACGATCCCCGCCACCGCGAGGAGGGCGGCACCAATGCCGCGCACGCTGATCCGCTCCAAACGATGCGCCGCCGCCAGCAGCACTGTGAGGAGCGGCGACGCCCCGAACACCACGGCACCGAGACCTGCCGGCAACTCCTGCAGTGCCCAATAGGCCAGCGCATATCCGAAAGTGAAGGTGAGGACCCCGTAGGCGATGGCGACCGTCAACTGCTGGCCTCGCGGCAACGCGGCCCGAACCACCAACGCCCAGACGAGCAGGACGACGGCGGCGATTCCGAAGCGGACCCCGGCACCGAAGAGTGGATCGAGTTCGCGGTTGGAGAATCTCACCGCAACGAAGTTGAACCCGCCGATGAGCACCAACAGCCCGAACGCCCCAAGCGTGATCCGACTCGGAGCCCCTGTGACAGCCATCGGCGCAGGCTACCTGGCGAGCGCGGGACGGGGGCGACGGGCAAACGGCTGATGACGACTCAGCTCGGTCCTTCCCTCTCCCAGGTCACCTGGGCCGGGTCGTCGTCGGTAAACCCCTTGAAGCGGGGGTGACGGATCCGACCGGCGGTGGTCCAGTTGCGGTACTCGACGGCCGCCACCAGCACCGGTTCGACCGCAGTCATCTTGGAAAGCTCGGCGTCGGCATGAAGGGCAGGTTCGGAGCGGGTCATTTCATCGAGGGCGGCGCGCACCGCCGTCACCTCGCGATCGCTGAAGCCAGTGCCGACGTTGCCGATCCAGCGCAGCCGGTCACCGGACCACAGACCCAACACCAACGCCCCGAAGGTGTGGCTGCGGCCCCCCTCGCCGGGCGTGAACCCGGCGACCACCGCGCGCACGGTGTGGAGATGGGCCACCTTGCGCCAATCGGCCGAACGGACCCCGGGCCGGTAGGGGCTGCCGGCCTGCTTCGCCACCATCCCTTCGAGGTCGAGCTCCGTCACCCGAGCCCACAGATCGTCGCCGTCCGCTTGCACCACGGGCACCAGGAAGGGTGCCGCCAGCCCGATGGCGTCAAGCGCGGCGCGGCGCTCCTCGATCGGACGCTCCACCAGGGACCCGATGTCATCGTGGAGCAGATCGAAGGCGACGAAGGTGACGGGATGATCGCGGAGACCGGCGGGGCTGAGCGCGCTGCGCTGTTGTAAGCGCTCGAACGATGCTCGCTCGCCTTCGAGCACCACCACCTCGCCGTCGAGGATGCCGTGCGGCAGAGACCGGGGTGGCCGCAACTCGGGATAGCGCGCTGCCACCTCGGCGCCGGTGCGGGTATGGATCGTGATCCGGGGACCGTCCCAGGAGAGGATGCCGCGAATGCCATCCCACTTCGGCTCGAACCACCACCCCGGTGCGGTGAAGGGGCGGGGCCACTGCGTGGCCAGCATCGGCTCGTACCGGGGGAGGCTCACTCAGGCCCCAGCGCCTCCCGGACGAGACGGCTCACCTGGGCACCGTCGAGGCCCTTGGGGCCGTTCTTCATGATGTGGCCGATCACCTGACCCGCTTGCTTGGGGTCGTCCGCTCGCAACTCCATGAGCGCCACCCGGATCACCTCGCGTACCGCGGCATCGTCGGCTCCCTGGGGACCCCACCGGGACAGATACTCGATCTCGAAGCCGAGCTTTTCGACCGCGTCCTTGCCGCGCTCCCCGGCCAGGGCGAATTCCTCCCGGGCCTTGTCCATCTTCTTGATGTAGGCGGCGATCACCCGGGTGTACAGGTCGTCGTCGACCTCGCCGGTGAACCCTGGCTCCGACTTGGCTCGCGAAACCTCGGTTTCGACCTGGCGAATCACGTCCAGCCGCCGCCGGTCCTTCTGGCGCATGGCGTCTTTGAGTTCTGCGGCCAATTCCTCATGGATAGGCATGGTGGAGGCAGATTAGGGCCACCGAACCTGGTTTCCGGCCGTTCCCGGGGCAACCAGGACCTAGAAACCCCTTGACCACGGCGGCGCTCCGGCCTAAATTGCCCCCGACCTTGTGAAAGGTTTCACATTCACAGGCCAGGGGGTCGGGAGGGCTCCGGACAATGTTGACGATCACCGATTGGCGGGAACTTGCAGCCTGCCGTGACTCAGATCCCAGCCTTTTCTTCCCCATCGGGACCACCGGTCCGGCCGTGGAGCAGATCGACCTGGCCCGCGCCATCTGCGCCCAGTGCTCAGTCCGCGAGGAGTGCCTCAACTACGCCCTGGAGACCAACCAGGAGGCTGGGGTGTGGGGTGGTTACGCCGAGGACGACCGTCGCCGCCTGCGCAAGCGCTGGTTGGCGGAGCGCCGCCGCCGCGCTTCCTGAGCCGGGCTGACGGCGCCTAACCGAAACCGATGGTTCGATCGCGATCCGGCGCCACTTCGACGTAGGCGACACGATCCACCATCAACCCGTGGCGATAACCGGCCTGGTCGGTGACCCACCACAGCTTCTGCGAACCGGACACGGCGGCTTCGAACTCACGCATGAAGGCTTCGGCATCCTCGACCTCGACCTCCACCTCGCGCCCCGCATGCGTCAAACCGATTTTGACCTTGGTGCTCATGGGGGAATGGTAGAGCCCCACCGCCAGAGAGCGACCGCTGCGGATTGCGAGTGATGGGCGAGGACGACGCGGCGAAGACCATGCGGCCAGCCGCGAACGGCCCGCTCGCTACCGAATCACCAGATCAGGATGCGATCGCACCCGTGGCCGCAACTCGATGACGCGCTCGGCGATCGCATCGAAGGCGTTGGCCGCTTCCGAGCCGGGGGCGGCGAGTGCCACCGGGATCCCGTCGTCGGCGCCGCGGCGCATCGCGGGCAGGAGCGGGATGGAACCCAGCAGCGGCACCTCGAGTTCGGTGGCGAGGGCCTCTCCCCCACCGGACCCGAAGATCTCGTAGCGCCTGCCGTCGTCGCCGGTGAACCAAGACATGTTCTCGATCACGCCGAGGATCTCCTGATTGACCTTCTTGGCCATGCCGGCGGCGCGCTTGGCAACCCGCTGCGCGGTCAGTTGCGGCGTGGTCACGACCACTGTCTGGGAGCGGGGAAGAAATTGCGACATCGAAATGGCGACGTCCCCAGTGCCTGGGGGCATGTCGATGAGCAGGAATTCGGGTTCGTCCCAGAAGACGTCGCCGAGGAACTGTTCCAATGCCTTGTGCAGCATTGGTCCCCGCCACACCACTGCCTCGTCGACCGGCACGAAGAAGTCCATCGAAATCGCCCGCACCCCGTGGGCGCTCGACGGCACGATCATCGTGTCCACCGCCTGTGGGGGATGCTCGATCCCGAGCATTCGGGGGATCGAGTAGCCCCAGACGTCGGCGTCCACCACGGCGACATCGTGCCCGGAGCGGGTCAAAGCGACGGCGAGGTTGGCCGTCACCGAGGACTTGCCCACCCCTCCCTTGCCGGAGGCGACCGCGATCACACGGGTGCGGGAACCCTGTCCTCCGGGCATCTTGGGCCGGTCGCGGCGCAACTGCTCGGCGAGCGCGGCCCGGGCCGCGTCGTCCATGAACGCCACCTCGACCTCACCGCGCTCCAGGCCCACGCCGGCGACGGCGGCGCGGATCGCGTCCACAACAGGTGCGGAATGCCAACCCGGCGCCGGGACCCGGAGGCCGATGTGAGCCGCCCCGGCGGCGCTGCTCACCGCATCGACCATTCCCAGGATGCCGATCGGCCGACGCAGGTAGGGATCGACGACGGCGCCGACGGTCTCGGTGAGGGGATCGGGCATCGCGACCTCAGATCGGGTGGGCGATGGTACCGGGCACCCGAACTCACCAGGCTCCGCCGCCGCCGCCCCCGCCCCCGCCGCCACCACCACCGGAGAATCCTCCCCCGCCCCCCGACGACGGCGCCGAGAAGGCTCCGTTGAGGGCGCGTTCGATTCCCGAAATCGCATTGCTGGAGTGCCCCCCGAAGCCGTGATTCCCGTACCAGTAGAGGTTGCTATCGGCAGCGACGCTGGCGGGAGCACGCAACTTGGCCGCCTCCAACACGTCTTCGGCGACCCCGAGGGCGATCCCGTACACCAGGTATCGCTCCCAAAGCGCCAGCGACAGTGGTGGCGCCTCCTCGATGCGCGAGAAGTCCTCCAGGTAACGGCGGAACGCTCCCCAACGCGCCGCCAGCAGTGCTCCCTCCCGAGACCGCCGCACCCAAACCCGCCGGAATGCCGCCATGCCGCTATAGATCAAGACCGCGAAGATCGACACCGCCACCACCCCGGCGCGGAAGGCTTCCTCGTTGGCGGCTCCCGTGACCGCCCGGACGAGTGCCGGCCCGACCAGCCAGGCGAGACCGGCCAGCACCACGGCAATCGCCACCAGCACGAATGGCCCCTTGATGCGACCCGACAGGTCCAACAGTCCGGACGATTCGGTGGCGGCACTCACCGACTTCTTGAACGACTGGTAGGTGGCGGCGTTGGCGGCGGCGTCGTCGCGGATGTGCTTGCGAAACTCGTGCAGCGGCTGCGGTCCATCCTCGAGAACTCGGCCGAGAATGGTGACGACGTTGCGCTCGTACTCATTGAGTTGCACCTCGGTGTCGCCGAGGCCGATCTGTAGATCGGAGATCTGGTCCCGCACCAGACCCGCCCACGTCTTGCGCTCGAAGCTCACCGGCTCGGCGGTGAAAACCCCGCGCCGGATCAGGTCGAAAAGAGTGGCCGTGAACGAAGCCTCGTCGGCGCGGCCCTGCGACACCAGCGAGGCGATCATCGCCGGGTTGTGATCCGATGGCGGCTCCTGCTCGTACTCGCGGTCATAGTCCACTCGGGGCTCGGTGCCGAAGCGGAAGTAGCCCCAGATCAGAGCAAAGGGGATCGGGATCAGGAGAAGGAGCGAGGCGAGGAACGAACGTCCCACGGCCGCCTTGTCCGCTGCCTCGGACTCGCCGCGGGCGATCTCGGCTTCCTCATCGGCGAGGATTCCTTGCAGACCATCGCCGGCGCGCGCCGTGGCCCCGGCCGTCGAGTCGAGCATGCTGCGCGGAAAGACCACCCGCATCTCGACGAAGGTCGCAGGGGCGACGTTCACCGCGTAGAGACGCGGCGTCACGCCATCGACATCGAACTCGGTGAAACCCTGTACTGATGCCGGGTGGCCAAAGACCAGCACGGTGCCCGGTACCGGGTCCCCCGGAACCACCATCGCGGCCTCGATCTGGTCAAGATTCACCGACCACTCGTCGCCCCACACCTGCAGGTTGACATCGACGACATCGTCGTAGGCGATAGCCAGACCAGTCATGCGGTAGGTGATGGTGAACGTGCGCAACTCGCTCACCGCCTGGTAGTGCCACACCACGCGCATCCGGTCGCCGAGCGAGACAGTGCCGAAGGTGTTGGGGGTGCCGGAGGATCCGAGCTCGGTCGGAGCCCCGGGCGCGAACGCGAGTCCACCCTCGGACACCTGGATCGACCCGACCACCTCTCCGGTCCGCACCGGGATGTCGCGGTAGGCGCCGGAGAAGGATCCGTCGAAGTCGAACGTGATGCTCTCTGTGACCTGCAGGGAGCCGTCGGCCAGGATGACGACGTGCACCCGCGCCGCGGCGATGTGATATGACTTGGCGAACGCTGGAGGCGCCCACAAGGCGAGCACCGCGGCCGCCAACGCGGCGACGGTGGCGACGCGTCCAGTCATCACCAGCCGGCGCCGACCCCGAGCGGTGCTCAGAACCGCACCTCGGGGGCGCTGCGCGCATCGTCCTCGATCTCGAAGTACTCCCGGGTGCGGAAGCCGAAGATGCCCGCCACCAGATTCGAAGGGACGGTTTGCACCGCGTTGTTGTAGGTGAGAGCCGTGTCGTTGTAGATCTGCCGGGCGACGGAGATCTTGTTCTCGGTCTCCGCCAGCTCCCCCTGCAACTGCTGGAAGTTCTCGCTGGCCCGCAACTCGGGGTAGGCCTCGGCGAGCGCGAAGAGGCGGCGCAGCGCCCCGGTGAGCATGTTTTCGGCGACGGCCTGGTCCGCGATCCCGGTCGCGTCCTGGGCGGCGGTACGCGCCTTCACCACCTCTTCGAAAGTTGCCCGCTCGTGCGACGCATACCCCTTGACCGTCTCCACCAGGTTGGGGATCAGGTCGTAGCGGCGCTTCAACTGGACGTCGACCTGCGCCCAGGCGTTCTGGGTCCGATTGCGCAACCGGACCAATCGGTTGTAGATGACGACGACGAGAAGTACCAGAACCCCGATGGCGATGACGGTGATGGTGGTGCCGGTCATTTGCGCCAGGCTAGTGGGCGAACCCGTTCACCGGGGCGCGGGCAAAGAGGTCGGCGGTTTCTGGTTACCGGTCTGACTTCAGACCAACAACGGGCAACTGGTAACTGGCACCGGTGGCGCCCGTACACTTGAGCCGAGATGCCCGACCAATTTGGTGCGCGCAGCACGATCGATACCCCCCTCGGGCCCCGGGAGATCTTTCGGCTCGATGCCCTGCGCTCCCACGGCGACGTCGATGCCTTGCCCTACTCGATCAAGGTGCTCCTCGAGGCCGTCCTGCGCACCCACGATGGCCATGTGGTGCGCGACGAGGATGTCCTCGCCCTGACCCAATACGACGCCACCAAGGTGGCCGAGACCGAGGTGGCGTTCCGCCCGGGACGCGTCGTACTGCAGGATTTCACCGGGGTCCCGGTGGTGGTCGACCTGGCGGCGATGCGGGCCGCGATGGTGCGGATGACCGGCGACCCGATGCGGGCCCGTCAGGTGAATCCCCTGGTGCAGTGCGATCTGGTCATCGACCACTCGGTCCAGGTCGACGCCTTCAACTCATCGCAGGCACTGCAGATCAACAGCACGCACGAGTTCGACCGCAACCGGGAGCGCTACGAGTTTCTCAAGTGGGGCCAGAGCGCCTTCAGCCGTTTTCGGGTCGTGCCCCCCGCCACCGGGATCGTGCACCAGGTCAACCTGGAGTACCTCGCCAAGGTTCTGTGGGATGAAGATGGCCGTGTCTTCCCCGACTCCCTGGTGGGGACCGACTCGCACACCACGATGATCAACGGCCTCGGGGTGCTGGGCTGGGGCGTGGGAGGGATCGAGGCCGAGGCGGCGATGGTGGGGCGTCCGATCGTGATGCTCCTCCCCGAAGTGGTCGGCTTCCGCCTCGCCGGCCAGCTCCCCGACGGCACCACCGCTACCGACATGGTGCTCCGTGTGACCGAGATGCTGCGCAGCCACGGGGTGGTCGGGAAGTTCGTCGAGTTCTACGGCCCCGGCCTGGCAGACATGCCGGTGGCGAACCGGGCCACGATCGCCAACATGGCCCCGGAGTACGGCGCCACCGTCGGGTTCTTCCCCGTCGACGATCAAACCACGGCCTACCTGCGGCTCACCGGCCGCGAGCCGGCACTCGTGGAGGCAGTGGAGCATTACTACCGCCTGCAGGGCATGTGGCGTGACGAGGCGCGGGAGGTCAGCTACTCCGCGACGATGGAGTTGGACCTGGCGTCGATCATGCCCGCGGTAGCCGGACCGCGGCGCCCCCAGGATCGCATCGACCTCGGCGACGTCCCCGAGGTCTGGCGCAAGGAACTCGACCTGGCGATCGCCGAGCGCGGGCCGGGATCGATCGATGAGAAGGTGCTGGACGGGGAGCGACTCGACGTTCGGCTCCGTCATGGCGACGTCGTCATCGCCGCCATCACCTCGTGCACCAACACCTCCAATCCTTCGGTCATGATCGGCGCCGGCCTGGTGGCCCGCAAGGCGCGGGAGCGGGGACTGGAGCGCAAGCCCTGGGTGAAGACCTCTCTGGCTCCCGGATCCAAGGTCGTGACCGAGTATCTGGAGAGCGCCGGCCTCATGGGTGATCTGGAAGCGCTCGGTTTCCATGTCGTCGGATACGGCTGCACCACCTGCATCGGCAATTCGGGACCGCTGCCCGACCCGATCAGCGCCGCCATCCACGCCCGCCACCTGGTGGTGGCCTCGGTGCTTTCGGGCAACCGCAACTTCGAGGGTCGCATCTCCCCCGAGGTGCGGGCCAACTTCCTCGCCTCGCCCCCGTTGGTGGTCGCCTATGCGATCGCCGGGACCGTCGACATCGACCTCACCACCGACCCGCTCGGTGTCGACCAGCACGGGGAGTCCGTCTACCTGCGTGATCTGTGGCCCACCCAGGACGAGATCGCCGCAATCGTGACCAAGACCGTCACCGACGCCGGGTTCCGCCGCCAGTACGCCGATGTGTTCACCGGTTCCGATGAGTGGCGGGCGATCGAGGTGCCGGGCAGCGACCTGTACCAGTGGCGGGATGACAGCACCTACATCCAGGAACCGCCGTTCTTCCTCGACCTCTCGCCCCAGCCTGTCCCGATCGCTCCCATTACCGGTGCTCGCGCTTTGCTGTTCCTCGGCGACTCGGTGACGACAGATCACATCAGCCCTGCCGGCTCGATCTCCCCCGACTCCCCGGCCGGCCGTTACCTCCTCGGACTCGGCGTGGCCAAAGGCCAGTTCAACTCGTACGGAGCTCGGCGCGGCAACGACCGGGTGATGACCCGGGGCACTTTTGCCAACGTGCGCATCAAGAACCGGCTCGCCCCCGGGACTGAGGGTGGTGTCACCACCGACTTCACCGACGGAGTGGTGAAGCCGGTTTACGACGCCGCCATGTCGTATCGCGCCGCCGGCACCCCGCTCATCGTGATCGGTGGCAAGGACTACGGCATGGGTTCGTCGCGTGACTGGGCGGCAAAAGGCGCCTTCCTCCTCGGCGTGCGCGCCGTCATCGCCGAGTCGTTCGAGCGCATCCATCGCTCCAACCTCGTGATGATGGGGATCCTCCCCCTAACATTTCTGCCCGGCCACGACGCCGGTACCTATGGCCTCGACGGCACCGAGGTGTTCGACATCGAGGTCGGTGACAACCTCACCACCCGCGCTGGCATCGCGGTGACCGCCCATCGCGCCGACGGGTCGGCCATGAGCGTGCCCACGATTGCCCGCGTCGATACCCCGGTGGAGGTCGAGTACCTCCGCCACGGAGGCATCCTCCACATGGTGTTGCGCGAGATGGCGGCGGCCCCCGGGCCCCGGTGATCCGGCTGCATCTCTCCGATGTGGAGTTGGAGTTCCGCACTCCGCTCCACACCGCCGACGGCACCTATCCCTCGCGGCGCTCGGTCGTCGTGGGTTACGAGAGTGACGGGGTCATCGGCTGGGGGGAGGCGGCGGCCTTTCCTTCGGGGCGATGGGGCACCATCGATGAGGCGTGGGACTCGCTGGCGAAGGGCGACCCCGACGGCGCGGCCGGCCAACCCCTGGCCGCGGCCGCGGTCCAGGCTGCGCGGCGCGACCACGATGCCCGCACCCGCGGCTTGCCCCTGTGCCAGGCACTCGGCGGGGCGGTTCGTCCCGTACCGGCTCGTGTCAGCCTCGGGCTGTCGGAAGACACCGACAACGCGGTGGCCGCAGTCGGTGCCGCGGTACGCGCCGGCGCCACCAGGATAAAGATGAAGATCCAGCCGGGCCGCGACCTGGTCCCCGTAGCTGCGGTACGGGCCGCCTTCCCCGACCTGGCGATCTCGGTGGATGCCAACGGCGCCTATGTCGACAGCGACGATTCGGTGTTCTCTGGCCTCGACCGGCTCGGTGTCGACCTCATCGAGCAACCCCTGCCCCCGGGCGACCTGGCCGGTTGCGCCCGACTCCGGGAGCGAATGGTGGCACTCGTGTGTGTGGACGAGGACCTGCGCAGCGTCGCCGACGCCGATCGGGTGCTGTCGGTCGGTGCCGCCGATGTGCTCTCGCTGAAGCTGATGCGCCTCGGTTACGACACCGCCCTGTCGATTCTGCGGCGCTGCCGCGACGCCGGCGTGGCGGTGAAGGCGGGTGGCACCTTCGACACCGCCATCGGCCGCCACCACGTCCTCGCCTTCGCCACCCTGGATGGTGTGTCCGATGCGGAGGCCGGCCCGCCCGAGGAGTATCTGAAGGATCCTCTCGCCGACTACCCCCGCTTTGTTGGCGGAACCATCACCCCCTGGGATGCGCCCGGGATCGGGGTGGTCCCCGACCAGGGACGCATCGCCACCCATCTGGTGCGTGCCTTCATCGTGGAGCGCCATTGACCACCGCCGATCTCGCCCGACACATTCACGACAGCCTGCCGGTGGTCGACGGCCATAACGATCTGCCTTGGGAGATCCGGACCCGCGCCGCAGGTTCTTTGGTCACCGCCGATCCCCGCGGCAATCTCGACGGATATCACACCGACTTTCCCCGGATGCGGCAGGGCGGGGTGGGGGTGCAGTTCTGGTCGGTCTACGTGCCGCCGTGGAGTAGGTCGCCGCGGACCGAGACTCATCGCCAGATCGACTTGGTCGAGGAGATGACCGCGTTGGCTCCGGAGTGGACCGCACTCGCCCCCGATGCCGCAACCGCCGCCACCATTCGCGCCTCGGGACGACTCGCCGGAATGATCGGCATCGAAGGGGGCTACTCAATCGAGGGCGACTTCGACGCCATCGCCGAATTCCATCGGCGTGGGGTGCGCTACATGACCCTCACCCATGCCGACACGATCTCGTGGGCAGATTCGGCCACGGATGTATCCCGTCACGGCGGCCTGACCGACTTCGGGCGGAGAGTGGTGCAGGAGATGAACCGGGTGGGGATGTTGGTGGACGTGTCTCACGTCTCGGCGGACACGATGCGTCACGCCGTGGCCACAAGCCGGGCTCCGATCATCGCCTCGCACTCGTGCGCCTATGCCCTGGCTCCGCATTCCCGCAACGTCCCAGACGATGTGATCGAGTCGATCGCCGCCGGTGGCGGCGTAGTCATGGTGACCTTCGTGCCCGCATTCGTGGTCGCCGAGACCGCCCGCCAGGCCCACGGCATGTTCGAGGAGGGCAGAAAGTTACGCGCCCAGTTCGCCCCCGACGACGAAGCCGGATACGCCGCGGCCTCGCGCAAGCTGTTCGGCGCCCGCGAGATCGATCGGGGCACGGTCAGCGATGTGGTCGATCACATCGAGCACATCGCCCGCGTCGGTGGCGTCGACCATGTCGGCATCGGCGGCGACTTCGACGGCACCGACCAGGTTACGGTGGGTCTTGAGGATGTCTCCTGCTACCCGGCGATCACCGAAGAGCTGCTCGGCCGCGGGTGGAACGAGGACGATGTGCGCAGGGTGTTGGGCGAGAACGCGCTGCGAGCGCTGCGCGGGGCGGAAGAAGTCTCCAAGACCGGGTGAGATCGCCGTTGCCGAGGGGAGTGTTTCCTCGACCACCCACCTCAGTCCCCCCAGTACCGCTGCTCCCGAAACGGGTCCCCGTACATGTGGTACCCGTTGCGCTCCCAGAAACCGGGTTGATCGCGGTCGAGCAGGTCGAATCCCCGGGTCCACTTCACCGACTTCCAGAAGTAGAGATGGGGCACGACCAGGCGCAGCGGCCACCCGTGGTCCGGCTCCAGTTCCTCGTCCCCAAACCGCCAGGCGAAGAGGTTGCCGTCAGCACCAAAGTCGACCAGCGGCAAGTTGGCGGTAAAGCCGTGTTCGGCGCGGATCAGGACGTGGGTCGCGGTCGGGAGCGGCGACACCAGATC
>JBKKBI010000100.1:0-13996 GCA_046714175.1 Acidimicrobiia bacterium | reverse complement strand
TGAGCGTTGCCCGATCGTCGACACGTGGTGGCAGACCGAGACCGGGTCGATCATGATCGCCCCATTACCCGGAGTCACGGTCACCAAGCCGGGTTCGGCCACCTTCCCACTTCCCGGGGTGGCCGCGGATGTGTTCGACGAGGAGGGCAATAGCGTGCCCCGGGGCGGAGGGGGATACCTGGTGCTGACCCGGCCGTGGCCGGCGATGCTGCGCACCATCTACGGCGATCCGGATCGCTACGTCTCCACCTACTGGTCGCGCTATCCCGGGGTGTACTTCGCCGGCGACGGGTGCAAGCGCGACGACGAGGGCTACTTCTGGCTGCTGGGACGGGTCGATGACGTGATGAACATCGCCGGCCACCGCCTCTCCACGACCGAGATCGAGTCGGCCCTGGTGGCTCATCCCGCGGTTGCCGAGGCGGCGGTGGTGGGGCGCAGCGACGCCCTGACTGGTGAGGCGATCGCCGCTTTCGTCACGCTCCGCGCCGGTATCAACGGCGATCAGGCGCTGATCATGGAGCTACGGGACTTCGTGTCGGCGAAGATCAGCCCGATCGCCCGGCCCCAGTCGATCGTGTTCAGCGACGACCTCCCCAAGACCCGTTCCGGGAAGATCATGCGACGCCTGCTGCGCGACATCTCCGAGCAACGGCAGTTGGGTGACATCACGACCCTGGCCAATGCGGACGTGGTGAGTGCGATCGCCGCGATGTCCCAAAGCGCGAAATCCGAGGACTAGGGCCTCGCCCAGCCCCCTTCGCCCGCCAACCCCAAAGATCAGCGGTATCTGGCGGGAAAGTGGTGGCAGGCGGCTCGTAACGGAACAAACCTCGCTGTTCGGGCGTTTAGTGCTAAGTGGGATGTGCCGATAGGTATCTCCTGCCAGATGGCGCCATGCGATCCCGGGAACCCGGGGCCGACCGGCATCGTCAGGCATGTGTGAGAGGCGGGATCCGAAAGGGATCCTCCCGACATCTCACTGACCCCTAGAGGGGAGTTCGAGAATGCAAGACACGTTGCGTGCCACCTCGGCAGGACGAGCCCGGCGCAGGCCGAAGACGTACGGTGCCGAGCGCGTTTGCGCCGATTTCCAATGTGAGACCCGGCTCAGCCGCTACAACCGCGAAACATTCTGTTTCGCACACGCCCCGACGCGCTACCGGCGGATGCGGGGTGAGTTCACTACCGAATATTCAACCCGTCAGACTTAATGGCGGGGACTCCCGTGGACGAGGACACCCTGTCCCTCCGGGAGTGCGCTGACCGCCTCGGCGTTCACTACATGACGGCCTACAAATACGTCCGTCATGGGCGCCTGGCCGCCACCAAGGTGGGGGCGGAGTGGCGAGTCTTGGTGAGCGATCTCGAGATCCTGGTCTTCGGTCCCACTCCGGCCGGCCCGGCTCCGTGGGCTGATCGCCTCGAGGCGCGCCTCATCGCCGGTGACCACTCCGGAGCCTGGGGCGTGGTCGAGGCTGCGATGAGTTCTGGTCTCGAGCCCGCCGCGATATACGAGCGGCTGCTGGCCCCCGCGCTGCGGGACATCGGCGATAGCTGGGCGCGTGGCGCGGTGACCATCGACGAGGAACATCGCGCCTCCACGACTGCCGCTCGAGTCCTGGGCCGGTTGGGGCCTCGCTTCGTTCGTCGCGGTCGGCCTCGAGGGCGGGTAGTCATCGGCACCCCGCCCGGGGAGCGCCATGCATTGCCGGTGAGCATGGCCGCGGACCACCTGCGTGCCGCGGGTTGGGAAGTCATCGAACTCGGATGCGATCTCCCGGTAAACGACTTCATTCACTCGGCTCGGCGTGCCGGGCCGGTGGTGGTCATCGCCGTGAGCGTCACCACTGATACCGCACTGAACAGCGCCAGCGAACTGATCCGTTCATTGCGTCTCGCCGAGCTCGGTCCGGTCCTGCTTGGTGGAGGTCCGGTCACTCCCGAAGCAGCGCTCCACCTCGGCGTCGATGCCTGGGCGACAGATGGGCCGGGCGGGGTGAGTGCCCTCGAGCAACTCCTGTAGCAGAGTCCGGCTTCCTGACCCGCCGGCACAGTCATCGCCCAAAGCCTCCAGCCGACCTACTCCCTCACCCGCGTCCCGTCCCTCCCCATCAGGGCCTCCGGAAACGCATCCACACTCGTGATGACCCCGGCGCGGCCGGTGGCGCGGGCGTACGCAATGCACGATTCGATCTTGGGGCCCATCGATCCGGCGGGAAACTCTCCGTCGTCGAGGAGTTGCTGAGCGTCTGCGGCCGATAGCGCGAGCAAGGGCTGCTCGTCGGGCTTGCCGAATGCGCGTGAGGCGTGGCCGACTTCGGTGAAGATCACAAAGCCGCGAGCATCGAGAGTGCGCGCCACGAGCGACGCGGTGCGGTCCTTGTCGATCACTCCTTCGACTCCGACCAGGGCACCGTCGCGGCGCGTGACCGGGATTCCGCCGCCACCGCCGGTGATCACGATCCGACCCGAGGCGGCCAGTTCGCGCACGGCACCGATCTCCACCACCTCCTCAGGAGGCGGCGACGGAACGACGCGACGCATCCCCTTGTTGGGTACGTCGACCATGCGCCACCCGCGCTCATACTCCAGGGACATCCCGGTGCTGGGTGGGTAGAAGGGTCCCACTGGTTTGGTGGGGTTCTGCATCGAAGGGTGCTCGGCATCCACCACGACTTGGGTGACGACGGTGACGACCTCAATGTCGCGTCCCGCCGCGGCGATCGCATTGCGCAGCGACCGGCCCAATAGGTAACCGATGCTCCCCTGCGTGTCGGCGACCAACACATCGAGCGGAGATACGTGTACCTCTTCGGCCGCTGCCTCGTTGCGGAGCAAGGCATTGCCCACCTGCGGTCCGTTGCCGTGCACCAGGATGATTCCGGTGTCACCGGGCATGAGCCGCATCACCGCGGAGGCGAAGGCCACAGCGTTGCGTTCCGCCGAGCCGGGATCTCCGGAGTCGGGAAGCAGGGCGTTGCCGCCGAAGGCGATGACCGGGGGTCCGCCCCGGTCACCCCAGAACGCGCCCAACATCACCGCTTCTCGTAGGCGGCGAGCGAAGCCTCGACGATGTCGATCCCCTGATCTAATTCGGCTTGCGTCACGCATAGCGGGGGGATGAAACGGATCACATTGGCGTACGGTCCGCAATCGAGGATCAGCATTCGCAGGTCACGGGCGTGGGCGGCAAGGAAGGTGTACGCGTCCGGGTCGGGCTCATTCCCTCCCGGCTTCACCAACTCGATGCCGATCATGAGGCCAAACCCGCGCACGTCGCCGATCGTGCGGTGCTTCTTCTTCATGTCCCGGAATCGCGTGAAAGCGTGCTCCGACAGGGCTGGCACCCCGGGGAGCATGCCGGCGAGCACATCGACCGTAGCCGCAGCCGCGGCGCACGCCACCGGGTTGCCCCCAAAAGTGGTGCCATGGGAGCCCGTGGCCCATTGCGACATGATGGCGTCCCGGGCGGCGACTGCGGACAACGGCAGTCCGTTGGCGATGGCCTTGCCCAGCACCATCACGTCTGGCTCGAGTCCGTAGTGCTCCGAGGCAAACCATTTGCCGGTGCGCCCGAACCCGGTCTGCACTTCGTCGAACACCAGCAGGATGCCGTGTTCGGTGGTCAGTTCCCGGAGCCGCTGCATGAAGCGGAGCGGCGCCGGGTAGTAGCCGCCCTCACCCTGCACCGGCTCGATGAGAAACGCCGCGATTTCGTGGGGGCTGATCTCGTGCTTCAGCTTCATGTCGAGTTCGCGCAGCGCATAGTCGGTCGCCTCGTCCTCAGTCATCCCCCAGCGGAACGGATGGGGGAACGGTGTCACGAAGGTGGAAGGGAGCAGCGGGTGGTAGCCCTCGCGGTACTTGGCCTTGGAGGTGGTGTAGGTGACCGAGCCCATGGTGCGTCCGTGGAAGCCGCCCCGGAAGGTGACGATCCCCTGCCGGCCGGTGACCTTGCGGGCCATTTTCATCGAGGCCTCGACCGCTTCCGCACCCGAGTTCATGAAAAAGATGCGGTCGATCGAAGGCGGCGTGACGGAAAGCACCTTCTCGGCGGCGGTGACCAGCGAGTCGTAGCGGAACGCCCCCCCGGCGTGCCACACTCGATCCAACTGGTCGCGGGCGGCGGCAACGATGGCCGGGTGGTTGTGCCCGGCGTTGACCACTGAGATGCCGCAGGCGAAGTCCAGATATTTCTCTCCCTCGATGTCGGTGACCCACGCGCCCTCTGCGGATACCACCTCGACATCGGAGTCCCAGGAAATCACCGGGGCGTAGACCTTTTCGTGGCGCTGAACGAGGCTATTGCTCATGAAAGACTCCTGACGGGATGCGGACGCGGCACAAGGGTGGCGGGAGGGGCGCAGCCGCTACGGGGCGGCGAACAATTGGGCCCGGGCGGACCGGGGGGTCACCGGCATGGTGTAATGATGCCACGCCTGGGAACAGCCAGTGCCGCACCCGGCAGCAGAAACGGAGGAGACCCGAAATGCCTTCATTCGATGTGGTTTCCCAGGTCGACCTGCAGGAGGTCCGCAACGCCGTGGATCAGGCGGCGCGCGAGGTGGGAACCCGTTTCGATTTCAAGGACACCGCCACCCGGGTGGAGTTGGGGGCGGAAGGTCTCACGGTCGAGTCCACCACCGAGGACCGCCTCAAGGCTGCCAACGAGGTCCTCAGGGAGAAGCTCGTTCGGCGCAAGGTGTCCCTCAAGTCGGTCACCTGGGGCAACTTGCAGCCGGTCGGCGGGGGGCGGTACCGGTCGGTGCATGCTCTCAACAAGGGTCTCGATGCGGACTCGGCGCGGGAGGTGTCCAAACACATCCGCGAGTCCGGCATCAAGGTGCAGGCGCAGATCAATGGTGATCTGGTGCGGGTCAACGGCAAGAAGCGCGACGATCTCCAGGCTGTGATCGAGTCGCTACGGTCCCTCGACTTTCGGCTTCCGCTGCAATACATCAACTACCGGGACTAGGCCCCTCACTCATCGCGGCGCAATAGCGCCAGGAACTCCGCCCCGTAGCGCCCCAGTTTCACCGGACCGACCCCGGTAATGGCTAGCAGTCCCTCTTCGGTGGTGGGGTGGGCGGCGGTCATGGCGAGGAGAGTGGCGTCGCTGAATACGACGTAGGCCGGAACGCCGCGCTCGTCGGCGAGTCGCCGCCGCAGCGCGCGCAGGGACTCGAACAACGGTGAGTCGCGATCATCCCCGGTTAGGGGTCTGTTGTTTCGCGTGACGGTGGCGATGCTGGTGGCGGCAACGAGAAGGTCGGTGCCGGTACAGAAGTCGCACGAGTGCCCACAGTCCTCGATCCGTTCTCCGAAGTGTGCGACGACGCTGCGGTGACGACACGCGTTGCGTTCGGCCCAGTCGAACATGGTGCGAACCTGGCGGCGGTGCCAGTCTGCCGTCGCCTCGTTGTCGCTCATGCGCTCCAGGCTCATGACATCTGCCCATGAGTAGAACAACACGCAGTCGCTGTCCACCCCGTCGCGACCGGCGCGGCCGATCTCCTGGTAATAGCCTTCCAACGAGCGGGGCATGTCGCGATGGATCACGTAACGAACATTCGACTTGTCGATCCCCATTCCAAAGGCAACGGTGGCGCAGATCACCGCGACCTCGTCGCGAATGAAGGCGTTCTGGACCGCGGTGCGCTCATCCGGGTCGAGACCGGCGTGATAGGGGAGTGCCACGATCCCCTTGCCGCGCAGGTACTGCGCAGTCGACTCGGCGGCGGCCCGCGAGAGCGTGTAGACGATGCCGCTTTCACCCTGTCGTGCTCGACAGAGCTTGCCGATCGACTCCTGCACCTGAATCCGGCGTCCGTCCTTCTCGCCCTTCTTGAAGACGCTGATGTGGAGGTTGGGACGGAAGAACGAACCGCGATAGCGCACGGCATCGGTCATGCCGAGCTCGGCGGCTATGTCGTTGGTCACTTCCGCCGTGGCAGTGGCGGTGAGCGCCAGCACTGGAACTCCAAATCGGCCCTTCAGGCCCCGCAGGTTCCGGTATGACGGGCGGAAGTCGTGACCCCACTGGCTGATGCAGTGCGCCTCGTCGACGACAACGAGCCGCAGGTCGACCCCGTCCAGAGCCGAGCCCACCGAGGCGTCCAGGCCCTCGGGGGCGGCGTATACCAACTCGTACTCGCCGCGGCGGACGCGGCTTACCCGGTCGGCGCGCTCGCGGTGTTCGAGGCTGGAGTTGAGAAAGGTGGCCCGCATCCCGATTTCATCGAGGCCGTCGACCTGATCCTTCATCAATGCGATCAGAGGCGATACCACGAGGGTCGTCCCGCCGAGAATCCGCGCGGCCAGTTGAAATGTGAGCGACTTGCCCGCACCGGTGGGCATGATTCCGATGCAGTCGCGACCCGCCAAGACTGCTGCGATGATCTCGCTCTGACCGGGGCGAAAGGACCGAAACCCGAACACGCTCTGCAGGACGCCGTCCATTGCGGCAAGGCGCGCTTCGAGCAGCTCTGCCGCCATGACGCGCAATTCGTCGAGGTCCGTCGCAGAGAAGTTGGTCGGTTTGCGACGCCACGAGCGACGCAGCCCATCGAGTCCTCTTCCGGCATCGCTGGTGTTTCCGGCGGCGAGCAGGACTCGCACCCGGGCGATCTCGTCAACGACTGTGGCATCGGACACGAGAACAAGGTACTCATCGGTGGCGACGAACCCCGTCACGAGAGGCACCCATGATGCCCGGCGCCGCGACTTGGATCACCCAGCCGACTGTCCCTTCCCGTGAGTGATCGACCACTGCTACATGGCCTTGGATGGGTCTGCCCGCGGCCGTCCTTGCAGTCGATCCGCCGCGGTGCGATTAGGTTGGCCGCCATGGAGGCACCGATCCAGTACGTCCACACCAGCGACGGCGTCGACATCGCCTTCTGGTCGATCGGAGAGGGCCCGGCGTTGGTTGCTATGCCCTCGTTCCCGTGGAGTCATCTCCAGGAGGAGTGGTCCATTCCGGAGGTGGCCCATTGGTATGGCGCCCTCGGGCGGGGTCGTCGTTTGGTGCGATATGACGGGCGTGGCTTCGGGTTGTCCCAGCGCGACATGAGTGTTTTCGATCTCGATGCCCATGTGCGAGACCTGGCCGCGGTGGTGGACAGGGCGGGTCTGGAGCGATTCGACCTATATGCCGGGCAACACTCCGGGGCTCCCGGCATTGCCTATACGGTGTCAAACCCGGAGCGGGTTGCTCACCTGATCCTGTGGTGCTCGTACGCCGACGGGGTCGCCTATTCGAACATTCCGGTCATCCAGGCCACCCGTCAGATCATGCACCACGACTGGGACTTTTACACGGAGGCGGTCGCCCGCCTCCTCCTGGGTTGGACAGAGCCTGAGGCCGCCCGGCGGTTTGCCACCCTGGTGCGCGCCAGCACGACCCCAGAGGTAGCCGCCGCCGCCTTGGCTGCCACCCTGGCGGTCGACGTCCGCCCCCTTCTGGCGCGAGTGGCGGTACCAACCCTCGTCATTTCACGCCCCAAGGTTCGGGGGGCTTCGTTCGAGCAGTCACGACTGATGGCGGCGGCGATCCCAGGAGCACGTCTCGCGCTGCTCGATGGCGACGCGACCGCGCCGTATCTCGGGGACGTCGACGCCGTGTTGCGCGAGATCGCAGGCTTCATCTCCGGCTCCGTTCCCGCGTTACCCACTGCGGCGCCGGTGCCGGGAGCCCTACAGACCATCCTGTTCACCGACATCGAGGCGTCCACCACCCTGACCTCGCGTCTCGGCGATGCCGCGGCTCGCGATGTGATGCGGCGACATGAGCAGATGGTGCGAGAAGCGCTACGCGGTCATGGCGGTACCGAGGTCAAGGCGATGGGCGATGGTTTCATGGCATCGTTTCCGTCTGCGGTCGCAGCCGTGGAATGCGCGGTGCGGCTACAACGGTCCCAGGCCGCCAACAATGTCGCGGCAGCCGAGCCGCTACGGATTCGCGTCGGCCTCGACGCCGGGGAGCCCATCGCCGAGGATGGTGACCTGTTCGGTACCGCCGTCATCACCGCGGCCCGGATCGCCGCCCACGCCGGTGCTGCCGAGATCTGGGTGTCAGACGTCGTGCGCCAATTGGTACGGGGGAAGGGGCTCCGATTCATCGACAAGGGTGAGGTGGGTCTGCGCGGGTTGGACGAGCCGATGCGCCTCCACTCTGTCGTGTGGGAGGACGAGGAGGAGAGTCCTACCTGATCGCGATCCAGGTCTGACGCGCATAGGCAAGGACACGCCCGGACTCATCGGCGATCGCGGTGCCAGCGTACGACTTGCGTCCGTTCTCCCCCAGACTCCAGGCGTAGGAGATGAAGTCTGCGTCCGCGGGTAGCGGAGAGAGGATATGGGCGGCCATGCGTCCCAGAACCACGGGATCGACGGCGATGTCTCGCGCCCCCACCCAGGCCCCGGGGCAGTCGAGGGCGGCCCACACGATCTCCGGGGCCAGGTGGCCGTCGATGATCCGTACTTCCTCCGGAGCGGCCCACGGCGACGCCACCAGGTCGCGCCCCTCCACCTTTCCCGGCCAAATGGCGAGGCCGTCGTCGCGGTCCGGTCCGCAGGTGAAACAGGTCGGGAACTCGTGGCGGTCGAAGCCGGCATAGCGACTCGAGGCATCGGCAGCGTCGTCCATGCTCGGGGGCGATGGCACCTCGAGGCTCCACTCGAGGACGCGCGCCTCGGCCACGAGCACGTCACCGTGGTATACCAGAGTGACCCCGTCGACGACCCCCACCGTGAGCGGGATGTCCAGTGGCGGCGGCTGGCGCAGCGTCACCTCGGCGCCATCGCCCACTAGAGAGGCAATCAGCCCGCAGGTGTAGCCCCCGTTGCCAGAAGCCGGAGGCCCGTTGAAGCGAGAGGGGATGAGGAGGGTCGTCACTCTTCAGTGCTCAGTCGCCAGCCAGCGGAGTCGGTCGGATTGATGACTGATGACATCACTGGAGACGTCACAACACTTCTCCGAGAAACGCTTTCGTCCGCTCGTGCTGCGGGTTGGAAAAAATCTGCTTGGGGTTGCCGTCTTCGACGATCGCCCCGTGATCCATGAAAATCAGCCGGGTGCCCACCTCGCGGGCGAATCCCATCTCGTGGGTGACCACGATCATCGTCATGCCTTCGGCGGCGAGCCGGCGCATCACAGTCAACACCTCGCCCACCAGTTCCGGGTCCAGGGCTGAGGTGACCTCGTCGAACAGCATCGCCTTGGGCCGCATTGCCAGCGCCCGGGCGATGGCAACGCGCTGCTGCTGCCCGCCGGAGAGCTGGGAAGGGAAGGCAGTCTCCCGGTCCTCCAACCCGACATGGCGCAGCTCCTCGCGGGCTCGTTCCTCGGCCTGCTCCTTGGTCAGCTGCAACACCTTCAGTGGGGCCAGAGTGATGTTTTGCAGCGCAGTGAGATGCGGGAACAGATTGAACTGCTGGAACACCATTCCCATGTGGGTGCGCACCTCGTTGAGGTTGGTGCGCACGTCGGTGAGTTCCACCTCGTCGAAAAACACCTTTCCCTCAGTGGGCTCTTCGAGCATGTTGATGGTGCGCAGCAGGGTGGACTTTCCCGACCCGGAGGGCCCGATGACTACGACGACCCCGCCCGGTGTGATGCCGAGATCGATGCCGCGCAAAACGTGATTGTGGCCGAACCACTTGTGGATGCCTTCGAGGCGGATCAGCATGTTGGCGCCGCTCATGTTGCTCTCATCCCATCACGCTGGTCAGGCCGGTGCGCAATCGGCGTTCGATGATGTTCACGATACGAATCATCGGGAGCGTGATGATCAGATAACCCGCGGCGGCGCCGAGCCAGGCAGTCGCATCGAAAGAGGAACCGTAAATGTCGCGGGCGATCCCGAGCAGTTCCTTCTCCGCCACGGTGAGCCCCAGTACCGAGACGAGGGAGGTGTCCTTGATCAATATGACGAATTCGTTGAGCAGGGGAGGAATCACGCGGCGGATCGCTTGCGGTACGACGACATAGCGCATTGACTGGAAGTAGGAGAGCCCGACGGTGCGCGCCGCCTCGATCTGACCTCGCTCCAGTGATTGGATGCCGGCGCGGTACACCTCCGCGGAGTAAGCAGCAAGGTTGAGGCCGAGTACCAGGATGGCGATGGTGTACATGTCGAGATCTAGCCGCAGCGCCGGGACCAGACCGATGCCAGCAAAAGCGATCTGCCAGATCAACGGCGTGCCCCGGAAGAAGTTGATGTAGATGCGCGCTGGAGCGCGCACCATGGCCCGGTTCGACATCGTGAACAGGGCCAGCACCAAACCGAGGCCGAATCCGAGGGCGGCGCCCGACGCCGACAGCACCAGGGTGTTTTGGGCGCCCTTGATGAACGACGGAACGTGGGCGAGGCGGATGACTCCCCAGATGAACCCGGCGGAGGTGGCGGCGATGGCGGCAATGACCACCGCGCGTCGCCCGAGTTTGCGCCACCACACATATGCACCGGTGAGCGCAGCCGCCAACGCGCCCCACAGCGCTGCGGTAGCAACGATCGAGGGAAGGTTGGCGGTGAAGTCATCCCAGGCGACACCGGCCCGCTTTCCGATCACGGAGAAGTTGAGGAAGTTGCGGGCAAACCGATCGACATCGGTCCCCTGGAACCACAGCAGCAGCGCCGCCAGCAGGATGGGCTGCGTCGCCAACACCGAGGCGTTGATCACCGCCTCTCGCGCCGAGCGTGTCGGCATGCGCCGGTAGGTGAAGAGCCCGGCGATGACGACCGCGATTCCGGCGACCAGAGCGATCTGGAGGAGCAGCCGCAGATCGGCCGACTGCAGGCCTTCGGCCAGCGGGTCCGAGGGTGCGCACTCGATCCTGGTGGCGCCTTCGGGGCACACCCGGCTCCATCCGTACGAGGACAGCACCGCAATCAGGCCGACGAAGAAGAAAAGGTTGACGCTGAGGCTGGCGATCAAATGGCTCCGCGACCAGCCGGTCTGATGGCGCAAGTGATGGCGCCACCCGCGTCGTGGGGGCCTGGTCGGGGCAGTGGTGGTCTCGGCGCCGGTCAGCCCGCGGTCTCCTCTTGTGCCGGGGAGACTACGGCATCGGACCGCCGGTCACACCCGAGGCGTAGGGTGAGCGCATGGACCGCGACGGATATCTGGCGAAACTAGCCGATCGCCGCACCCGCTTCGAACTCGTGATGGAAGAGTTGGGTTTGTCGCTGGAGCGGGATCGCGACCTCCGGCGCCAGGTCGGTGGCAGCTGGACTCTGGGGGAGCACCTGGTTCATATTGCCGCTTGGGAGCGCCGCTATTCGCGCGTGGTCTCCCGCTCCCCGCGAGTCGGGCCATCCAGCTGGCAGAAGTTCAACGACGCCGTGTACGCCGAGTGGAGGGGCGTGGCGCCGGAGCGGGCGTTACGAGAATATCGGGCCTCGCATCGTCAGCTGGTGACGGCGGTCCGCGCCCTACCGCCGGGGGGAGACCCCGAGCGTCCGGGACTGCTTGACGGCTGGGATCTGGGCGCGGTGTTGAGCCACTACCGGGAGCATGCGACCATCTTTTTGCTCGATGCCGGCAAGCCGAAGCCGCCGCCATGGCGGGGACGAGTGGCGAGCTAGCGGCTCACCTCTGCCTCGACGACGAGGTGGAAACCCCATCGCCCCGGAGCTCGCTCCAGCCGCCTGATCACGAACCCGGAGTCGGTCAGCACAGCGCGCAGCTCCTCCTCGGAGAACTGGTAGATGTGCATATCGCTGGTCGGTGCGGTGGGATCCGGCGGCGGCATGTCCCGGTAGGAGGCGAACCCGTTGGGCACCCGGCCCCAGGAGGCGGCATCGGGAGTGGAAAGGAAGAGCCTTCCCCCCGGCGCTATGACCGCAGCGACCTTGCGCATCGTGGGCACCGGGTGGAAGTTGAAGTGTTCGATCACCTCGGTCATCACCACCGCATCCATCGGCCCTGGCCATGGGATCGCGGTCTGCTCGACATTGCCTCCGGTCACGGCGAGGCGATGCTTAGCCCGCAGGCGCTCCGAGATGAGCTGGGCTGACGTGTCCAGGCAGTAGACCTCGGCGCCGGTGAGCATGGCGGCAAACACCGCCAGCGTCCCGTAGCCGGATCCGATGTCGAGGACTCTGCGCACCTGGCGATCTGTCGCCCACTCGCCGAACCATTCTGGAATGTGAAGCCAGTAAAGGAGTTCCTCGCTGCGATAGAGGCCGCGGTACTCCTCGGAGTCGGTCAGTGCGCTTACGTCTCGGCGGGCGCGCTGCAGGACTTCGCCTGCCGAGGTGACCGAGGACTCCGCCACCGTCACTATGAGCTGTCGCAGGGTCTCGACTTCCCAACCCAAGGTCTGGTGGCGCCGGTGCAGTTCCGACACATAGCTACCCAGGTAGGGGATCCTCCGCAACAATCGCGCTCTCCAACCCGGCGTCGCCTCGGTGTTGGGCTTCGGTGCGGTCCACCGCGTCATCCGTCGAGCCCCCGGGTGTCGTCTGGTACATCGACCGCATACTCACGCAGCACTTGCAGCGGGACCATCTCCAAGGCGCGCTCATTGGTTGCGGCGAGCACCACCGGGGCCGCCACCCCGTCGCGATGGGCTCGCAGCCAGTTCCCTGCGGTAACGCACCAGCTGTCGCCGGGCTGCAACCCGGGGAAGTGGTACTGAGGAGCCGGGGTGGAAAGGTCGTTGCCGATGCTGCGCTGGTGCGCCAGGAACTCGGCAGTCATCACCGCGCAGATCGTGTGGGATCCGATGTCGGAGGGGTCGGTGTCGCACGACCCGTCGCGATACCAGCCCGTCATCGGGTCGAGGCCGCACGGTTGCAGTGGCTCACCCAGAATGTTGCGCCCGTCGGTCATCGGGAGTACCGGCCCAGCAGTGCCGCCGCGGCGAGCACACGACCCGGCAATGCGAGTAAAGGCCGCCGCTCCGAATGGGACTCCACTGCTGTGGAGAGGTGGCGACAGACGGTGGAGATCAGTTCGATGGCAAGCCCTTTCCCGCTCTGGACCAGAGTATCGGCGCCGTCAGGCAGAACCGCTCACAGGCCGAGCAGCTCCTTCTGGGAGTCCTCGGGAAGCGGGAACCACCGCAGTTTCTCGAAGTCGGCCCCGAGATCAGCGGGAGCCAACGCATCGCCTGGCACGGAATTGGCGAGGGTGTGGCGGGCGGCGGCGAGATATGCGGGTTGCCAGTTACCGGTTGCCAGTTGCCGGTTGTCGGATCAGAGAGCGGGCGATTCGCGGTTTCCGGGCGACGGGGAACGGGCAACGCTCTTGCGGGCAGCGGGCAGCGGGCAGCGGGCAGCAGCGGGCAGCTTTCTACGCCACCAAAACCATCGCCATCGCCACCACCCCCACGGCTACTGCCACGGCGAGGCGGCGCCCGGCGGCCGCGGGGCCTGCAATCGGCAGGCGTTCCCACGCCGTGGCGATGGTCACTCCGCTGATCAGTCCACCGACGTGTGCCTCCCAAGCGACGTTGGGAACGAGAAATGGGATCACCAAGTTGATCCCGAGGAGCAGGATCACCTGGGAGAACAGTGCCCGTCCCGCCGGGGTGAAGCGCTGCCGGTAGCTTGCCGCGAGCAGCGCCCCGATCAGTCCGAAGATCGCTCCCGAGGCGCCGACCGCGAACACGTCCCGACCGACGACCTGGTAGAGGGCGCTCCCGCCCAGCCCGCACGCCAAGTACAGCGCGGCGAAGGAGACCGAGCCGAAGCGGTGCTCCAACGATGGCCCGAAGATGAACAGCGCCCACATGTTGAACAAAATGTGGGTGAAGCCGCCGTGCAGGAATACCGCGCTCAGAGCGCGCCACCACTCACCGGCGGCGACCAGAGAGGGGAGGTGGGCGCCCTCGAGCACCATCCGTTGCCCCAGCGCCGGGTCGAGTTCGCCGGCAAGGAAAATGATCATGTTGATGGCGATCAGGGCGTAGGTCACCGGCACCATGGTTCGGACCCGCCGCATTTGAGCGGCGGTGACGACTCGATGCCGGCCCTCTGGGGCGGAG
>JBKKBI010000099.1:0-3643 GCA_046714175.1 Acidimicrobiia bacterium | reverse complement strand
CTTGCCGGTATCGCAGTCGATCGCGCCTTTCCCCGCGACGGTCGCGGCTTCCTCGGCAACAAACGTGAAGTGACCGATACGGTCTTCAGCGCTGTACTCGACGAAGTACGGTCCGTTGATCGCCAGGCGATGACCCGCAGCGCGACGACTCGCCAGATAGGCGTCGAGAGTTGACAGGTCGTAGGCCGCCTCGTTGTTCCGATAGGGGTTCTCCGAGTACCACTGGAAACGGCCTGGACCGGCGAAGAAGCGGTCCGCCAGGTCAGGCGCACCCTCGTTGTAGGCCAGGACGAAGCTGCCGACGGAAGCCGCCACACCCTCGGCAGTGCAGGTGGAGCCGCCCGGCTCACCGGACTCGGAGTCAACACATGCCGAGGTGAGCAATGCAATTGCAGTGATGATGACAGGCGTCGCCCTCATGCCTCCACTTTGGCACGACGGTGACCAACGCGAACAGAGTTCGTCCGATGTCAGGTACGCCGCCTCGGGGAGTGCTGCGAATTGTTACATGAGGCAGGAGGAGATTGGGGCATGGGCGACAAGGAACCGGGCGAGCGGCTCCCCTCCGCGAGCGTGTGGGAGTGATCCTCACAGTCATCAGAAGACGGCCTACCCGATCGGCTGACCGCTCAGGATTCGGATGCCAGTTGCCGACCCACCTCAAGCACCTCGTCCACGAGGGCATCCGCGTCGGCGAGCGTGCTTCGCGGATTGATGAAACAGGGCCGGATGGCGAAACGCCCGTCCACCCGCGTGCTGGAAGTGATCGTCCGGCCTCGCGCCCGCACGCCGTGCAGGATCGCCTCGTTCAACTGGTCCAAGCGAGTCTCGTCGCTCCAGCTCGGCGGGCGATAGCGGAAACAACAGATAGAAAGTACGGGCTCCGCCAGAAGCTCCAATTCGTCCGACGCACGCGCGCGCTCCGCCACCCGACGGGCGCAGTTGTTGTGGCGCACCACTCGGTCTCGCATACCTTCGGCGCCTATCTCGCGGAGTATCGCCCATACTGCGAGACCCCGGGCCGGGGTGGAGAAGTCGAGCCCCCAATCGGGCGTCCCTAAGCCGACCTCGTCGAACGGCGACCCGAGATCCAAGTCTGTCGGCGTGACGTGACGCTCCTTGTCGTAGTCGCCCGTCTCGATCGTGAAGGCACGACCCAGGATTCCCTCGTCACGAACGATGGCGGCCCCGGTTCCAACCGGAGCGGCAAGCCACTTGTGCGGGTCGATGGCGAAGGAGTCAAAATCGGCCACGTCACCGAACCGATCGGACACCCGATCGTCCAAAAGACCAAACCCTCCATAAGCGCCATCGACGTGCAGCCAGATGCCCCTCTCATGCGCGATCCGGGCCAGCTCCGACAGCGGATCGACTCGCCCCGTGTTGACGTCTCCGGCACAGCCAACCACGGCGACCTGAGTGCATCCGGCAGTTGCGTCCTCGTCGAGTGCTGCCTGGAGGGCATCCAGGTCGATGGTGCCGGAGTCGTCGAGGGCGATGGTTCGCAGATTGCGCCGCCCCATTCCGAGCACTCCCAGCGCGCGGCCCACGACATGGTGAGTCTCCGTGCTGGCGTAGACCCTCGGCTCGACCATGCCATCGATGCCGTCCAGGGACGGTTGGAGACCTAGGCGCTCGCCCGCGTACTGACGCGCCGCCCCAATGCCGATCAGGTTCGCAGTCGAGCCGCCGGAGGTGAAGGTCCCGACCGCGGACTCCGGGAACCCGAGCAGTTCGATGAGCCATCGCATGGCGAGGTCATCGAGGAAGTTGCCCGGGGTCACCCACCAGCGCTGTGGCACCGCCACGGCCTGAGCGAGGTCGGCGGCCGCGGCGACATCCGTGGGACCGGTGGTCACCCAGCCGGAGAATCCAGGGTGCCCCACCCTCAGACCATTGGCGATCACCACCTCCGCCAATTCGGCGAGCGTCGCGTCGGTCCCGATGCCGGCCTTCGGCAACGGCCGATCCAGAGCGGGGCGCCAGCGCGAGCGCTCACGCGCAGGATCCGCTCCCTCGAAGCGGAGGAACTGCTCGAGGGCTGGGAGGATGGTCCGAATGGCGTGACCGAGCGAGTCGGTCGCCGCGAAATCGGTGCCGTGATTCATGGTCCGCCACAGTAACGGCCGATGGCCGCTGAGCCCTGGTGAAACCGGTCCCACTCACATCACCGTCCCCTCGGGGAGTGTTGCGAATTGTTACATGAGGGACGTGAACCCTCGCCACGCTCGGCGCCCTGGTTGGCTCACGGCACGAGATCGATCTGGCCACTCTCATCCGGAATGTCATCGGAGGTTCATTTCGGGCCGAGGGTGGCGCCGAGCCGAGAAGACAGTGTTGCGAGGCACAATGGCGGGATGGCTACACCGACGCCCTACTTGGAGCTGAACGAAGTACTCGAGAGCCTCGTCGACGGCCTCAACAGGGTGTTGGGGGAAGAACTCATTGGTGTCTACCTCCAGGGGTCATTCGCGGTCGGTGGTTTCGATGAACACAGTGACGTCGATTTCGCCGTGGTAGTCGAGGGGGAGCTGGTCGACAACAGGGTCGATGCGCTCGACGCCATGCACGGTGAGATCTTCGACAGTGGAACCGGGTGGGCCAAGCATCTCGAAGGCTCGTACTTCCCAACGGAGATCCTGCGAGAAGCCTCTCGCGCAGGCGAAGACCTCTGGTACCTGGACAACAGGCAACGGAGCCTTACACGCTCAAGTCACTGCAACACAGTGGTGGTTCGGTGGATTCTGCGCGAGCACGGAGTCACTCTCGACGGTCCCGACCCCGAGACCCTCGTTGACCCGATGCCGGTTGAACTCCTCCGCGCCGAGATCGCCCGAGACATCCAGAGTTGGGGACGAGACATACTCACCAATCCCGACCGCTACCGAAACCGCTTCTATCAGTCGTTCATCGTGCTGAACCTGGCGCGCATGCTCCACGATCTGCGGGCTGGGTCAATCGGCTCGAAACGAACTGGTGCCGAGTGGGCCAAACGGGTGCTCGACCCGCGATGGTGCAATCTCATTGACCGGGCCTGGGACGGCCGACCCGATCCCGCCCGATCAGTCCGCGAACCACCGGACCCAGCCGACTTCGACCTGACCCTCCAGTTCACCCAGTACATCATGATGGAAAGCACCTAGTAGCTGTCTCGGCAGCCCGAGCTTGACGTCATGGTCCCGCGCCGTCCAGGGAAAAGACACTCCCCTCCCCCACGGCCATCACACCCGGCCCAGGGCCTACTCCCCAACCAGCCTCGCCTTGACCTCTCGATCCAAGAAGCTGGCCTCGATCGAGTTGCGGGCCAGCGCCCGGATCTCATCGTCGCTCAACCCCAGCCCAGCTTGCACCGCTCGGTAGTTGTCTGCGACGTACCCACCGAAGTAGGCCGGGTCGTCGGAGTTCACCGTGACCATCACCCCGGCATCGAGCAGTCGCTTCAGGTTGTGGTCCTCGATGCGATCGAACACCCTTAGCCGCACATTGGACAGCGGGCACATGGTGAGCGGGATGCGATCGGCGGCGAGGCGGGCCACCAGCGCCACATCCGACTCCGACCGCACGCCGTGATCGATCCGTTCCGCCCCGAGCAGATCGAGCGCTCCCCACACATACTCCGGAGGGCCCTCCTCACCGGCATGCG
>JBKKBI010000098.1:0-4851 GCA_046714175.1 Acidimicrobiia bacterium | reverse complement strand
GCCGCGGCGACCGCGTTGCGTCGCCGCTGGCGGGGGCGCAGCGATGCGGCCCAAACCCCGGCCGCCGCCGGGCCTGAGGTGGATGCGAAGTTGGCGGCGCGATACTTGGAGAACCTCGCCGCGGCGGTACGGATCCCCACGGTGTCGACCCACGAGGGTGTCGATGCCGCGGTGTTCGAACGCATGCGCAGCCTCCTCGAGACCGCCTATCCGCGGGTACACGCCGAGCTGTCGCGCCAGGTGATCGGTGGCCACTCCTTCTTCTTCACCTGGCAGGGTGCGGATCCCGCCGCTGCCCCGCTCCTTCTCATGGCCCATCAGGACGTGGTTCCGGTAGAACCCGGGACCGAAGAGGACTGGGAGCACCCCGCGTTCTCCGGGGTCATTGCCGATGGGTTTCTCTGGGGTCGCGGAGCGATCGATGACAAGGGGTCACTGATCGCGATTCTGGAGGCGGTGGAGAGCCTGCTCGCAGAGGGGTTCGCTCCCGGGCCGACGATCCATCTGCTGTTCGGCCACGACGAGGAGGTGGGTGGCGAACGGGGTGCCGCGGTCGTGGCACGCCAGTTCGCCGAGTCCGGAGTGCGCCTCGGATTGGTGATGGACGAGGGCGGCGCCGTCGTGTCCGGGTTGTTCCCCGGAATACCCCCTTTGGCGCTGGTGGGAGTAGGGGAGAAAGCGTCACTCGACGTCGAGATCACGGCCACGGCCGAGGGCGGACACTCGTCGATTCCTCCGGCGCACACTGCGGTGGGACGGGTGGCCGCGGCGGTACGAGAGATCGAGGAGCATCCGTTCAAGGCGCGCCTCGAAGTGCAGCGGCCCTTTCTCGAGGTGTTGGGCCGAGTGAGCGGAGGTGTCCGATCGGTCCTGTTGCGCAATTTGGCGGTGACTGGACGTCTGGTGGAACGGATGCTGGCCCGCACTCCGCAAACCAACGCCCTGATTCGCACTACCGCTGCGGCCACGATGATTCGGGGCGGGGTGAAGTCGAACGTGCTCCCGCAGGAGGCGTCGGCGATCGTGAACTTCCGCATCCTTCCCGGCGACAGCGCCGCCGGTGTGCTCGATCACGTTCGGTCGCTGGTGGGCGATGGAGTCCGGGTGCGTCCGGTGGCCTTTGGTGCCAGCTCCGACCCCGGTCCGCTCTCACCCCTCGACGGTCCGGCTTTCGCCGTGGTGTCGGCCGCGGTGCAGGCCACGTTCCCGCGGGCGGCGGTGGCGCCATGGATACTCCTCGCCGCCACGGACGCCCGCTACTTCGTTCCGGTTGCCGATGCCGTGTACCGGTTTGCCCCCCTGACGACCTCGCTCGCCGACCTGGGCCGGATCCACGGCACCGGTGAGCGGATGGCGATAGCGGATGCGGGACCCGCGGTGGCGTTCTACCGGAGGATCATCGCCGGACATCGGGGCCGGTCCTGAGAGAGGCCGCCGGATTGCCGGCGCCGGCAGTTGGCCCCGCCCGCCTCATCGGCGGTGCCGCCGGCATGGTCGGCGTCGTAGTAGCGCTGCTCTCCATCGCCGGCTTCTTTGGGTCGGCATTCTGGGTGTTCGATCTCGCCGCCAACTTCCGTGCCCAACAGGCCGCGGCGCTGCTGGTCCTCGGCATCATCGCTTGGCTGGGAAGCCGCACCCTGGCCACCGCGCTATTGCTGGTGGCGGCGGTGAATGTGGCCCTGGTCGCCCCGTATGTCATCGGCGGTGCAGCCGGGATCGTCGGCGACGACCACATCGAGATCATGACCTTCAACGTCGGGGTGAGCAATCCCAACCGGGATGACGTGGCAGCATTCATTGCAGCCGAGGACCCGGATGTCGTCTTCATCTTCGAGTCGTCGTTCGAGTGGGAGGACACGATCCGCGGTGCCGACCTGCCCCTGCAGATCGTCTCAATCGTTCCCCGCGGGCGCATTGCCGGAGTGACGGTTCTGGTTCGCCCTGAGCTTCGTCCGGGAGCAGTAGAGGTGCACCTCGGCGGTGAGGCGGCGGCGGTGACGGTGGATCTCGGGGCTTCCCGCATCGACATTCTCGGTGTGCACCCGCCATCACCCACCACCTCGGAACGCTCTGGACTGCGGGACGACATTCTGTCGGCAGCGGCGCAGTGGGTGCGAGAGCGTCCCGGCGAGGTGGTGCTGGTGGGCGACCTCAATGCCACGCCGTGGTCCCACGCCCTCCGCGGCCTACGGAGGGACGCCGGACTGATCGACACCATGCGCGGCGCGGGGATCCAGCCCACATGGCCCAACGATTGGGGGTTGCTCGCGATACCCATCGATCATGTGTTGCACACCGGGGGTTTGGCCGCGGAGGATCGTCGCACCGGCCCGGCGTTCGGCTCGGCCCATCGGCCGGTGATGGTGACGATCGGACCGGGATGAGTCTCCGGGAGCGAGGTGATCGCGGTGGATGACCTGATCATCACCTACCTCGAGATGCGGTCCCGCCCCACGCTCTCAGTGGCACGGCCATACCGCGGGGTGATGTTGCTGCAACTCGAGCAGCCCACGGCCGTCTTCTATCGCTATCTCTACTCCGCGATCGGCACCCAGTGGCGGTGGTGGGAGCGTTCCTTGCTCTCCGACACCGAGTTGCTCGCCATCATCGGCGACCCTCTCGTTGAAGTGTTCGTGCTCTATGTGGGCGGCACTCCTGCGGGATTCTTCGAGCTGGATCGGCGGGTGTCCGGAGAAGTGGAGCTGACCCACTTCGGTTTGGCCCCCGAATTCATCGGCCGCGGGTTGGGCAAGCCGTTGCTGGCGTCGGCGGTGGAGAGCGCATGGGATGGCGAGCCGAGCCGGGTTTGGGTGAAGTCGACCAATCGGGACCATCCCCGCGGCCTGCTCGTGTATCAGTGGGCCGGTTTCGTCCCGTACCGAGAAGAGCGGGTCAGCAACTGAACGCCCAACGGCGCGCCTCAGTCAGAGCACCGAGTGAGTCTCGCGGACTCTCCTACGCGGCGTCCTCAGCGCCGTCGCTTTCTCCGGGCGGTGGCCACGCCACCGTCAGCCCCGAGCACTCCGACGCCGGGTCGCGATGCAGCCAGCCATGGCGTTCGAACACCACCGGCAGATGGCAGTTCTGGCATATGAGCACAAGTCCATTATCGGCGTGGCGCGCGGCGTGGTTTAGTCACGGGGTGTCGCCATACACTTGTTTCATGACCCCGGTGACCACGGCCGCCCCCTCGCATGGTGCCGTTGATGGTGCGGTGGAGGAAGCGTGAGGCGTCTTCTGGTGAGGGTTGTGCTCATGGTGACCGGGTGGCGCTGGATGCGCTACATCTTTACCCGCACCCGGGTGGGCCGTCGGGTGGCGCTGCGCTTCGTGGCCGGAGAGACGCTGGATGAAGCCGTGGCCGCGGCGCGCCGGCTCAACGCCGCCGGAATGACGGTGTCTCTGGATCAACTGGGAGAGCATGTGACCGAGGTCGGTGCCGCCGCCGCGGCACGCGACTCCTACCTCTCCTGTCTCGACCGAATCGCCGCCGACGGCCTCGACGCCAACATCTCGGTGAAGTTGACCCAGCTGGGTATGGGGTTCGATGACGAACTGTGCGCCGCTTCGCTCGACGCGCTGGCGCGTACCGCGGCGACGGCCGGGACGACGGTAACCATCGACATGGAGGAGAGCGCCTACACCGCGACCACCCTGCGCATGTACCAGGAGGCGCAACAGCGTCACGGCAACTTGGGCCTGGCCCTGCAGTCATGCCTGCGCCGTACCCCGGACGACCTCGCCGCGGCCATTCCGTTCGGAGGTCACATCCGGTTGTGCAAGGGGGCATACGACGAACCGGAGGCGATCGCCCTTCGGACCCGGGAGGAGGTGGACCAGGCCTACGACCGGCTGGCGCGAACACTGATGGAGGCCAGCGGGGTGCGCCCGGCAATCGCCACCCATGACGAGCGACGCATTGCCGTGGCGGAGGAAATCGGCCTGCGTCGCCGGGAGCCGTGGGAGTTTCAGATGCTGTATGGGATTCGAGGCCGGCTGCAACGCGAATTGGTCGCCGCCGGCTACAGCATGCGGATCTACGTCCCGTTCGGGGACTCGTGGTATCCGTACCTCACCCGGCGAATGGCCGAGAGGCCGGCGAACCTGTGGTTCTTCATCAGGGCGCTCTTCGGGCGGTGACCGCAACCGTGACCCGGCGACCTCCTATCCTGGCGCCGGTGAGACGCTTCACCTTCGTTCTCGGGCTGCTGTTGCTGCTCCTCGCCGTCGTCACGCCGGCTCGGGCCGGGGCGGATGTGGACTCCATCGCCAACGAAGTGGCGATCGACGGCCTCTACGTCGAGCCAGGGCTGAGTGCTGACAGTGGCGCCCTCGATGCGGCGATCACCCGGGCCGCGAACGCGGGCGTACGGCTCATGGTGGTGCTTCTCGACGAGGATCCTCCCGGTGGCGCCGTGACCTTCGCCGACGCCGTGCTCGACCGGGTGCCCGACGGGACTGTGTTGGTCCTGTCGGCAAGCTCGGAGGGGATCGCCTCGACGGACTTCGACGAAGCGAAACTCGACGAGGCCATCGATAGGGGCTTTCTCGCCGCGACCGAGGCGCCGAGCGGCCAGGGTGACGAGGCCTACGTCGCCGCCGTCGTCGATGTTCTTACCGGGACCGTGTCGGTTCCGACCCCTGCGACCGGAGGTTCGGGCGGAGGCTCGGGCCTGATGGTCATAGGCGGAGTCATCGGGGGTCTGGTGCTGCTCGCCTGGTACGCCACCCGCAAGGGGAAGAAGTCCGCTCTCGCCTCGCGCGATCGGGCGATCACAGAGGCCAAGGCCGAGATTCGCGCCCAGCTCGATGCAATGGCCAACACGATTCTCGAGATCACCGACATCGTCA
>JBKKBI010000097.1:0-4683 GCA_046714175.1 Acidimicrobiia bacterium | reverse complement strand
CGCTACGCCACCTCCGGCTACGGATACTCGGCGTGGGGGAAGGGCCCCAACCCGTGGGGGCACTGGACCTGCGGTGTCCGGGTCGGGGTCTACGAGCTGGCCTGGGTCCATCCCTGGGCCGTGCAACAGACCCCGCCGGAGTGAGCGCCGCCTGGCGCCCTGACAACTCCTATCCGGGATAGTGGAGTGGAGCCGCCGGGTCATCTACCGGCAGCATGCCGAGGTGATATCCGCCCAGGTTGGCGAAGATGAGATCGCCGGCCGCGGTCAGGGCGAGGTTGGTGGGCAGGTTCAGCCGGTCGCCCATCGGATCCGACGCCAGCACCGTGACCACCCGCCCGGGCGAGACGGCATAGATCGCATCGGGTCGATAACACCCGACATACAGGGTCCCGCTGCTCCCGAAGGCGAGGCCATCGGGGACCGTGCCCGGGAGGTGGGCGTAGAGCTCGGCAGGCCCGAGCCGGGGCCCCGGGAGCACCGGGAATCGGATCACTGCGGCCGCGGTGCTCTCGGCCACGTAGAGCCACTCTTCGTGGAGAGCCAGGCCATTGGGGTAGTGGAGCAGGGGCGGCGTCAGATCCTCGGCCTGCCCGTCGGGTCGAATGACGACGACCCTGCCGTCCACCCGGTCGTAGCGCCCGGAGTCGGTGACGAAGAGGTTGCCCGTGGCATCGAACACCGGATAGTTGGGATAGGAGAACGGGCCGTTCGGTGTCCCCGTCGCGTGAACACTCGCGGTCCCGTCCGGAGCCACGACCAGCACCGCCCCGCGCCCAACATCGCATACGTACGCCACCCCGGTGGCGTCCAGCGCCAATCCGAGCACGAACCCCCCGGTGGCGGCGTACTGCGCCGCCACCCCGCCGGTGATGCGATACATCTGGCCGCGCTCCCCCCCGGCGTGGATGGTGCCGTCGCGCCCGATCGCCACCCCCTCGGGATGATCGAGGCCGTCGGCAACAGTGGTCACCTGATGTGGGGAGAAGCGCATCGCCGGCGATGGTAAGCCGCTCCTCGCCCGTCCTCGCCTGGCGGGGTTGCCGCGGCGGACTTCCGGCACGGTGCCCGTCGTGTCCGTAGACTCGGCGGCCGTGCCTCCGACCCGGGGGCGCGCTGATTGAGAGGGAGGCATTTGATGAGACTCCGCTTGTTCTCGGCTCTGGCCGCCGTGTTGCTGATCGCGGGAGCCTGTGGCGACGATGACGGCGCCGCTACCACCACCACAGCCGGTCCGGCTTCGCTCAGCGTCCTGGAATGGGCGTTCTATGAGGTCCCCGACATGTGGGTCGAGTTCGGCCTGGAGCATCCTGAGGTCGAGGTCCAGTTCAACTTCGGAGCCTCTGATGAGGACATCTTCGCCAAGACCCTGGCCGGGTCGGGCGAGGACATCATCCACTTCTACACCCCGTTTCTCCAGTTCTACGTCGACGAGGGGCTGATCCAGCCCATCGACACGGCGAAGCTGGACAACTGGGATTTGATCCCCGACGGATTCAAGGCGTCGTGCACCATCGACGGCGTGGTGTATTGCGTCCCCTGGGACTGGGGGTTCACGTCGATCCTGTACCGGACCGACAAGATCCCCGAAGGGGTGGATTCCTGGAGCGCGCTGCTCGATCCCGCCTACGCCGGACACGTGTCGATGCATGACTCGGGCCCGGGAGCGGTGACGGTCGGGAGTTACATCACCGGGTACGAAGAGCAGAACCTCTCCGACGCCCAGCTGGACGAGATCAAGCAGATGTGGATCGCCCAACGCGATGTCAACCTCTTCTACTGGGTCGACGAGCCGTCGCTCGAGGCCGGCTTCACAGCCGGGGACATCTGGGTGGCCTACGCCTGGAACGGGGCTTACTACCGGCTGCTGGCGGCGGGAGTCCCGGTGGCGTACGCAGACCCCGTGGAGGGACGCAACTCCTGGGTGGGCCAGTATGCGATCTCTGCCACCACCGACAACTACGACCTCGCCCTGGAGTTCCTCGACGGCAAGCTGGGGGAGCAGACCGGCACCAACCTGCTGGTGCAGTACGCCTACGGTCACGTGGTGCCCGACTACTTCACCGCGGTGGAGGATCCGGACCTGATCGAGGCACTGTCGCTCGATGATCCCAGCGTCCTGGAACGCACCAACTTCCAGGTGCCCATCTCGGCGGAGGACCGTGACCGGTTCGTCGCCATGTGGGCCGAGGTCATGGCGGGACTCTGAGCAATCTGATGGTGGGGCGGCGGGCGTTACGGGCCCGCCGCCCCCCTCGCGTTCGCCGCTCGGCCCGCTGGGAGACCGCGGCGGTGGTCGGTCCGCCCGCACTCTTCCTCGGGGTGTTTCTACTCGTCCCACTCATCTTGATGGGGGTGATGAGCGTCCGTCCCGACATGAGGGGTGGTCCGTTCGAATGGGGGTGGTCGCCGACCCTGGAGCAATATCGCACCGCGGGCTCGTTCCTCCCACTCCTGTGGACGTCGGTGCGCGTGGCCTTCGTGGTCGCCATCACCACGACGGTGCTGGCCTACCCGGTGGCCTACTTTCTCGCCTTCCGGGTGCGGCACCGAGCCGCAGTGCTACTCACCCTTCTCATCCTGCCGTTCTGGACCAGTTACCTGTTGCGCATCATTTCGTGGAAGATCATTCTCGGCACCGACGGGGTGGTGAACAGTTTTCTCGAGTACGCCGGATTGGTGCAGGATCCGGTTTCGTTACTCCTCTACAGCCGTACCGCGGTCATCGTCACCCTCGTGTACCTGTGGCTGCCATTTGCCGCACTCCCCATCTATGCGTCTCTTCTGCGCATCGACCGATCGCTGCTCGAGGCGGCTGCAGACCTCGGCGGCTCGCCCCGGGTCGCCTTCTGGCGAGTCACCTTCCCGCTCAGCCTCCCCGGTGTCATGGCCGCAGGGCTCATGGTGTTCATCCCCACGGTGGGGGAGTACATCGCCCCGATGCTGGTCGGGGGCACCAAGGGAACCCTGTTCGGGAACATCATCGAGCTGTTCTTCGGTGATGGACTCAACTGGCCCCTGGGCTCGGCTCTGGCGCTGATCATGCTGGTCGGGGTGGTGGCCGCGGTCATTGCCGTTGCCCGGCTGGCGCGGGTCGGCAAACTCTTGGAGGAGCTGTGAACCCCCGCCGCGGCATCCTTCTCCCTGGTTACTACTTCCTGCTCGTGGTACTGCTCTACTTCCCGATCGTCGTGCTGCTGTTGTTCTCGATCAACGACGCTCCCACCCTCTCGTTCCCGCTGCAAGGGCTCACCGCCGAGTGGTATCGGGGCATGCTGAGCAATTCCGAGTTGATCGCATCGGCGCGTAACAGCGCACTGGTGGGGGTTCTTGCCTCCAGCCTGGCCACGCTGCTCGGCACCCTGGGGGCGATCGCGATCGCCCGTCATCGCTTCCGGGGCAAGGCTCTGTTTGCCGTGGTGGCCCTGTTGCCGCTGATGGTCCCGTTCTTGATCCTCGGGGTGTCGTTTCTCATCCTGCTCGCCGCGCTCGACCTGCCCCGTTCGCTGGTCACCGTGGCCCTGGCTCACACCGTCGTGGCTATGCCCTTCGCCCTGCTCATCGTGACCGTGCGTTTGGTCGGTTTCGATCGCAGCCTGGAGGAGGCCGCCCGTGATCTCGGAGCCGGGTACTTCACCACGCTGCGCCGGGTGGTGGTGCCGCTGGCGGCACCGGCGATGGTGGCGGCCTGGCTGGTGGCCTTCACGGTGTCGTTCGACGAGTTCATCATCGCCTCGTTCACGGTGGGGGGAGATCCGACGCTCCCGGTCTATCTGTTCGGCCAATTGCGGTTCGCCAATCGCTTCCCCCAGGTGGTGGCGCTGGCGATGGTCGTGATGGTGGGGTCGCTGGCTTTGGTGCTGGGGGCCGAACGCGTGCAACGCCGGGCGGCGGCGCGCCTCACCGGGGAGGGAGCGACATGACTGCGGTCCGTCTCGAAGGGGTGGAGAAAGTGTTCGGCGACCACATCGCGGTGGCCGGCATCGACCTCGAGATCGCCGCCGGGGAGTTCTTCTCCCTGCTCGGACCGAGCGGCTGCGGCAAGACGACGACGCTGCGAATGATCGCCGGTTTCGAGCTGCCGACTGCGGGGGTGGTGCGGCTTCTCGGCGAGGACGTCGCTGAGGTCCCGCCGCATCGCCGGGTGACCAACATGGTGTTCCAGAACTACGCCCTCTTTCCTCATCTCACCGTATTCGAGAACATCGCCTTCGGCCTCCGGGTGAAGCGAGTGCCCGGCGCCGAGATCCCGGGGCGGGTGGCGGAGTCGCTCGCCCTGGTGCGGCTCGAGGGCATGGAGCAGCGCAAGCCTGGTCAACTATCCGGTGGCCAGCAGCAGCGGGTTGCACTGGCGCGGGCCTTGGTGAACCACCCCCAGGTGCTGCTGCTCGACGAACCATTGGGCGCACTCGACGAAAAGCTGCGGCGCGAGATGCAGTTCGAACTCAAGCGCATCCAGCGTGAGATCGGGATCACCTTCGTCTACGTCACCCATGATCAAGAGGAAGCCCTGACCATGTCCGACCGTATCGCCGTGATGAGCCATGGCCGGGTTCTCCAGGTCGATCCGCCGGCGAGGTTGTACGACTATCCGGCTTCGCGGGTGGTGGCGGACTTCATCGGGTCGTCGAACTTCATCGACGGCGAGGTCGTCGCCGCGGCCGGTACCGAGGTGATCGTCGC
>JBKKBI010000096.1:0-13931 GCA_046714175.1 Acidimicrobiia bacterium | reverse complement strand
GCCCGACCGCGAGCGTTTCCCATCGCCCGGTAGGTCTCTGCTGCGGCGTCGAACATGCGCAGCGCCTCGCCCAGTTGGTTGGTGATCACGAAGAGGATCCCGAGGTTCATTTGGTTCACTGCCTCGCCGTGGCGGTAACCGATGCGGCGGGCCACGGCGATGGCTCGTTGGTAATCCTTCTCGGCGCTCTCCGGTTCGCCGCGCTCCATGCGCAGCGTGGCCAGCATCCCGAGCACATCGGCCTGCCCGCGGGCGTCGTCTAGATCTCCGTAAATGGCCAATGCGGCCAACAACTGCGACTCGGCCTCACCGAACCGCTGCAGGTCGATGAGGTTCTGCCCCAAGGCATTGCGGGCATCGGCCTCCTGGCGCCGATCGACGCCGCGAAAGTCGGCGGCGCGCTCCAGGTATCCGACCCCCTCTGACGCCCGGCCCCCAAAACACGCGATCATCCCCAGCGCGGTGAGCGCCGCCACGACGCGTCCGGGGTCGCCATCAGCCTCGGCGAGTGACAGCGCCGCAGCGGCGGTGTCCACCGCGGGCTGGAACTCGTCCTGATGGGCGAGCCACCAAGCCTTGCGGGTCAGGGCAGCAGACCGTTGCTGGTCGGTGCCGAAGCGTTCCATGCGGTCGATAGCGTGCTGCTGGTCATCGCGCCGCCCAAGGACGTCAAGCACCTCTTCATGCAGCGCGGCGACGGCATACCTTCGCTCAGCAGGGGCATCGATCTCATCGAGGGCGGCCGAGGCGCGTTCCAGATGAAGGGCCGCTGTGTCGTACGCATGAACCGAGATGGCCCGAGCGGCGGCTCGTTCCAGGTAGCTGGCGGCGCGGTCTGGCATCCGGGCGTTGAGGTAGTGATGGGAGAGAACCTCGACGTCGTCGGGGCGATGTGACTCGACGGAGCCGGCCACCCGGCGGTGCAGGTCCATCTTGCGGGACAGGGTGAGGCCGTCGTAGACAACGCGCCTCATGAGTTCGTGACTGATCGAATACGACGCCCCGACCACGGAAAGGAACCGGCGGCGGAGCAGATCGTCGACTGCCGATAGTGCGACTCCGGCGTCGAGGTTGGAAGCCGCCTCGATCTCGGTGAGCGTCATCGTGCCGTCGTGGACCGACACCAGTTCAATCGTGTCGTGGGAGTCCGACTCCAGCGAGTCGAGGCGGTGGCGGATCAGGGAATGGACCGCGGCGCTGAGCGGAAGCCGGTCCCGGCTCGGCGGTGCCTCTTCGACTTCGATCTCGGCGGCGGCAAGATCGTTGCGCTCATAGAGCGCTCGCAGCGTCTCGACTATGAAGAGGGGAATGCCGCCGGTCTCGCGGTGGAGTCGCTCCGAGAACTCGCTGCTCACCTCCGTCAGCCCAAGGCTACGGCGAATCAACTCCTCGGTTTGTGCCGGCGAGTAGGGCGCCAGCGAGAGCCGCGTGCAGTGCGGCATGCGGTCCAAGGTCCGCAGCAACTCCCAAACGTCCTCCCGTTCCCGGGCTTCGCCGTGCCGATAGGAGACCGCGAACAGGAGCCGATCAGACTCGATCTGGCCCACCATTTGGATGAGTGCCTGGATCGTGTCGTCGTCGGCCCAATGCACGTCTTCGAGCACGACGAGAGTGGGCGTGATCTCGGCCATCCCACGGAAGGCGGAGGCGATGGCCTCTCGCATCCGGGACTGCTCGTCGGCGCGCCGCACCGGCTCGGCGGGCCGGGCATCGGCGGCGAGCGACGGGGTGAGCGGGGCGAGGACCGATCGGAAGGCCGGGTCGAGACGGCCGGCTACCTGGCGAGCACGCAAGCCGGCAATGCTCCCCAGTGCTTCGGCGAGAGGAGCGAAGGGCCTCCCACCGCTGGGAGTGGAGCGGCCCCACAGCACGTCGAGGCCGCGCCAATGCGCGTCGGCGATTACCTCTTCGAGGAGCCGGGTCTTGCCCACCCCGGCCTCGCCCTCGATCAGGATCACGCCCCCGCGGCCATCGAGGGTGTCGTCGAGGCGGCGGGCGAACTGGGTGCGCTCCGCCTCGCGGCCGACATAGGGCGACCGGGCGGCATCCTCGAAGAGCGGTGAGCCGTCGCGGGGCATCGCCGCCCGTCCCCCCGAGTCGCGGTCGGCGACCGTGGCCTCGTACAGGGCTACGGTTTCGGCAGAGGGCTGGGTGCCCAACTCGGCCGCAAGGACGCGCCGGCACTCCTCGAACTGTCGGATGGCGTCGTTGTGCCGTCCGAGCAAGACCGCGATGCGCATAACGCGGCGATGGGCCTCCTCGTTGAACTCGTCTTCGGTGGCGAGGCGCCGGGCATGCACCAGCGCCGATTCCAGGTCGCCGCGCGACATTTCGGATTCGATCAACCGCTCCAGCACCTGGAGGAAGCGGCTGCGCAAACGATCTTGGTCGGCAAACAGCCAGTCGTCATACAGACCGGCGAGCAGGTCACCCCGGTACAACTCCACTGCGCGAGGAATGTCGTCGGCCTCGACCGCGGCATCGAACTCGTCGACGTCGAGTGTGAAGTCGGCTTCGGGGTTGAACCGGACGGTATCCGCACCGCCGGTCAGATAATGATCGCCGTCCTCGTCACCTATCGTGGTCCGGATCTGCCACAGAGCCTGACTGAGCCGGCGGCGGGCGCGGGAGTCGTCGAATTCCGGCCAAAATGTCCCGGCCAACAAGTCGCGGGTGTGTGGGCGCTCCCGATTCAGCACCAGATAGGCGAAGAGCGACCGCGCGGCGCGAAGCGGCAATTGCTCGAGGGCCTGCCCCTCCCGCGCCAACTCGAATCCGCCGAGCAGTCGGATCTCGAGTCCGGGCATAGCGTGTCACGGTAGTACCGCGCCCCTACGCGTTCGGGCCCTTCAGGGTTGGTTGTTACCAGTCTCCCGGTGTCGGGCAGAAGTCTTCGCCAACTACCAACGTCCTACCCGCCAATGTCGATCGACAGCCGCGACGGTCCCTCCAGCGTCTGGATCAGAAAGGGGCTGTCGGGGCCGAGGGTGACGATGTGGAACACCCACTCGCCGGAACCACCGCCCAATCCGGCGTCAGTGACGGCAACGACCTGTTCTGTACCGATGGCGAAGGTCCCGCTTCCGTCGAACACCTCGGCACCATACGGCGGGTTCCCCGCCACGGACCACACGGTCACTGCGATGGTGCTGGCGTCGATCTGGGTGACGAAGCATGCCGGGACGGCGCCGTCGAAGTCGAAGGCGATTCGGGTGAAGCCTGGGTGCTGAGCGAAGCGAACCGCGGTGATCGCCCCAGCTTCAGGAGACCCGTCGGTCTCGCAGTTCTTGTCTGTGATGTCCCCGGCGAAAGCAACGGTCGTGGTGGTTGGTGCCGTGGTGGTCGGTGCCGTGGTGGTGGCGGCGCTCGTCGTCGTGGCCGCGGTCGTAGTCGTCGCCAGTGTCGATGTCGAGGGAACGGTGAGGGCCGTGTCATCGTCACCGGTCAAGGTGGTGATGAGGAGCAAGAGTCCTACTGCCACCAACACACCCAACGCCGCGGCCAGCGCGCCGACAAGCTTGTCGCTCACTATCACCTCCTCGATGTGCCCCCACGATAAGCCTGGTCGGGGGACTGGAATCCCTGTTTCGGTAGGCTCGCGACCGGTATGCCATCACTCGTCGCCGACCTGACTGCTGCCCTGGGCGAGGACGCGGTGCGGGCCGGGGCAGTGGACCGCGTCCTGTTCTCCAAGGACGCCGGGGTGACCCGCGGTGAGGTACTGGCCGCCGTATTGCCCTCGGACACTGCCGGTGTCGCCGCGGCGATTCGGATCGCGGCCCGCCACGGCGTTCCGGTGGTGGCCCGTGGCGCAGGAACCGGCCTTGCCGGGGGGGCGGTTCCTGCCAAAGCCGCGGTGCTCATCGTGAGCATGCGGATGAACCAGATCGAGATCGACGAGGCCAATCGCACCGCATGGGTAGGACCCGGGGTGATCAACCTCGATCTCTCCCGCCACGCGTCGCCACTGGGTTTGTACTTCGCGCCGGACCCCTCCTCCCAGGCGGCCTGCACCATCGGAGGCAACGTCGCCAACAACAGCGGGGGCCCGCACTGCCTCGCTGAGGGAACGACGAGCAATCACGTGCTCGCGGTGGAGTACGTCGATGGCGAGGGCGAGGTTCGAGTCGCCGGCGGACCGGCGCCGGATCCGGTAGGCCTCGACATACGCGGGGTCCTGGTCGGTTCCGAGGGAACCCTCGGCTTCATCACGAGGGTGCTGGTGCGGCTGTCTCCCAACCCGCCGGCAGTGCGCACCATGTTGTTCGCATTCTCTGACATCGCAGCTGCGGCGGCCACGGTGTCCGGGATCATCGCTGCCGGGGTGGTGCCGGCAGCTCTGGAGATGATGGATCGGCCCTTGATCCGGGCCGTGGAGAACTTTGTGCACGCCGGCCTGCCGGTGGATGCCGCCGCGGTGCTGCTCGCCGAGGTCGCCGGTCATCCCGCTGGGATCGTCGCGGAAGCGGAGTTGATCGTGAATACCGCACGCGCCAACGGCGCCTTTGATGTGCGCATCGCCGCCGATGAGGCGGAGCGCGAGTTGCTGTGGAAGGCGCGCAAGTCGGCCTTTGGCGCCATTGCCCAGATCGCCCCCGACTACTACCTCCACGACGTAGTGGTACCGCGCACCCGGCTGGTGGAGGCCCTGCAGAGCATCTATGCCATCGCCGAGCGTTACGAGCTCATGGTCCTCAACACGATCCACGCCGGTGATGGCAACCTGCATCCGAAGTTTGTATACGACGGCGCCTTCCCCGATCAGGTACGGCGGGTCAAAGAGGCCGCCACCGAGATCGTGCGTCTCGCCATCGGATTGGGCGGAGCTCTCACTGGAGAACACGGTGTGGGACTGGAGAAGCGCGATCTGATGCCGCTCACCTTCTCACCGGTCGATCTCGACGCCCAGGCCTGCCTGCGTCAGGCATTCGATCCCGCGAAACGGTTCAACCCCGGAGCGATGCTTCCCGCCGGCTCGCGGTGTTTCGACCGCCCCGGCCCCATCCCCGAGGGCACCTGGGTGTGAGCACGCTGCGCACCACCGTCGCTCGGTTATTTGGGCGTCTCAACGCGGAAGCGGTGGGAGCGCCGGAGGCACAGTTCACCCTGGCGCCAACGACTGCAGACGACACCGCGGCGGTGCTTCGCTTCGCCACCGACCATGGTCTCAGCGTGCTCCCCTGGGGAGGTGGCACCCACCAATTCGGACCTCCGGAGGCACCCGATGTCGTGGTGGTGACAGGCGGACTCAGTGGCATCGACTGGCGTCCGGCCGATCTCACCCTGGTCGCTGGTGCCGGTGTGACCGTGTCCGATCTGGAGGACCGACTCGGGGAGCAAGGCCAGAGCGCGATGCTCCCCGAGCATCCCGGTGGCGCCACGGTCGGTGGCGTCATCGCGGCCGGGGTGTCGGGTTGGCGCCGGCTGCGCTTTGGTCCGACACGCGATCGAATCCTGGAAGTGGTGGCCGTCACCGGCGATGGTCGAGTGATCCGCGGCGGGGGCCAGGTGGTCAAGAACGTCACCGGTTACGACCTTCCCCGCCTCTACACCGGCTCCTTTGGAGCTCTTGGTGTGATCACCCGGGTATGCCTCAAGCTGTGGCCCCGCGGTACGGCCGCGGCGACGGTCATCGTCGATGATCCCGAGCGGGCGCGCGCCGTGGCGTATCGGCCCTTGGCAATTCTCGAGGTGTCGGATCGGGTGATGGTGTTCCTGTCCGGAACCGCGGCCGAGGTCGATGCCCAGGCGGCTGCGCTCGGAGGAGTGGTGACGCCCGCGCTGGTGTGGCCCGATCCACCACGCGGGGAGGTGGAAGTGTCCATACGGGTTCCTCCTGCCCGGACCGTGGCGGCGGTCGAGAAAGCGCGTCCCGCTGGTGGTTTCGTCGCCGCCCACGGGATTGGTGAGGTGACGCTCGCCGGCAGCCTCTCCAAATCATTGGTGGCGGAGTGGCGCGAGTGGGCGGAGTCGTCGGGCGGAGCAGTCGTGATCATGCGTGCCCCGTCGGGATTCGGACTCGACACCTGGGGAACCCCACCGAACACAGTGGAGCTGCAACGGCGGATCCAGGCCGCGTTCGATCCCGCCGGTGTCCTGGTTCCCGGCCGACTCGCCGGGAGCCGATGATGGGTTGGACCACACCGTGGGCCCCGACCACCGCGGAAGTGTCCGCCTGCGTCGAGTGCGGACTGTGTCTGCCCCATTGCCCGACCTTCCGCCTCACCGGCGACGAGACCGCCTCTCCGCGCGGCCGTCTCAATGCCATGAGCGCTGTTGCTTCCGGAGCTCTCGCGCTTGACGCCGCAGTGGCCGGGGTGTTCGAGTTCTGCCTGCAGTGCCGGGCGTGTGAGGCCGCCTGTCCCTCTCTGGTGCCGTTTGGCCGCGCCATGGAGGGAGCGCGCGCCGAGGTGGCGGCGACGCTGGGGCGCTCGCGGATGCAGCGGCGCGTGACTGGAAAGTGGCTTGCCCGCCGCGGCGCCGTTCGATTCACCACGACTCTCGCAGCTGTTGGGCAGCGTCTCGGCGCCAACCGCTGGATGTTTGGTCGGCTGGGGCGCGGTCTGCGGGGAATGCGCCGTCTACCGCTCCGCTGGCGCTCGTTGCTGGGCTCAGTTCATGAGGCGACGAGTCCGGCCCGGGGAACTGTCGGGTTGCTGGCCGGCTGCGTCATGGACCCCTGGTTCGGTGGCGTGCACCGAGCGGTGATCGCCGTGCTCACCGCCGCCGGCTACCGCGTGGTGGTTCCCCACCAACAGACCTGTTGCGGCGCGCTGGCCACCCATGAAGGGGAGGCAGCGGCTGCTGCGGGGATGGCGGCGGTGAATCGCGATGCATTTGCCGGTGTGGACTTGGTGGTGGCGGATGCAGCCGGTTGCAGCGCCCATCTCATCGCGCATCCCATCGGCCTACCGGTTGAGGACGCGGTAGTCACGGTCGCTCGTTTGATCCAAGAAGGCCACCTGCCCCACCTCCCCGCCACCGGAGTCCGGGCCGGGATACAAGATCCGTGCCATCACCGTCATGCGCAGCGCATCGTCGCTGCACCGCGGCTGATCGCAACCGCCGCCGGCCTGACGCCGGTGGACCTCGATCACGATGGGCTGTGCTGTGGTGCTGCCGGTCTGTATTCGATGTCCCATCCCGACGCCTCATCGAGCCTGGGACGGCTCAAGGCTGATCAGGTGATGGCGATCGGAGTGGACCTGGTGCTGTCGGCCAATCCGGGGTGCGAGATGCAGTTGCGTACCCACCTCGGCGGCGGGATCCGGGTGGCGCACCCCATCGAGGTGTACGCCGCCGCGGCCGGGCTGATCTGACTCCAGCGTCCGCGAGGGTTGCGGATCACGACATCTCCACTCGCCGTCCCGCCGGCCACATGGCGTCCGCAGCCAAGGCCAAGCTCACCAGTACATGGAGCGTCCGCCCCATCGCTCCCGACCCTAGCCCTGACCCTCGGTCAGAACGCGGCCCACCCGTTGTGATGTGGTACGGATTCAGCCTCCCTCGCCACCACCGTTGCGAAGCTTCATGCTTGTGGCCGTACTCCACCTCTACTCTCAGCCGATGCCGCCCACTACGCGAGGTCCGCTCCTGGTGGCGCTCGCCGCGGCGCTGTGGGGCACCACGGGCACTGCGCAGGCGTTGGGTCCGGAGGGGATAACGCCAGAAACGGTGGGATGGCTCCGCATGGCCGGGGGATCACTGCTCATTCCCTTCGCGTTCTGGCGCCGCTCCACGGTCTCGGTGCGAGCCCTGCTCGGGTGGCCACTTCTCCTTTGCGTCACCACGATGGCGGTATCCCAACCCCTCTTCTTCACCGGGGTGGCCCGCACCGGAGTGGCGGTGGGGACGATCGTGACGATCGGCTCGGGCCCGATCCTGGCCGGGGTGCTCGCCTGGATCGTCCGCCGGGAGCGCCCCGGGGGTCGCTGGGTGGTCGCCACGGTGGCAGGACTGGTCGGAGCGGTGCTGCTGATCTCGGGTGGTGAGGCCGCCGGCGTCGACCCGGTGGGCCTGCTGTTCGCATTCGGCGCCGGACTCGCCTGGGCGATCTACCTGGTGGCGGCCAAGGCTCTATTCGAAGCTCACCCCCCGGTATTCGTGGCCGGAGTCGTGTTTCTCGGGGCCGCGGTGGCGCTGCTCCCCGTGCTCTTCGTCGCCGATACCGCCTGGGTGGCTTCCGGCGAGGGGTTGGCGGTGGCACTGTGGCTCGGGATAGTCGCCACCGCTCTGTCCTATCTGATGTTCAGTACCGGACTCGGTGCCACTCCGGTGGCGATCGCTGCCACCCTCACCCTCGCAGAGCCGCTCACTGCCGCAGTCCTCGGGATGACCGTGCTCGCCGAGCCCGTCCGCCTGTCGACGATCGCCGGCATTGGACTGGTGAGCGTGGGATTGGCGGTGCTCGCGGTAGGCGGCAACCGGACCGATTCAAGCCTCCCGGCACCAACGCCGGTGTGACCACGACGCCTCACCGGCTGGTGAAGGACTGGGTCGCCGCTCGCTGCGGCGGGCTGACCGCTACAACGCCAACTCCCACACTCCGGCGGTGTGGAACTCGAATCCGAGACGGGTGAGTGCCTCCTCGAGCCACATCACCGACGGCACCCACACCCGGGCCTCGGCCACGGCGTATTCGGTGGCCAGGTCGACCAGGGCACGGGCCATTGCAACTGCATCGTCGGCGGTGGTCTCCAGCCAATGCACCTGCAGCATGTTCTCGTCTCGGTCGACTTCTGCAATGGCCCATCCCGGTCGTCCCTCATAGAGGTCCCGGTTGCGGGCCGCTAGAACCAGATGCTGCACCGTCATCCGGCGCCACACCCACCCCGTGGGAACCAGACCGTGAGCGTTGCGCGACAGCTCGCCCGTAGACCAGGAGAAGAACGCCGGTTCGGCCTCCGCCGAGTGTGCCCCCTCGAGGCGCTCCGGTGGCGTTACCCGTCGACCACCGTTTCCCGCCGGCACCGGCGAACCTTCTCCGATGGCGCGTTCTCCCCGGCGCCAATCCCCGATCTTGCGAAACCCCATCGACACCACCTGCGCCTGGGATGCAGCGTTGGAGTCGTCCACGGCGAGCCGGACCACAGTCGCACCCCGTTGGCGCGCCCATTCCCAGAGCATGGTGCTGATGGCAGTGGCGATGCCCTGGCGGCGATGGTCGGGATGAACCCGAATCCCCTGCGCCCACCCCTCCGTGGGCGACACCATGGTGCCGGTGACGGTGCCGACGACCGCCCCGTCCGACTCCGCCACGATCACCTCGGACGCCGGGCTGTCGATCCACTCCGCGAGTCGCTCGGCCACATAGTCCCCCCGGTCGAACGTGTTCAGGGTCCAGGAGGCAATGAGCGGAATGTCGTCGTGGGTGGCGGGGCGGATGAGGAAGGCGTGAGTCATGAGCCGTAAGTCATGAGTCAGCGGTCAGAGGTGGACCTGCCGGCGGTGTGTCTCGTGCGTCGCCGATTCTGGCGTCTTCTCTGGCTCAGGACTCATGACTCAATACTCCGCCAACTCCCGGGCCCGGCTGACGATACCGGCCACGTTGGGCATGAGTTGTTCCTCTAGGTTCCCCGCGAACGGGAACGAGGGGACATCGGGGGAGGCGTAGCGCCGCACCGGGGCGTCGAGCCACTCGAATGCCTTCTCGGCGATTTGAGCAGAGACCTCGGCCCCGAATCCTCCGAACTCGTTGTCCTCGTACACGATGAGGATCTTCGAGGTGCGCTGCACCGCGGCCTCGATCGAGGGCCAGTCGAGCGGCTTCAGCGAGCGCAGGTCGAGTACCTCGGCCTCGATCCCGTCGGCAGCCAACAGGTTCGCCGCCTCCACGGAGAAGTGCGCCATGGTTCCGTAGGCGACGATCGTCAGGTCGCGGCCCGCCCGGCGCAACGCCGCCTTTCCCAGCGGTACCCGGTGATTGCCTCCGGGGACCGGTCCCTTGACGAGCCGATATAGCTTCTTGGGCTCGAGGAACATCACCGGGTCGGGGTCTTCGTGTGCAGCCCACAGCAGACCGCGCGCATCGGCGGGGGTCGAAGGAACGACGACCTTGAGACCAGGGATGTGGGTGTAGAACGCCTCGATCGACTGGCTGTGATACATGGCGCCGTGGATCCCGCCACCGTACGGAACCCGAATCACCATGGGGCACGACCAGCCCCCGTTGGTGCGGTAATGCAGGCGGGCGACCTCGGAGACGATCTGGTCGAAGGCCGGATGAATGAAGTCGGCGAATTGGATCTCCGGGAGGGGCCGCCCGCCGGCCGCGGCCATCCCGATCGCAGCTCCGATGATCAGCGACTCGGCGAGGGGCATGTTGAACGATCGATCATCGCCGAACGCCTTGGTCAGGCCCACAGTGGACTTGAACACCCCGCCCTTGGGGTCGGCGACATCTTCCCCGAACACGGTCGCACGCTCATCGGCGGCGAGGATCTCGTGCAGGGTCTCATTGATCGCAGTGACCAGGTTCTTTTCATCGCCTACCGGTGCCGTTTCGGGTGAATGAACCGCGTCCATCGGTGTGATCGGGTTGGCATAGACAAAGCTCATGGGATCGGTGGGGGCGGGGGCCTTCTCGGCGCGCTCCACGGCGGAGCTCACCTCGGCGACCACTTCCTCGTCAATCCGCGCCTCGGTGGTGTCGTCCAGCATTCGGTTCTCGATCAGGTACTTCTTGAGGATCCCGATCGGATCCCGTTTGAGCCACATCTCCACTTCTGCGGCAGCGCGGTACAGCTTGTCGTCGTCATCCGAGGTATGGGCATAGTGGCGGTAGGTCAGCGCCTCGATGAATGAGGGCCCTTCTCCTGCCCGCGCTCGAGCCACTGCCTCTGCAGATGCCCGATACACCTCGAGGACGTCGTTCCCGTCGATGGACTCGGCGGGCATTCCGTAGCCTGCGGCGCGTTCCGCCAGGCTCCCGGCAACCTCCTGTGCCACCGGCACCGAGATCGCGTACTGGTTGTTCTCGATCACGAATATCACGGGGAGCTTTCGCACCACCGCGAAATTGAGTCCCTCATGAAAGTCCCCTTCCGAGGTGGAGCCTTCTCCACCCCACACCATCACCACTCCCGGCTTGCCGGTGCGCTGCATCTCCTTGGCGATGCCGGTGGCGTGGGGGTACTGGGTGGCGATCACCGAGGAGTGGCTGAAGATGCGCAACCCGGGGTGCGACCAGTGGTTGGGCATCTGCCGGCCGCCGCTGTTGGGATCGGCGGCCTTGGAGAACACACCGAGAAAGAGTTCCTCGACTGTCATGCCCAGCGCCAGAGCAGCGGCTACGTCGCGGTAGTAAGGGAGCGCCCAGTCATGGACCCGATCCAGGGCGAGGGCGGTTCCGACCTGGGCGGCCTCGTGCCCCGATGACGAGACGACGAACGGGGCCCGACCCTGCCGATTGAGCGCCCACATGCGGTCGTCGACCCGGCGTGCCAGCACCATGGTGCGGTACATGTCGAGCAGCACGTCATCGCTGATCCCGAGGTCGAGATGATTGTGCGCTGGGTCGATGCCGATCGCCACGCTGAGCCTCTCAGAAGGTGCACTGATGGGTCGCTGGGACGATCGAGCGTTGGCCGGTGAGGGCGAATGCTCGATTCCAGGGCGAGCCTATCAGGTGCACACATGCTCCAACGGGCCGCTAATTGCGGTCCTCACCCCCGCGGCGGAAGAGCCGCAGGTTGCCGATCTCGGCTATCCGCTGGTTGGCCAGGTCGACCGCGGCCCGGTACGGGGTGGTGTTGCGCTCCCGGGCCGTCTCGAGGATTCGGAGGGTGGTGTCGTAGATCTTGTCGATGTGGGCGCCGGCCTTCTCTGGCGTGTAGCCGCTGATCTCCTCGCTCACATTGATGAGGCCGCCGGCATTGACGACGAAGTCAGGTCCATAGACGATGTCGCGGTCCAAGAGCCGATCGGCGTCCTCTGGTGTGGCCAGCTGGTTGTTGGCCGCGCCCACGACCGCCGTGCACCGCAGTTGGGCAATGACCTGTTCGGTGAGCACGCCGCCCAGCGAACAGGGGGAGAACAGGTCACACTCCACTCCGAATATCTCGTTGGTGGAAACCACCTCGACCTGAGGGAACCGCGCCTTGATTCGGTCGAGAGCCGGCGGATACACGTCGGCGACGGTGACCTGGCCGCCTGCCTCGACGAAGCGGCGCACCAGGTCGGAACCCACCTTGCCGACACCGAGCACGGCCATCTTGCGGCCGGATAGATCCTCGCGATCGAGAAACTTGAAGACCGCCCGGGCGGCCGCGGCCAATCCACGTGCCGTTGCCGGAGAGGGATCTCCCGATCCGCCCTCTTCGACCGGGACACCCACCACCCACCGGGTCTCGCGCCGGATCATCTCCATGTCGTAGGCGTCGGTGCCGACGTCTTCGGCAGTGATGTAGCGACCCTGCAACGAGTCGACCACCCTCCCATACGCCCGCCACAGGCGTTCGGACTTGATCTTGCGATGGTCACCGATGATGACCGCCTTACCGCCCCCGAGGTCGAGTCCGGCGGCGGCCGCCTTGAGCGACATGGCGCCGGACAGTTTCAACACGTCTTCGAGCGCTTCGCCCTCCGAGGCATACGGTAAAACACGAGTCCCGCCGAGGGCGGGACCAAGAGCCGTCGAATGAATTGCGATGATGGTCTTGAGGCCGGATACCGGATCGGAGCCGAATACCACTTCCTCGTGTCCGCGCTCACCGACCGCGTCGAAAACGCTCACGGTGGCTCCTTTCGGGGTTCTGCAGTCGACTCGCCCGATTGTAGCCCCGGGTCACGAACTCGGTCCTGGCACGTCTGCCCGCGCCATCGGTACCATCTCCCCGTGCCAGTTGCCGCCTACCTCAGGGTATATCTGCCTGCTGACCGAGTATCGGTGCCCCCGGAGCGGGCGCTTCCCACCGCGCGCACCGGGAGATTCCTGGTGAGCGGCACCTATGGCGTGTGGGATGAGTCTCTGCGCGACGACGCGTTCGTGATCGAAGTCGAGGGCCAGCGCTTCGTCTGTCCTCGCCATCCGCGATTGCGCATGTTGGAGGGACTGCTTGCGTTCCGGAATGCCTATCAGGGACCCGCAGCAACGATGCTCGTTCCCGAATTCGCCGCCGACCGCGCGGCGCGGGAGTTGCGGCGCATCCAGAATCGCCATCCCGGCGCGCGCAGCCACATTCTCACCAGCGCCTTCGCCGTCCCGCTGCGCTGGTTTGCCGCATTCGACCCTTCGGAACGAATCCTCGGCGAGGTCGATGGCATTACCACGATTCGGTATCGCACCCGCCTCAGGTCGGCCGTGCAGCGGCTCCGTCATACCGTGGAGGTTCTTGACGCAGCCGGCTTCGATGAGTCGGTGGTTGACCCTGTCGCCGAGCTGGTGACCTGGGTCGATGCCTTCTCCGACGACGCGTTTCTCGAGCTCGACTACGGCGGTGTGGCGGCGTTGTTCTCTTCAGCCGACTTGGCCTTGGACGAGTCTGCGGCCGATCTCGCCGCCAGCCTGGCGGCCTTGGAACGCGAGGATTACGACGAGGCGGGGGAGTTCTACAGCGAGGCCGCGTCTCGGTGGGCACACGCACAATCCCTGGCGTATGTCAACTGAGGGGCGTTCCCCCTGGATCGAGCCGGCATTGGCGGGCACTGCAGAACAGGTGATTCGCGATGCCATGGCACGCGGTGAGTTCGATCACCTACCGGGCGCCGGCAAGCCGATTCCGAATGTCGACCGCGACTACGACCCCGACTGGTGGGCGCGTCGCTATGTGGGGGAGATCAAGGCCCGCGATGCCGCGGACGAGTTGCGCCGCACCATGCGCCGCGAGTTGCCCCGGCTCCGCACCACACCTGATCGCACCGCCGCCGCAGCGCGGGTGGAAGAACTCAATCGTCTGGCCGCGGATGTGAACCGAGCCCTTGCCGAGAGCGAA
>JBKKBI010000095.1:0-3235 GCA_046714175.1 Acidimicrobiia bacterium | reverse complement strand
GCCGCCAGGGTCGGCTTCTTTTCCGGCGCCTTCTTGGCCGGGGTGGCCTTTGACCGGATGATCTTGGCTTTGGCCGGCGCCTTCTTGGCCTGCCCGGCGATGGGCTTCCGCTTCGCCGCGGTCGACTTGGACTTGGCTGCGGTCGTGGTCTTCTTCACCGGCTTCTTGGCTGCGGTGGCGGCCTTCTTGACCGCCTTCTTGGCTGCGGTGGCGTTCTTCTTCACTGTCTTCTTGGCTGCGGTGGCGTTCTTCTTGGCTGCGGTGGCGGTCCTCTTGACGGACTTCTTGGCCGCAGTGGCGGTCTTCTTGACCGTCGCCTTGGCCTTGCTCGTCGCAGGCTTCTTCTTGGCTGCCGTGGACCTTCTCGTTGTCACAGATGTACCTCCCGGTCGAGTCCGTCAGCAGCATACGCCCGCCTCCGATATTGAGGATGGGGACTTTTTCCGCGTTTTGATTCCGCCCTCCCCGGCTAGCGTCGTCGGCCATGACCCCAAGCCACCACCGACCGGTCGCCAGGCCCGTCTGGCTGCCGGTGCTGGGGATGCTGTTGATCGCCTGTGCCCCCGGTGACGATCCCACCACCAGCGCAACGAGCGCCGCTGCCCGCAGCTACCTGGCGCTGGGTGACTCCTACACCATCGGAGAGGGAGTAGCCGAAAGCGAACGCTGGCCGGTAGTCCTCGCCGCGGCCCTCTCCTCTGCCGGGATTGGGGAGGTGGCGGTGGAGGTGGTGGCCCGCACCGGGTGGACGACAGCTGAACTCGACCTCGGGATCGATCAGGCCGGCGTCACGGGTTCGTTCGACCTGGTGACGCTGCTCATCGGAGTGAACAATCAGTATCGCGGGTTGAGCCTCTCGTCGTACGCCGTCGAATTTGCCGCTCTGCTCGACCGGGCGATCTCCTTCGCCGACGATGACCCGACTCGGGTGGTGGTGGTCTCGATCCCGGATTGGGGCTTCACTCCGTTTGCCACCGGGGCAGACCGAGCCCGGATCGGCGCTGAAATCGATAGGTTCAACGAGGAGGCTGGGGCGATCGCCGAGGACGCCGGAGTGGCGTGGGTGGATGTGACCGCCATCTCCCGCTCCGACGTCGCCGGCCTGGTAGGCGGCGACGGTTTGCATCCCTCGGCGGCCCAGTACCGGTTGTGGGTGGATGCCATCCTGCCGTTGGCGCTGACGGCACTGCAGGGGTAGGGGCTCAGTCGACGATGGTGAATCGAACCAGCGGGCTGGTGGCCACCCATTCTGCGTTGCCGGCCTTGGCCTTGTCGGGATCCACCTTCCACGATCGAGTACGCACCGCGTAGAGGATGCGATCCCGTTCCGCGGGTTCGGTGATCTCGGTGGCGCGTGCCGTCACATCGGAGCCGGTGCGCAGGTGCAAGGTGAACTGTGGGTTGGCCTTTAAGTTCGCCAACCAGTCGCGTTTGAAGCCAGGCTTGCCGGCGACGAAATACTCGCCGTCGAGGTAGTGGAATGCGATCTCGATGCGGTGCGACTTGCCGGTGCGCGCCCCGGTGGTGGTGATGTCGCAGATGCCACCGACTTCGAGGGCGGTACGGGTCGCGGTGTCCATGGGCGGCACAACCGTTGACCCGGTTGGACTATTCCGTGCCGCCTATTACCCGCCAGAGGGTTGTGGTTGCCGGTGGCCGCTCCGCGGCTTGGGGGCTCCCCTAGGCCGGCTTTGGAGGAGGGATCTCCAGGTCGGCGGCCGCGCGACCCACGATCCGTTTCAATGCCGGATACGCGAGTATCCCCGCGGTGATTGTCGCCACCCCGCCCAGACCCATCGCCACCCGCGGACCGATGTGTTCTCCGATCCAGCCGATGATTGGACCACCGATGGGAGTCGAACCGAGGAAGGCGACGGCCCACAGCGCCATGACCCGTCCGCGCATCTCCGGCGATGCGGCAAGTTGCAGGGTGGCGTTGCCCAGGGCCAGGAAGCGGATCGAGGCGGCGCCGACGAAGACCATTGCCACATAGGTAGCGCCCAGAGTGGGCATGGCGGCCGCGGCGATGTGGAGGATTCCAAATACGATTGCGGTGCGCGACAATGCGGTGGCGGGTTGCCGTCCCGCCCCTGCGGTGGCGAGTCCGCCGATGACGGCACCGAGACCCATGAGAGCCGAAAGCGTTCCGTACGTGCCGGCATCGCCTTCGAACGTGAAGCGAGCCAGCAGCGGCAGGACGACCTGGAACTCATAGGCCAGGGTGCCGACCACGCCCATCATCAGCAGGGGAACGAGCACCTCAGGCGTCGACCGCACGTAGCGCAGGCCGGCTCGCAGTTGCCCTCCGCGCCGGACGGAACGCACCTCGCGATGCAACTGGGTGGGATCCATCAGCCACAACGCCAGGAACACCGCGCTATACGACGCGGCGTTGATGAAAAAGCACGGTGCCAGACCGACGGCCAGGATCAATGTTCCCGCGAGGCCAGGCCCGATCACACGGGCCGCGTTCACCACCACCGAATTGAGGCTCACGGCATTGGTGAGGTTGTCGGATCCGACCATCTCATGGATGAAGGTCTGCCGGGTGGGGTTGTCGACGACGTAGACGAACCCGAGACACGAGGCGAGGACGTAGACCATCCACAACTCGACCACCTCGGTGGCGACGAGGGTTCCCAGCGTGAGGGCGAGGACCGCGGCCACCAACTGGGTGACGTACAGCACCCTGCGCTTGTCGAAGCGATCTGCGATCACTCCGCCGAAGGGCCCGAAGAGCAGCACCGGGAGGAACTGCAGCGACGACACCAGGCCCAGGGCGGTGCCACTCCCGGTGAGTTCCAGCACCAACCAGGACTGGGCGATGCCCTGCATCCATGTGCCCGAGAGCGAGATCACCTGGCCGCCGAAGAAGCGCCGGTAGTTGGGCACCCGCAACGAGGAAAAAGTCCGACCCAGGGCGGCACGGGTGGCGGCGATGGGTGGCACGGTGCCCCAGGTTACGACCGGAGACCGGAGACCGGATGCCGGAGACCGGAGGCCGGAGACGTGTTACGACTCTCTATGGGACCGCGTTGCCAGCCGCGCCGACCGGATACCCTGCCGGGTTCGGCGACGAGGAGACGATGTGGATTCGGATGTGCTGGTGGCCCCGGCCCGGTCGTTGCGGCGGCTGCCCTCGGGTTATCGCCCCGGCGGGACCCTGGCGCTGGTCCTGCGCGGCGGGTGCCTGGTGAGCACGGTTCTCGTCGGCATCGCGCTGCCAGCACTGTTT
>JBKKBI010000094.1:0-8552 GCA_046714175.1 Acidimicrobiia bacterium | reverse complement strand
CCCCCCCGCTGTTTCGGGGCCCGCGGCGGTGTTTTTTGCCGCCCCCCCGCCCCACGGGCCGGGGGCAACGACGCGTTTCTGTAGTGGTCGCTTGTGGTTGAAAGCTCGAGGCCTGAGCGCCGAGCACCTGTCTGGTACCGTTGCCCTCCCATGGACGCCTCCGAGCTGAAACAAATCCCGCTCTTCTCACACCTGTCGAAGAAGGAGCTCGATCTGATCTCACGCCACGCCGACGAGGTGTCCCTCCCGGCCGGCTCAGTGATCATGCGCGAAGGTGACGTCGCCCGCGAGGTTTGCGTAATCCTCAGCGGCACGGTGAGCATCACCCAGGGAGGCAAGCATCTCAAGGATCTCGGTCTGGGGGAAGTGGTCGGAGAGATGGGGGTGGTGGAGGCAGTACACCGCAACGCCACTGTCACCGCGCTGACCGAGGTGCGACTCGTGGTCATGTTCGGCCCCGAGTTCACCGGCGTCTCCGACGAGATATCTGCCATGCGCAAGGGGATCGCGGAGTTAATCGCCGCGAGGCGCGCGGAAAAGTAGGCCAGCCTCCAGCCAGACTCCGAACAATCCCTCAGTCGCCGCGACTGGCCATTAGCCAGTATCGGACTTTTTACCTTCGGTGATGCGCGGTTATCAGGTGCGCCGAGTGATCGCCGCTGGGGTCCACATGCACCAGGGCGTCCACACCGAACTCGAAGGCATGGATCAGATCATGGGTGACGTGCTGGGCGATGTGGTGCCCCTGCCGCACCGTCGCCTCGGGGTCGACCGCCACCAGCATCGTGATCAACATACGGTGCCCCTGCCAACGCATCCGGATGTCGTCGACGGCCAATACTCCCTCGACGGCCATCGCCGCGGCTGCCGCCCGCGCCACCAGAGCAGGATCGACGGCATCCAGAAGGCGGCCGAACACTCTCACCACCGTGCGGCGCAGCATGACGAGGATCATCGCCGCCACCACCAACCCGGCGCCAGGATCCACCCAGTCGGCCCCCGTCGCGGCGCCGACCCCGGCGGCGACCACGGCCAGCGAGGTCAGCGCGTCGGCACGGGCGTGATGGCCGTCGGCCACCAGGGCCGCCGACGAGATGCGGCGCCCGACCCTGATGCGGTATCTGGCGACAAGCTCATTTCCTAGCGCTCCCAACACCCCGGCGGCGATGACCCACCCCGCGTGATCGACTTCCCGAGGCGACAGTAAGCGGCGCACCGACTCCCAGGTGATTCCGACAGCCGAGGCGGCGATGGCGACCACGATCAGCAGTCCGGCCAGGTCCTCGGCGCGGTGCAAGCCAAATGTGTACCTGTCGGTGCGTTGGCGCCGTCCCAGAGAGAAAGCGATCCAAAGCGGAATCGCAGTGAGCGCGTCGGTGAGATTGTGGAGGGTGTCCGAGAGCAGAGCCACCGAGCCGGTGAACAAAACCACTACGGCCTGGAGGGCAGCGGTGATGCCAAGACCGGCGAGAGAGACTTTGGCGGCGCGTACCCCCGCGGCTCCAGTGTCGGCAGTGCCCGCGGCGGCGTGATCGTGGGAGTGGGCGAGTCGATGACGCAGACGGTTCCAAACCCCGTCCGCGGCGTGGTCATGGTCGTGGTCGTCGTGGCTCATCAAGGCTCGCGACGATACCCAGGTCGGGAGAGTCCGGCGAGAGACAGGCGGGATACGACCACCGTGCCGAGGTGCCGGTCGGTAGCCGACAGCTCACCACTGCTCACTACCGTCTCGCCCGTGTTCACACCGATCGACACTCCCCGTCTCCTGATCCGCCCGGTGCGTCTCGGTGACGCCGATGCCCTATGGGAGCGGCGCAATGATCCCGAAGTGGCCCGATATCAGAACTGGGAGATTCCATATCCGCGCAGTCGCGTGGACGAACTGGTGGCTGGGGTGATGGCGATAGACGGCCCCGCCAACGACGAATGGTGGATGGCGACGATCGCCGATCCCGACACCGACACCCCGATCGGCGACCTGGCCCTACACCTGTCATGGGAGAGCCGGACCGCGGAGATCGGTTACACGCTGGCGCGGGAGCACTGGGGGAAGGGCTACGCGGTCGAGGCAGCCGCCGCGCTGGTCAAGTACCTCTTCGAGGTGGTCGGAGTCACCAGGGTCTTCGGCATGCTCCACCCAGATAACTCCGCCTCGGCGATGGTGCTGGAGAGATTGGGCATGCTCTTCGAGGGTCACACCCGGTCGTCGTTCTGGGTGGGTGGGGAAGTGTCCGACGACTGGATCTACGGGATGACTCGCCCTGACTGGGAGGCGTGGCGGGATCGCTCCCATGCCCCGCCTGCGGAGGTGAGCTTGGTGGAGATCACCGCTGACAGTCTTCCCTCCGTACTCGAGTTGCGCACCCATCGCTCTCAGGAGTCGATGGTGGCTCCGGTGGTGCGGTCTCTTGCCCAGGCATTGGTTCCGCCGATAGGGCGCGACGGCGTGGTCGCAGTCCCGTGGTATCGGGCGATCGAGGCCGACAGCGTGATCGTGGGCTTCGTGATGGTTGCCCTCGGTTCGCCCACCCGCATCGACCCTTTTCTGTGGCGCCTGCTCATAGACCGGATGCACCAGCGCCGGGGCATTGCATCGCGGGCCCTCGACCTCGTCGAGGACGAGCTTCGTGGGCGCGGTGCCACGGCGGTGCTCGTGTCCTACGCCGAGGGCAAGGGCACCCCCGGCCCCTTCTATGCCGGGCGTGGATTCACTCCCACCGGCGAAAAGGTCGGCGAGGAGACCATGGCGCGCAAGGCGCTTTGAGAGTGGTGCCTCCTACGCGCCGCCTCAGAATTGGGTACTCTTGAGCCGACGAGCTTCACACCGGAGGAGCCGTGGATCACGGCCGAGGACAGCGCTCCCTGCGGGCAATGATGGTTGCCGTGAGCATCGCTGCCGTCTCGTACTGGCTGACCGAGGTGTCCGACTGGTCCCCGGGTGGTTCCGCTCGCGACTCCGGCGGCCAGGGGCTCGTCGTCGCCATGACCGTGATGCTGTTGGTGGCCGTGCCGTGGTTCTTGTGGATCTGGTCGCGGCCCATGGAGGACTCCGACGCCCGGCAGACGAGCCGTTTGTTACAGGACATCAACACCGAGCGCCGGCGCCCCGACGATCACGATCGCCCGTGAACCGACCTATCGGAAGAGCCGTGCCAGCACGTCTTCACCGTCCCAAGGGGTACGCCACCCCCTCGCCCGCGTTGGCGTAACCTGACGGGCCGATCCGACGAAGGAGACTGTGTCCATGGCCAACATCGTGCGCGCCGCCCTCATTCAGGCGGAATGGACCGGGGACAAGCAGTCCATGTTGGACAAGCACGTGAGTCTGGCCCGCAAAGCGGCCAAGGACGGCGCCCAGGTGCTGTGCTTCCAGGAGTTGTTCTACGGCCCCTACTTCTGCCAGGTGCAGGACAACGAGTACTTCTCCTACACCGAGCCGATTCCCGACGGTCCCACCGTCAGGCTGATGCAGGACCTCGCCAAGGAGACAGGCATGGTGCTGGTGGTCCCGATGTTCGAGGTGGAACAGGAAGGCTTCTACTACAACACCGCGGCAGTGATCGATGCCGACGGCCGGTACCTGGGCAAGTACCGCAAGACCCACATCCCCCATGTCAAGGGGTTCTGGGAGAAGTTCTACTTCCGCCCCGGCAACATGGGATACCCGATCTTCGACACCGCGGTGGGTCGGATCGGGGTGTACATCTGTTACGACCGTCACTTTCCCGAAGGATGGCGCGCCCTGGGTCTCGCCGGGGCCAAGATCATCTTCAATCCGTCGGCAACGAGTCGCGGGCTCTCCATGTATCTGTGGAATTTGGAGCAGCCCGCCGCCGCGGTCGCCAACGAGGTGTACATCGGGGCGATCAACCGGGTCGGTAAGGAGCCGCTGGGAGACAACGACTTCTACGGCTCGTCCTACTTCGTAAACCCGAGAGGTCAGCTGGTGGGCGAAGCCGCCTCGGACACGAAGGAAGAAGTGATCGTGCGCGACCTCGACATGGACCTGATCGAGGAAGTCCGCCAGCTATGGGCGTTCTACCGTGACCGCCGGCCAGACGCCTACGGACCGCTGGTTCAGGCGTAACGGGATCTTTCTCTCACAGTAGTGGGGAGTGCCCCGAAGTGGGGTGGCGGAGGAATTGGTGGCGTCCTGGCTGACAGTTGACCCCTTCCTCACCCCCTCCCAATCCTCCCCAAGCTGGTCTCGCGAAACCCCTGCGGCGACTTGAGGCCATACCCGAGCGTCCGGTCCAGCCCGATGTGTGCCAGCCAGATCGCCCCGCCGGCGAGAAACCCAGAGGGCGCTCCGGCGAACCAGGAGGCGTTCATCGCCACCGGGCCCACCACGGTGTGTCCCAGGTTGTATCCGATCGCCCCCAGCCGGGGACTCGCCAGGTATCCGATCATCGAGAGGTCCGGCGCCAGGAGCAGACCGGCAAACCACCACCACGACCAGGAAGAGGCATCGAAGGCCACCGCCGCCAGACCAAGCAACGCCAACCCTTCCAACCTGTGGATGCGAATGAAGTCGAGCACTGTGTGAGGCTACGCCTGCTCCCGGTTTGTGCTTAAGGGCTAGATTCCGTGTCCAATCGCCACGAGGAGACCGGTTTGGCCAAGTCAGTGCACGCCGACCTGCTGAAGCGGCACAAGGCAGTGCTGCCCAACTGGATCGCCCTCTATTACGAGCATCCGATCTCGCTGGTGGATGGCGATGGGCGGCGCGTCATCGACGCCGAGGGCAACGAGTACCTCGACTTCTTCGGCGGAATCCTTACCACGATGACCGGGTACAAGACCCCGGCGGTGGTAAAGGCGATTCAGGAGCAGGCCGCCAAGATGCTCCACACCTCGACCCTGTACCTGATCGAGGGTCAGATCGAACTCGCCGAGCGTCTCGCCAAGCTGTCGGGGATCCCCGACGCCAAGGTGTTCTTCGCCAACAGTGGTACCGAGGCCAACGACACCGCCTTGATGCTGGCCACCGGGTTCCGCCAGTCGAATCAGGTCCTGGCGATCCGCAACTCGTATCACGGCCGTTCGTTCTCGGCGGTGGCGATCACCGGCAATCGCTCCTGGTCGGCCACAGCGCTGTCTCCGCTACAGGTCACCTACATCCACGGTGGATACAAGTACCGCAGTCCCTTTGGGCATCTCCCGGACCGCGAGTTCACCGCGGCATGTGTCCAGGATCTCGAGGACATGCTCAACATCGCCACCTCCGGCGACGTGGCGTGCATGATCGCCGAGCCCATTCAGGGGGTTGGCGGGTTCGCCACGCCCCCCGACGGGTTCTTCGGCGAGATGAAGAAGGTGCTCGACCGCCACGGAATCCTCTTCATCTCGGACGAGGTGCAGACGGGATGGGGACGGACCGGAGAGAACTTCTGGGGTTACCAAGCACACGGCGTCACCCCCGACCTGCTCACCTTCGCCAAAGGCCTGGGCAACGGGATGGCGATCGGTGGTGTGATCGCGCGCGCCGAGATCATGGACTGCCTCAAGGCCAACTCCATTTCCACCTTCGGTGGCAATCCGTTGGCAATGGCCGGAGCGATTGCCAATCTTGACTATCTGATGGAGCACGATCTGCAGACCAACGCCTCCAAGGTGGGGCGTCATCTCAAGTCGGCCCTCGAGGACCTGGGCGAGAAGAGCCCGATCATCGGCGAGGTGCGCGGCAAGGGGCTGATGATCGGAGTGGAGCTGGTCAAGGCGGGCGGGAAGGATCCCAACCCGGCCGCGGCCAGCGCCGTGCTGGAGAGGGCCCGCGAGGGCGGGCTGCTCATCGGCAAGGGCGGGCTGTTCGGGAACTGCCTCCGCATCGCCCCACCCCTGTCCCTGACCGAAGCCGAAGCCGACGAGGGTCTGGCGATCCTGACCAAGGCGCTTGGGGAAGCGGGATGACCAAAGCCGTTGGCCTCCAGCCGCCCGCCACCATCCAGAGTCAAGACCACTAGCCAACATCGGGAGGCACGAAACATGGCCACCACACTCATCAAGAACGGAACGGTGATCACCGCCGCCGAGACAATGGCAGCCGACGTTCTCATCGACGGAGAGAAGGTCGTCGCCCTCGCCGCCCACGGCACTCAGAACTGGAAGGCCGACAAGGAGATAGACGCCAAGGGCAAGTACGTCTTCCCTGGCGGCATCGACGTCCACACCCATATGGAGCTGCCATTCGGTGGTACCAACGCCTCCGACTCTTTCGAAACCGGAACCCGCGCCGCCGCCTTCGGGGGCACGACCACGATCATCGACTTCGCCGTGCAGACCAAGGGTGGCTCGGCGATGGAGGGGTACGAGGCGTGGCGAGCCAAGGCCGACGGCAACGTCGCCATCGACTACGCACTACACATGATCACCGGCGACATAAACGAGCAGACCCTCAAGGAGATGGAGATCCTCAAGGATGAGGGAGTTACCTCGTTCAAGCTCTTCATGGCTTATCCCGGGGTGTTCTACTCCACCGACGGCGAGATCCTCCTGGCGATGCAGAAGGCCGCCGAGATCGGCGCCACCATCTGCATGCACGCCGAAAACGGCATCGCCATCGACGTCTACGTGCAGCAGGCGCTGAAGCGCGGCGAGACCGACCCGATCTATCACGCCCTGGTCCGCAAGTCGCTGCTGGAGGGTGAGGCTGCCCATCGGGCGATCGTGCTTGCCGAACTCACCGGCGTGCAGCTGTACATCGTCCACATGTCGGCCAAGGAAGCACTCGAAGAGGTGAAGGTGGCCCGCGACCGCGGGCTCAACGTCTTTGCCGAGACCTGCCCGCAGTACCTGTTCTTCGGGCTCGAAGAGATGGGGAACGGTTTCGAGGGCGCCAAGTATGTGTGCTCACCGCCGATGCGTGATCGCCTCGCCGGCCATCAGGAGGCGTTGTGGAAGGGGTTGGCCACCAACGATCTGCAAGTGGTTTCCACCGACCACTGCCCGTTTTGCATGGACACCCATCCCGAGTTGGGCATCCAGAAGCGCCTGGGAGAGGGCGACTTCTCCAAGATCCCCAATGGGATGCCCGGGGTGGAGCCTCGCTTCGAGGTGATCTACGACGGTGCCATCAACGGGAAGCGGCTCAATCTCAACCGGTTCGTCGAGATCATTGCCACCACCCCGGCGAAGATGTTCGGGATGTATCCGAAGAAGGGCACGATCGCCCCCGGCGCCGACGCCGACATCGTGATCTTCGACCCCAAGAAGAAGCACACCATCTCGGTGAAGAGCCAGCACATGCGCGTGGACTACTCCGCGTACGAAGGCCGGGAGGTCACCGGCAAGGTAGAGACGGTGCTGTCACGCGGTCGAGTTGTTATCGATGGTGGCGAGTACTTGGGAAAGAAGGGTGACGGGGTGTACTTGAAGCGGGGAGTGAGCCAGTACCGGGTGTGAGTTGATGCCGACCGCTATCTGCAGAAGTTCACCCCCCGTCGTCGCCTCAGTCGGTGGTCCCGAGTCGAACCTGGAACGCATCAGGCGACTGATCGCCGCCGGCCTGATGACTCCTGCGGGCATGGTCCATGTGGACGGCGCCGAGTCGCGTCCTGCCCTTGGTCCGGTGTCAGACGCGGTCGGGGATGACCTGAAGCAAGCGCTGACCAAAAACCGCGAGGCAATGCCGTACTTCCGGCAACTCCCGGCGGGCTATTTGCGAACAACGATGCGCTGGATCAACAGCGCCAAGCGGCCGGAGACTCGAGCCCGGCGCATCGCGGAGTTCGTGGCGGTCACGGCACGCGGAGAACGGATAGGACAAAAGTAGGAACTACCCGCTTTCAGCCACCACCAGAGTCAATTCGTCGCCGCCGCTTGCCTGTCAGGCCAATAGGCAATGGCTACGAACGGCACTCCGTGGACATCTCCACGATCAGCGACGCGTCTGTAGGCGCGGTCTCGCCAAAGTAGAAGCACAGCTCGCCCCCGGTGTTGGTGAGCCGGTAGTAGTACTCGTCGCCGTTATTACCAGCCGACAGCCCCGGGTACACCGTTAGTAGTTCGGCTCGGGTATGCCCGATGCCGATGCCCTGCGGTGTGATCACATACAACGCGGGCCGGGGGTTGCCATCCGCGTCGGTGGTGGAGGCGAAGACCCGCACCCGAACCAGGGTCTTCGGTCGGGATGGGAGGCTGGCGTTGGGTCCGAAGAAGAGGAAGCGGAATCCTTCGATGGCAATCCCGCGAATCCCTTCCTGCCCCGGGGCGGTCCAACCGGTATCGAACTCGGTGCCGCCGCGCACCCCATGCCCGAGGAACTCGAAGATCTTGGTGATCGTTGCGTCGGCCGCGGCACCGAGTGCGAGCTTGGTGCCGCGGTAGGCGATCCCGGTCGTGGTGAGGTGCCAGTCGCCCACCCCGACGGCGTCCGCACCGACCTCGATGGAAAGGGTGAATGTGACCGCCTCGAAGTCGGGCGCGATCACGATCAGGTACTCCGCGGCGTCGGCTATCGCCCAGGTCATGGCGCCAGGAGCGCCGGCCGGCACGGTCGTCGTCGTAGTGGCCGCCGTCGTCGTTGTGGTGGTGGCGCCGGAAGTGGTGGTGGT
>JBKKBI010000093.1:0-63319 GCA_046714175.1 Acidimicrobiia bacterium | reverse complement strand
CCCGGGTCATTTACGCAGGGACGACACCGGTGTAATCTCCTTGCCACATGCCATCGCGGAAGTCCGCCCGCCGGGGCAACGGGCGGGGCGGGACATCCCGAAGCACCAATACGTCGGCCTCGCAGCCGAAGCGGTCGTTGCTGGCGACCATTCGGGAGCGGATCCGTAACGGTTTCGGCCGCCACACAGACGACCTGTGGGGGGCGATTCTCGTCGTGGCCGCGATCCTGGTCGGGCTCTCTTTCGTCGGGCTGGCCGGACCAGTGGGTCGGGGCATCGTGGGTGGATTCCGGCTCGCCTTCGGCATTTGGGGCTATGCGGTCGCCCCCGCCCTGCTCGGGCTCGGGCTGCTGCTCCTGCTCACCCGCCAGCGTGACGACTACCGCCGCGTCGTCCTCGGCTTCGGGGTCACTTTTGCCTCTTCGCTGGCGCTATTCCATCTGATGACCGGGACCGTGTCTCTGGCCGAGTCGCTGGATCTGGTGCGCGACCGCGGCGGTGCGGTGGGCTCGATCCTCGCCTTCCCGCTGCGTCGCCTCATCGGGTTCTGGGGGGCATTCGTGGTATTGCTGGCGTTCACCGCGTTCGGAGTTCTCGTCATGACCCGTACCACGGTGCGCGAGGCGCTGCGGGCGATGCAGGCCTACCTCACCGCCGGCTGGGAGCGGCTGCGCTCGCGTCGCCATCGCCGGCCGGTGGTGGAGGTGCGCTCCTCGGTTCCTGCCCGGCCCCGCTTGGTCGTGGTCAACCCGGATCCGGTGCCGGTCCCGGTTCCCGTTACCCGCGTTGCCCCGAGCGTGCCCACCATGTCTCCACCACAGCCGGTGGCGGCGAAGCGACCCGCCCCGAAGCCCGGGTACACCCTGCCTCCCCTGGAACTGCTCGCCCTCGGTGGCGGTGTGGCGCACAGCAAGAAGCTGCTCGATGACACCGCTCGCGAGCTCGAGGAGGCGTTGCGTCAACACGGAGTCGATGCTCGCCTCACCCGCATCGTCCCCGGTCCCACCGTGACTCGGTTCGAGATCGAGCTGGCCCCCGGGGTGAAGGTGGCGCGCATCACCAGCCTGGCGCACGACATCGCATACGCCCTGGCCACCCCCGACGTGCGCATCCTGGCCCCGATCCCGGGCAAGAGCGCCATCGGTGTCGAAGTGCCCAACCGGCGCCGGCAACTGGTCACCCTGGGGGACATCCTGCGCAGTATCGAGGCCAAGGAGGCAACTCATCCGCTGTCGGTGGCATTGGGCATGGACGTCTCCGGACGACCCCACATGCTCAACCTGAGCGAGTTGCCCCATGTGCTGATCGCCGGGGCCACCGGAGCCGGCAAGTCGTCGTGCATCAATGCCATCGTGACCTCGCTCCTCATGCGCACCACGCCCGAAGAGGTGAGGATGATCCTTGTGGATCCGAAGCGGGTGGAGATGGGGCAGTACAACGAGGTTCCCCACCTGCTCACCCGAGTGATCACCAACCCGAAGAAGGCCGTCGATGCCCTGCAGTGGGCGGTGCGGGAGATGGACTTGCGCTATGACCTGCTCGCCGAGTCGTCGGTACGCGATATTGCCGGGTATCACGAGAAGTTCGACCGCGGAATGCTCGAGGGCGCACGGTTCATCCGCTTCCCCTACATCGTGGTCGTGGTCGACGAGCTGAACGATCTCATGATGGTGGCGGGGCGGGCCGTGGAGGAGGCGATCGTGCGGATCGCGCAGATGGCGCGTGCCGTGGGCATCCATTTGGTCATCGCCACCCAGCGTCCGTCGGTGGACGTGATCACCGGCGTGATCAAGGCCAACATCCCTTCCCGTCTGGCCTTCTCCGTGGCCTCGCAGGCCGACAGTCGGGTGATCCTCGACCTCTCCGGGGCGGAAAAACTCATCGGACTCGGCGACATGATCGTGGTCACCGCCCGCGATCCCAAGCCGGAGCGCATCCAGGGCGCCTGGGTGGCGGAAGACGAGGTGCGCAGCGTGGTCGAGTTCGTTCGGCAGCAGCGCCTGGTTCACTACGAGGAGACGGTGTTCGAACCCAGCGAGGCGACGCCGCGGGACGCGGCCGATGGCGATGGCGTCGACGCCGACATCATTCGCCAGGCGATCGATCTTGTGGTCCGCTCGCAGCTCGGTTCTACCTCGATGCTGCAGCGCAAGCTCCGCATCGGCTTCGCCCGCGCCGGGAGGGTCATGGACATCCTGGAGCGCCGCGGGATCGTCGGTCCCTCTGAAGGCTCCAAGGCCCGAGAGGTGCTGCTCACCCCCGAAGAACTCGACGAGATGCTGGGCGAGTCGGTGGACGTCTGAGTTCGGCGACCCCCTCGCCCCTCGGGCAACCCTTTAGAGTCACCGCGTCATGGATCCCCTTCGCCTGCTCGATGTCGACGGCCGTCTGCTCGGCGAGGCGCCGCTGCCGCCGGTCGAGATCAAGCGCTTGCTCGCCGCCATGCTCGCCGCGCGGGCCTACGACCACAAGGCATCGGCGTTGCAGCGGCAGGGGCGTCTCGCCACCTACGCACAGTTCGAGGGCCAGGAGGCGGCACAGGTGGGGAGCGCCGCGGCGTTACGCCCCGACGACTGGATGGTGGCCACCTATCGCGACGCCGCTGCCATGTGGATGCAGGGATACACCTGGGACTGCCTCTTTCTGGGCCGCATGGGTGACGAGCGGGGCGGGGCGCCGCCGGCGGGGGTGAACGTGCTGCCCCCCTCGATCACCGTGGGGGCGCACATGATCCACGCCGTCGGCCTGGGGTGGGCGGAACGGCTGCGGGGCTCCGACCGTATCGCCATCACCTACTTCGGTGACGGGGCCACCTCCGAGGGCGACTTCCACGAGGCGATGAACTTCGCCGGGGTGTATCGCACCCCGACCGTCTTTCTGTGTCAGAACAATGGATGGGCGATCTCGATGAGTCGCGACCGACAGACCGCCTCGGCCACCATCGCCCAGAAGGCGGACGCGTACGGGATGCCGGGGGTGCTCGCCGACGGCAACGATCTCCTGGCGATGTACGCAGTCACCCGCGAGGCGGTGGCCCGGGCCCGAGCGGGAAACGGGCCGACCCTGATCGAAGCCGTCACCCATCGCATCGGCCCGCACACCACTGCAGACGACGCCGGACGGTATCGCGACGAGGCGGTGGTCGAGGAGTGGCGGCACCGCGACCCGCTCGACCGGGTGCGGCGCCACCTGCAGTCGATCGGGGAGTGGTCGGAGTCGTGGGAGGGGGAGCAGACCGCCGCCGCCTCCGCCGAGATCGAGGTCGCAGTATCCCGGGCCGAGGCACTGCAGCCGTTCGGACCGGGTGCGGCGTTCGACCGGGCGTTCGCTCGGCCCACTCCGGCACTGGAGGCGCAACGCGACCTCCTGTTGGGAGAGGGGGAGGGGTCATGAGCGAGATGAACCTGGCCCAGGCCCTCAACGACGCCCTCGCAGTCGCCCTGGTGGAGGATGATCGGGTGGTGCTGCTCGGTGAGGACATCGGCCGGGCGGGCGGGGTATTCCGGGTGAGCGACGGATTGCTGGAGCGCTTCGGACCCGAGCGGGTGATCGACACTCCGGTGGCGGAGTCGGGGATCGTCGGGGCTGCGTTCGGGATGGCGGTGGCGGGACTGCACCCGGTGGCGGAACTGCAGTTTCTCGGCTTCTCCTACCCGGGCTACGACCAGATCGTCAGTCATGTCGGCCGGATCCGCAATCGGAGCAACCATCGCTTTACCGCCCCGATGGTGATCCGCATCCCTTATGGCGGCGGTATCGGCGCCGCCGAGCATCACAGCGAATCCAGTGAGGCAATGTATGTCCACACCCCGGGGATCAAGGTGGTCGCTCCCGGCACCCCGGCTGCGGCCAAGGGTTTGCTGCTCGCCGCCATCGCCGACCCCGACCCGGTGGTGTTCCTCGAGCCGATCCGGGTGTACCGGGCGATCAAGGAAGAGGTACCCGAAGGCCACTACACCCTCCCCATCGGGGTTGCCGCCGTTGTGCGGGAGGGTTCCGACGTCACCCTGGTCGCCTACGGGGCGATGCTGCGCGACGCTTTGCGCGCCGCCGACGCCCTCGCTGCCGACGATGTCTCCGCCGAGGTGGTCGACCTGCGCACTCTGGCCCCGCTCGATGCCGCCACCGTGGTGGCATCTGCAGAGAAGACCGGACGGGTGGTGGCGATCAGCGAGGGCCATCGCACCGCCGGGATCGCCTCCGAAGTCGCCGCCCTGGTGCAGGAGGCCGCGCTCTATTCGTTGCACGCCCCGGTGCAACGGGTCACCGGATGGGACACCGTGGTGCCGCTGAAGCGCACCGAACGCGACCACATTCCCGGAGTCGACCGCATTGTCGCCGCCGCCCGGCGCACCCTGGAGGAGTGATGGCGTACGAGTTCCATCTCCCCGACATCGGCGAGGGCCTCACCGAGGCCACCATCGTGGCGTGGAAGGTGGCGGTGGGCAGTCGCATCGGACTCGACCAGCCCATGGTCGAGATCGAGACCGACAAGGCCGTTGTGGAGATCCCGGCGCCGCGGGCCGGGGTGATCCTGCACCACGGTGCCCCCGCCGGCACCACCCTCGCCGTCGACTCGCTGCTGGTGGTGATCGGAGAGGAGGGGGAATCGTGGAGCGCCGCGGCGCCGACGCCAGCGGCTGCACCGCGGCGCGAGGCACGTCCCATCGTCGGCAACCTCGACGAGGCCGAATCGGTGCCGGCCCGATCCGGTGCTCCGCAGGCCCTGCCACTGGTGCGGCGTCTGGCGGCGTCGATGGGAGTCGACCTCGCCACCGTCCGGGGGAGTGGGCCGGGGGGTCGCGTCTTGCGGGGCGACGTCGAGGGGACGGCGCAGGGGAGTGGCCCGGTGGAGCGGGTGCGCCTCAGCGCCACCCGGCTCGCCATTGCCCGCAACCTCACCCGCTCCTGGCAGGAGATCCCCCACGTCACCACCTTCGGCACCGCCGATCCCGGGCCGATCCTCGCCGCACGCTCCCGCCTCGGCGGCGAGGGAGGTGCGATGCCTCTCGAGGCACTGTTGATCGAGGCGGTGGTCCCGGTGCTCAAGGAGTTCCCCGAGTTCAACGCCACCCTCGACGGTGACCATCTCCTGCTGCGCCGGCACTACGACATCGGCGTCGCCGTGGACACCCCTGAAGGATTGCTCGTCGCGGTGGTGCGGTCGGCCGACACCCGCGACACCGCCGGCCTCGCCGCCGAGATAGTCCGCGTTGCGACCGCCGCTCGCAACCGCACCATGGCCGCGGGCGACCTGCGGGGCGCCACGTTCACCCTCTCCAACATCGGTGCGGTCGGCGGCGGCTTCGGCACCCCGATCATCCCCTACGGCACCACCGCCATCCTTTCGGTGGGCCGGGCGGTGGAGAAGCCGGTGGTGCGCGATGGCGCCATCGGCATCGGGCGGGAGATGCCGCTGTCCCTCTCGTACGACCATCGTGTGATCGATGGGGCCAAGGGGCGGGCCTTCTTGTCGGCGGTCAGCACAGCCATCGAGGCGGTGTCGGGCTGATGGACGGCCAGCAGCAGCGCAAAGCGCTCAGTGCCGCCGAGCGCGCATTGGAGGCTTTGGAGAAGGGCGACGGCGACGCGGCGCGCAAGGCCGCCGCCGATGCGGCGGCGCTGGATCAGGTGGGGGCGTTTGCGTCATTGGTCGCGGCGGTGGATTTGGCCGCGGCCGATCTCACGGCCGCGGGGCGCGTAGCTGATGCGGCGTTCGCCGCCCTGCTCGAAGCGGTCGGCCCGGGGCCGCTGGCCGCTCGGGTCGCGGGGTTGGGTGGTTGAGGTGAACCGTGCGAAGCGGCGAGGTAAGGGGCGCCGAGGCGCTCGTGTCGGCATCTTCCCGTCGAATGTGCTGGTGTCGAGGGGGATCGATCCGCTGATCTCGTAGTCCTCCTCAGTTGTCTTGACCCGGACGTCGAGGAGCTCGATGACCGCGGCCTGGAGTTGGAGGTTCGGGGTCTCAAGCCGAGCTACCGCGATGCTGGCGAGGTGCCTGAGGGTCGCGGCCGTGTCAGGGCTTCTCTCGGCGACGAGGAGTTTCCCCTCGAGGGTCCGGATCTCTCGGTCGAGTTCGCTTCGTTCGCCAGCGAGCCCTGCGAGGACTGCACGGATCTCAGAGCTGGTGAGGCCGAGTGTGGGACCGTCTCTGAATGTGCGTCTCCGCTCCTCGTGGATTTCCTCGACGCGCCGTCTGCGGTCTCATCACCCCGAACACGGTTCGTACCGCCGACATGGCGGACTCACCGGGGTCGCTGAGGTCTGTCTCACCCTCGAGGGTGATCAGGCGGACCTTGGCTTCACGGAAGGCACCCCGGATCGCAAAGGCGACATCCTCGCTTCGCGCCAACCGCGACTCGTCCACGACCATGACCGCGTCGAACCGGTCCAGGCTGCCCAGCAGCTGCATGATCGCCCCGCGTTCCTCCAGCTTCTCCCCTGAGATCCCGGAGTCGCAGAAGTCCTCCCACTCATAGCCGAGTCGCCCCGCCAGCGTGGTCAGCCGTTCGAGTTGACCCTCGAGGCTGAAGCTAGATAGTCGACTACGCGGCCGCCCGAGCCAGAAGCCGGGAGCGAGGTGCCGCCCCCATCGACTGTCTGGCCTGTTGACGGTTGCAGCGGCAAAGTCCCACCAGTCGCACCACCGCAACCCGAGGCGAGCATTAGCGCAACGATCGGCAAGGCGGCACCACGCAGCCAGGTCACCACCAGGCGAGTCTATGGCGAGGACCGAGGATGGGTTCAAGGTAACCCCGGAGTGCACCTACGGAATCTTCGGAACCATCCCCACCCACGGCCCACTAACTAACCCCGGTGAACTCTCAGCAGAGGCCCCTCGGAGCCCCGGTCAAGAGTTGGCCGGAATGGCCTTTCCGTTCCGCATCAGTCTCACCATGCGCGCCGACCCGGGAAGTCGCACTAGCCTCTCCCACCCGGTGCCGGAGGGCGGGTGTCCAAGGACTTACCAGAATTGCGCGCTGTCGTCGAGGACTCACCAGAATTACGCGCTGTCGTCGAGCGCTTCTTTGCCGCCTTGGAACGGGGCGAGGGTGCCACAGCGGCCAACATGTTCCTGCGTTCCGCAGTAACCAGATACGTGGGGACCGATCCCCAGGAGTGGTGGTCTGGCCCTGACATGGTCGACGCCTATTCGACCTTCGTCGAGGGATGGCTACCTCACCACAATGAAGACCTCGAACTCGAGGCCTACCACCTGGGTTCGGTTGGCTGGGTGGCCGCTCGGTCGTCGATCTTCGTCGGCGATGCCCGACCTTCTCCCTTCCGATTCACGGCAGTGCTGGTTCTCGAGAGCGGAATATGGCGCATAGTGCAAGTGCACCGCTCGCTGGGGGAAAGCAACCTCGAGTCGTTCGGCGTCGACCTCACCACCTCTCTCAGCAAGCTTCTGGAGTCGATCGAGGGTCGCCAGGTCGTGCTTTCCGGGCGGCACGGAACGGTCACCTTGGTGTTCACCGACATCGAGGACTCGACCCCCCTCGCCGTCCAACTGGGGGACGCCGCCTGGATTTCAGTCCTGAACGACCACCACCGGATCATCGCCTCGGCAGCGACCTCCCACGGCGGCGAGGTGGTAAAGACCCTCGGCGATGGAGCGATGCTGGCCTTCGGCTCGAGCCGGGAGGCAGTGCGGGCGGCGATCGAGATCCAACAGCACCTCGATGGCGCGCTCGGAGACATACCGCTGAGCGTCCGAGTCGGAGTCCATTCCGGCGACGCGGTGGCCGCCGACAACGACTACCTCGGCAACACCGTCAACAAGGCGGCCCGAATCGCAGCCGCAGCCGAAGGGGGGCAGATCATGGCATCCGACTCGGTCCGCGCCCTACTGGGGGACGACGCCGAGTTCAGATTCGGTGCATCCCTCTCGGTGACGCTCAAGGGCCTCGCGGGCGTGCACACTGTCACGCCAGTGCTATGGCGGCAATGATCACGCCCGCTGTTCCTTTCGTCGCGACACAGTTCCGTTGTCACTCTTGACACCGGGTCTACGAACTCCTCGACCTCCACATCGAGGTAACCCCCCGAACGCGCCTACGAAATCTCCGGAACCATCCCCACTCTCGTAGGAGCGACGCCGGGACCCCCGCATGGTGGTAGGCAAGGCCGCCTCGGATCAGATCTGACAGTTCGTTCGCCTGACCTAGGAGGGCGTGGGCGAGGTCAGCGATATCGTCTAGTCGATCCCTAAGACTCGGTGCGAGCGTGTCCCTCCAGCGCTCGCCGCTTCTAGGGTCCGACTCCGCGATCTTCCCTAACCACGCTCTCGGCAAAGTCGCGTCTGGTCTCGAGAACCAGCATTGGGTAGCGGTCGCCTTGCACGCGCAGGGCCAATTGCGCGGTCGCATCGATCGGAGCGGTCCCCCGGCCGATCTCGGCTACCGGGAGGTCCGACCCTCGAAGCGCTGATGCAAGCTGCCGTCTGTCTTCCAGAGAAGTTCGATGGTTCCGGTGGGCCGCCCATGTGTTGAGAATTGCGGAGCCGCCCCCAGCCAATCGGCTAAGGGCGCCACGCCAGGCCCGCCTCCACCTTCGTGGTCTCCTTGCTCGTCTCAAACAGGAAGCCTACGCGGCCACACGTATCTGGAAGGGAATGGTGGGAAGATTCTCGACCGTGCGCTGAGGAGCTCCTTTCCCCCTAACCACCACGGTCACACCGCAGCCAGCCGTAGTGGGCTGTGCCGGGCGATGATCTCGAGATCACGGTCCGCGGCGAGAACTTCCAGGTCGTTGCCGATCGCCACCGCGGCGATCAGGCAATCGGCCAGGCTGCGCGGCGTCACCCCGACACGGCGGCACTCGCGGTACAGCTCGGCTGCGACCTCGTAGTCGAACAGGGGCCGTACCGGGAAGAACCGACCCGAGTCGATCACGGCGCGGACGCTGCGTGTCTGGTGGGCGTCGGTGGCTCCGGCGAGCAACTCGGCAGCAATCGGATCGGTGATCGCGTAAGGGTCCGCACCGGCAATCATCGCGACGCGCCGATCCGTCGGCGATCCGGTGGCGCGCAGAAACTCTATCCACGCCGAGGTATCGATCAGGATCACGATCGATCGGAGCGCAGCGCCTCGAGGTCGCCGCTCCAGCCGGATCCCCGCAGTTCCAGCAACTCCTTGCCTCTGAGCGGCTCGCCTGCGGCGCGGCGCAACGCCAGGTGAACGGCTTCCCGCTTGGTGGTGACGTGGTAGCGGCGCATCACTCGCGCCACCAACTCGTCGTCGATGTCGATGTTGGTCCGACCCATGAGCCTGCAGTATACACTGCCGTACACCATCTGGTGTATACGCTCGCAGGTGCCTTTACCCGCCGGCGTGCCTCTCCAGATCCGCGAACCGGTCGATGTCCCTCAGCTCGGGGAACCGCACCCAGAACAGGCCCACGATCCCGCAGGTGGCCAACCCACCGACGACCACGGCTGGGGCCACCCCTATGAGGTGCGCCGCCACCCCGGACTCGAATGCCCCCAGTTCGTTGGAGGCGCCGATGAAGACGTTCTCCACCGCCGCCACCCGGCCTCGCATCGCATCCGGGGTGGCGAGCGGGACGATGGTGGCGCGGATGAACACGCTGACGGCATCGGCTCCGGCGAGCACGACGAGGGCGGCGAAGGCCACCACATAGGTGGTGGTGATCCCGAGGGCAATGGTGGCCAGCCCGAAGAGGGTCACCACGCCGAGAAGCACCCGGCCCACCCGGCGTCGCACCGGTCGCACCGCCAGCAGCAAGGTGATCACCACCGCGCCGAAACCGGGGGCGGCGCGCAGCCATCCGTATCCGATGTTGCCCACGCCGAGGCGTTCGTCGGCGATGGCGGGGAGCAGGGCATAAGCGCCGCCGAACAGAACCGCAAAGAGGTCGAGGCTGATCGCTCCGAGGAGCACCCGGTTGCGCCGCACCAGGCGCAACCCCTCCATGGCGTGTTGCAGGCTGGGGCGCTGCTCCGCCGGGGTGCGCTGCTGCGTCCGGGTGAGCCGCAGCAACAACAGGGCGGCGGCCCCGACGAGGAATAGTGCCATCGCCGAGAGGTAGGGGAGGGCGGCACCCGCGTCGTAGAGGAACCCCGAGGTCGCCGGTCCGACGATCATCCCTGCCTGCCAGGTCACTGATCCCAGCGCCACCAGCCGAGGCAGGCTCCCGGCCGGTCCCACCAACGGCGGCAGGGAGCGAATTGCCGGGCTGACGAAGGCCCGGAACGAACCAAACAGGAAGGCGAGCAGAAACAGCGGCAACGAGGAAGTGGGGTCTGACCAGGCGTAGGCGGCGAGCATGGCGCTGCACGCCGCCTCTCCGGCGAGGCCGATCGCGGCCACCTTGCGGCGGTCGAAGCGGTCGGCCACCGAACCGGTGAAGGGCACGAGCAGGGCGGCGGGGAGGAACTCGGCCAACCCGAGGAGTCCCAATGCCAGCGCCGACCCGGTGACGTCGTATACCTGCTTGGCGAGAGCGGTGGCTTGGAGGAACGCCCCGAGGGAAGAGATAGAGGCGGCGACCAGGTAGGCACGCACCGAGCGGTCGGCGAGCACCACCCGCCCGCTTGGCAGCCCGGGATCGGGGTGGGATCGGGGCGCGTCCACGGAGGGAGGAGGCTAACCGCGGGCGGGAGCGGCCAGGGCCGCCAGCACCGCGTCGTGCAGTGGCCCGTTGGTGGCGACGGCATTCCCCCCGGCGACGGTGCGGTGGCCGGCGAGGTCGGTAAAGCGTCCCCCTGCCTCTTCGACGATCACCAGCAGCGGAGCCAAGTCCCAGACGGCGGCAACCGGTTCGACCACGATGTCGACGGCTCCGTCGGCAAGCAGCATGAACGACCAGAAGTCGCCAAAGCCCCGGGTTCGGGCGCAGGCGCGCGACAGCGCGGTGATCTGGGGGCCGAGGCCGTGCTGTTCGTGGGTGACGACAGAGTTGATGGAGAGGTGGGCGTCCTCGAGCCGGTGCACCGCCGACACCCGCATCCGTCGACCGTTGGCCCAGGCTCCCGATCCGCGTCCCGCCCACCACCGCGCCCCGAGCGCCGGTGCGGAAACCACACCGACCGCGATCCCATTGGCGTCTTCCAGCGCGATGAGCGTTGCCCACACCGGGACCCCGCGCACGAAGTTCACCGTGGCGTCGATCGGATCGACGATCCAGCGCCGCCCCGGCGCCTCGGTCCCCCCGTACTCCTCACCGAGCACGGCATCCCGGGGACGGTGGCGGGCGAGATACGCCCGGATCGCCTCCTCGGCGGCGCGGTCCCCTGCCGAGACGGGACTCAGGTCGGCTTTCGCCGCGACCGGCAAGTCCGGGGCGCGGAACCACCTGGTGGTGGCGGCATCGGCCGCATCGGCGGCCTCGAGGGCGATGCGGAGGTCGGCGTCGGAAGGCATCGACCGATGTTCGCAGACGCGGAGCTGGCTACGGTGCCGGTCGTGATCCACGACGACGATCCCTTTGCCGTCCCGGTGGAGGATCGCGATCCGGTGCGGCGTTTCCGGGGGCGGCTTCCCGCCCCGGTGACCATCGTGACCGCGGGGCGAGACGATCATCGCACCGGTCTCACGGTGTCGTCGCTGATGGTCGCCGACGGCGAACCGGGCCGAATCCAGTTCCTGTGCGGCCGCAACACCGACCTTGGGGATGTGATCGCGGCGACGGGAGGTTTCGTCGTTGCGGCCCTGGCCACGGGCGACGAGGCCCTGGCGGATCGTTTTGCCGGGGTCCGACCCAGCCCCGGCGGCCTCTTCGCAGGTCTGGACTTCGTCGACGGCCCCCGCGGCCCCGAGCTCGCCGCCCTGACCACGCTGGCGCGGTGCCGCTGGATGGGCAGCGGCGATGCCGGCTGGTATCTGCTCATCGAGGGGGCGGTGGAGGGCTTGGTGCTGGGCGATGGTGATGACCCGTTGCTGCGTCATCGGGGCCGCTACCGGCGCCTTGGGGGCCGCTGACCCGCCCCTTCCTACACTCGGTGCGATGTCCTCCCGCCCCTCCGTCTGGCTGACCACGCTCGGGTGCGCCAAGAACCAGGTCGACTCCGAGAAACTCGAGGCGCGCCTCGATGAGGCCGGCTACGACCGCGCCGGTTCGCTGGAACTCGCCGACGTGGTGATGGTGAACACCTGCGCATTCATCGAGGCGGCGCGGCGCGAGTCGGTGGATACCATCCTCGACCACGCCGATCGCCGCCGCGAGGGCGCCCGCCTCGTGGTACTCGGTTGTATGGCACAGCGCTATCAATCCGAGCTGGCCGATCTGCTCCCCGAGGCGGATGCCGTGCTCGGGATGGATCGTTACGGCGAGCTGATCGGCGACCTGGATCGGCTCACGGGCTGGCAGCCGGTGCGTCTCGCCACCAGTCCGATGGACATCCTCTACGAGGTGCGCCGTCCCACTCCGGCCACGCCGTACGCCTATGTCAAGGTTGCCGAGGGTTGCGACAAGGGATGCACCTTCTGTGCCATCCCGCAGTTCCGCGGACCGCAGCGGTCGCGGGCGCCGGTGAATATCCGCGACGAGATCGCCCTCCTCGCGGGAGATGGAGTGGGCGAGATCGTGCTCGTCGCCCAGGACCTCGCCGCCTATGGGCGTGACATCGCCGCCCCCGGGGGCATCGTCGAGCTGCTGCGCTTCGTGTCCGACGTCGCTGGTCTGCGGAGGCTGCGGCTGCTCTATCTGTATCCGCGCGAGGTCACCGACGCCCTCATCGCCGAGATGGCCACCAACCCACTGATCGCGCCGTATTTCGACCTCAGTCTGCAGCACGCCGCGGGGAGTCTGCTGCGGGCGATGCGCCGTCCCGGCGACGGCGAGCGCCATCTGGAGTTGATCGCCCGGATTCGTGCTGCGGCGCCGGAGGCGGCGTTGCGCTCCTCGTTCATTCTCGGTTTCCCCGGAGAGACCGAAGACGACGTCGACACTCTGGTCGGGTTTCTCGAGGAGGCGCAGCTCGACTGGGGTGGCTTCTTTCCCTACTCGGCGGAGGAGGGGACCCCGGCAGCGTCGCTCGACGGCCAGATCGATGCGACCGAGATCGCCGATCGCACCCGCCGAGTGCAGGAGGTCCAGGAGCGGATCACCGCGGCGCGCAGCGCGGCCGTAGTCGGCCGCGAGTTCGAGGTGGTCGTCGACACCGTCGAGGATGGTCGTGCGGTGGCGCGGTCGGTGCGGGAGGCACCCGAGATCGATGGGGCGATCCTGCTCGATCGGGGCGAAGCGGGGGATTGGGTGCGGGCACGGATCACCGGTTCATACGGTTCCGATCTGGTGGGAGAGGTGCTGGGTTGATCGTCGAGCAGCTCGCCGTCGGCACCGAGTTGTTGCTCGGCCAGATCGTCAACGGCAATGGCGCCGACATCGGTGCCCGGCTGGCGGCTGCCGGCCTCGATCACTACCGCCAGACGGTGGTGGGGGACAACGTGGCCCGAATCGCCGCCGCCCTCACCGAAGCGTGCGGCCGCGCCGACGCCGTCGTCATCACCGGGGGCATCGGTCCCACCCAGGACGATCTGACCCGGGAGGCGCTGTGCGTCGCCGCCGCGGTCGGGATGGAGACTTCGTCCGAGTATGCCGAACAGCTGCGGGAGTGGTGGCAGGCGCGGGGTCGGGAGATGCCCACCAGCAACCTTCGGCAGGCGGAACATCCCCGCGGGGCGGTGCTCATTCCCAACCCGAAGGGCACCGCCCCCGGGCTGCGGTTGCGGATCGGCACCTGCTGGGTGTTTGCCCTTCCCGGGGTGCCCCAGGAGATGGTGCCGATGGTGGAGGAGGCGGTGATCCCGTTTCTCCTCGCCCTGGAGGGGGAGCGGTCCGGGGGGATCGTCAGCCGGGTGCTGCGCACCTGGGGGGAGTCGGAGTCCCGTCTCGCCGAGGTGGTCGGCGATCTCTACGACTCCGGCACCAATCCGACGCTGGCCTTCCTTGCCAGCGGCGGGGAGATCAAGCTGCGGCTCACCGCCCGCGCTCCCACCGCGGCGGCGGCCGGCGACCTGATCGCCCCGGTGGAGGCGGAGCTCCGCCGCCGCCTCGGCTCGCTGGTGTTCGGTGCCGACACCGACACCATCGAACGCATCGTGCTCGCGGCATGTGAGGCCCGCGGCTGGAGTCTGGCCAGCGCCGAGTCGGCCACCGGCGGACTGGTGGCCGCCGCCCTCACCACCGTGCCCGGGTCGTCGCGGGTGTTCCGCGGCGGGGTGGTGGCCTACGCCAACGCCGTCAAGACCTCGGTGCTCGGAGTCCCCGCGGCGGTTCTCGACGAGCACGGCGCGGTGAGCGCGGAGACCGCACTCGCCATGGCGGCCGGGGCGCGAACCGCGCTGGGGGCGGAGGTCGCCGTGGCGACGACCGGATCGGCCGGGCCCGACCCCCTGGAGCAACCGGTGGGGACGATGTTCATCGCGGTCGCCACACCGGAGGGTTGCAACGCCCGCACCCTGCGACTTCCCGGAGACCGGGAGCGGGTGAGGGTGTATGCCACCACCGCCGCCCTGCACGCCGTGCGCCTCGCCGTATCCGGGGAGTGGTGGGAGCGGTGAGGGTTTTCGTGGCGGTGCCGGTACCCGACGAGGTGCGCCACCGGCTGGTGGCCGCCCTCGATGCGACCGTGGCCGACATCCCCGGCAAGGTGGTGCGCCCGGGCAACTGGCACATCACGCTGCGGTTCTTGGGGGAGATCCCGGAGCACGATTGCGATCGCTTGGTAGCCGCGCTCGACCAGGCCGATCTGGGGGAGCGCTTCCGGCTGCGCTGGGCGGGCCTGGGGGCTTTCCCCCGGCCGGAGCGAGCCAACGTGCTATGGATCGGACCCGACCGGGGCCTCGATCGCCTCAACTCTCTGGCCGAGAAGGTCCGGGACACCGTGGATGGCGCCGGGCTCGGGGTGGAGGACCGCCCCTTCAACCCCCATCTCACCCTGAGCCGGATCCGTCCGGCCGAGGACCTCGCCGCCCTGGTGACGACCTGCCCGGCCTTTGGGGTGACCATGGCGGTGGACCGGGTCACTGTCTATCAGAGCCGCCTGGTGAGCGGCGGGGCTGCCTATCGGGTGGTGGAGGAGATCAAGCTGGGGGCCTGATCGCGGTCGTCGGACGGCCATCTGCGATCTGGCTGGCGACTGGTGGCTGGCGACTGCTGACTTCCTTGTCACCGAACACCTGTTCGGCTATCGTGGCGCCATGGCGGCGAATACCATGGGTGTGGTTCACGGCTCCGTGTCACACCCTGCGGATACGTTGCCTGCATGAGTCGGAAGCAGCCCGGAAGGAGCATCGCCGTGGAAGATAAGTCCCTCGAGGTGGCCCTGTCGCAGATCGAGCGTCAGTTTGGCAAGGGCGCCATCATGAGGTTGGGGGCCGAGAACGTGCAGAAGATCGGTGCCATCTCCACCGGCGCCATGGCCCTCGACCTTGCCCTCGGCATCGGCGGCGTCCCCCGGGGGCGGATCGTGGAGATCTTCGGACCGGAAAGCAGCGGCAAGACCACCCTGGCGCTCCACATCGTGGCCGAGGCGCAGCGCAACGGCGGCATCGCCGCCTTCATCGATGCCGAGCACGCCCTGGATCCCGGCTACGCCGCCGCCCTCGGGGTCGATGTCGACGAGTTGCTCATCTCCCAACCCGACACCGGAGAGCAGGCCCTGGAGATCACCGACATGCTGATCCGCTCCGGCGCCCTCGACGTGGTGGTCATCGATTCGGTGGCAGCTCTGGTGCCCCGGGCCGAGATCGAAGGCGAGATGGGTGATGTCCATATGGGCCTGCAGGCGCGGCTCATGTCCCAGGCGCTGCGCAAGCTCGCCGGCTCGATCAACCGCTCCCAGACGACGGCGGTCTTTATCAACCAGCTTCGGGAGAAGATCGGGGTCATGTTCGGCAGCCCGGAGATCACTCCAGGAGGCCGGGCGCTCAAGTTCTACGCCTCGGTTCGGATCGACATTCGCCGAATCCAGTCGATCAAGGAAGGCCAGGAGGCGGTGGGCAACCGGGTGGTGGCCAAGGTGGTGAAGAACAAGGTGGCCCCGCCGTTCCGCAAGGCCGAGTTCGACATCATGTTCGGCGAAGGCATCTCCCGGGAGGGCTCCCTGCTCGATGTGGCCGCGGAACACGACGTGGTGCGCAAGAGCGGTGCCTGGTACACCTTCGATGGCGACCAGCTGGGCCAGGGGAGAGAGAACGCCAAGCGTTTCCTGCGGGAGAACCCCGAGGTGGCCGTACAGCTCCAGGCTCGGGTGCTGGAGACCGTGGGCATCGGGGGCGCCAAGGCAGGATCGTTCGACGAGTCCGAGGCCGACGCCGCCGAAGACGGCGGCAGCATCACCAAGGCCGACCTTGCCGATAGCGACGACTGACCCGGCGGGGGGTCCTTGGCGGCCCTTTCATCCTTGAGCGGAATGGGCATTACGATTGGCCCCAACGCGTACTCAAGAACCTGAAATCCCGTACCGGATGCAGCCTCTTCAGAAAGAATCGAGCGGTCGAGTCGGCCTCTGACCCGGCCGGGCGGAGTGCGCGTCGAGCCCACTGGCTCGGCGCGCCGTGCTTTCCGGGGTTGCCGAGAGGAGCCCGCCGATGTCGAACGCAATCGTGGTCGCAGCGGCTGCCGCCGTCGCGCTCCTGCTCGGCCTCCTCGCCGGCCGGGTGTGGCGGGGCCGCAGTCTCCGCGACACCACCGCAGACGATGTGGTCCGTGATGCCCGGCGGGAGGCGCAGCGCGTGTTGGAGGGGGCGGAGCGAGAGGCGCGGGCGACGGCAGACGCCCATCGCGAGCGAGAGACGGCCGCCCTGGACCATCGCCGCCTCGAGTTGGAATCCCAGGAGGAGCGATCGCTGCAACGCGAGGCCACCCTGGAACAGCGTGCCGCCAACCTGGCGCAGCGCGAGACCAACCTGATCGAACGGGAGCGCGAGGTGGTCGAAACGCGTCGCACCGCCGAGCAGTTGCGCGAGGACGCCCGTGCCTCGCTCGAAAAGCTGGCTGGGGTCGACGCCAAGGCCGCCAAGGCGGAGTTGCTGCAGCGGGTCGAGGACGAAGCGCGGCGGGAAGCCATGGTGCTCATGCGCGACCTGGAGATGAAGGCTCGCGAAGAGGCCGATCGCCGGGCACGACGCATCCTCACCACCACGGTCCAGCGCCTCGCCTCCGACGTCGTCGCCGAGACCACGGTAACCACCGTGCCGATTCCCAGCGAGGACATGAAGGGCCGCATCATCGGGCGCGACGGCCGCAACATCCGCGCCTTCGAGTCGATCACCGGAGTCAACATCATCGTCGATGACACCCCGGAGGCGGTGGGGATTTCGGCCTTCGACCCGGTGCGGCGCGAAGTGGCCCGGCTCGCCCTGGAGCGGCTGATCGCGGACGGGCGCATCCACCCGGCATCGATCGAGGATGCCTATGAGAAGGCTCTTGCCGAAGTCGAACAGAGTGTGCGTGATGCCGGGGAGTGGGCGATCCTTGAAGTGGGCATCTCCCGCATGCACCCGGAGTTGGTGAACCTCTTGGGCCGTCTCAAGTACCGATTGTCCTACGGCCAGAACGTCCTGCATCACCTCATCGAGTCGGCCAAGGTGGCGGGCATGCTTGCCGCCGAGATCGGCGTCGACCCGGTGGAGGCCCGCCGTGCCGCCTTCCTTCATGACATCGGCAAGGCGGTGAGTCACGAGTTGGGCGGCTCCCACGCCATGGTGGGTGCCGAGATCGCCCGTAGGTTCGGGGAGGCGCCGGCGATCGTGCACGGAATCGAGGCCCATCACAACGAGGTCGAGCCGCGTACCCTGACCGCGGTGATCGTGCAGGCGGCCGATGCGGTTTCGGCGTCGCGGCCCGGAGCCCGCCGCGAGGCGGTGGAGTCCTTTGTCCGCCGCCTGGAGCAACTGGAGGCGATCGCCCGCAGCTTCGACGGCGTGGAGCGCGTCTACGCCATGCAGGCCGGCCGGGAGGTACGGGTGGTGGTCGATCCGGGAACCGTCGACGACCTCGCCGCCCACGACCTCGCCCGCCGCATCGCCAAACGATTCCAGGACGAGCTGCAGTACCCGGGGCAGATCGAGGTGACGGTGATCCGGGAGTTGCGAGCCACCGACTACGCCCGATGACAGTCATCGGTCTGCCCACCGTTCGCGAGCGCCGCACCCCTACCCGTGTGGGCAGGCGCTATCTGGTGCGCACCTTTGGCTGCCAGATGAACGAGCACGACTCGGAGCGGATCGCCGGAATGTTCGAGTCCGACGGAATGGTGCCGGCCACCGGGACCGAGGATGCCGACGTCGTACTCATCAACACCTGCTGCATCCGCGAGAACGCCGACAACCGGCTGTACGGGAATCTGGGACAGCTCAAGGCCATAAAGCAGGAGCGCCCGGGGATGCGGATCCTGGTGTCGGGATGCCTGGCACAGAAGGACCGCGACACGGTGATGGCGCGAGCCCCCTGGGTGGATGTGGTCTTCGGTACGCACAATCTGCACCGCGCCCTGGCGCTGCTGGATCACGCCGAGGAGTGGGGGCCGGTCACCGAGATCTGGGATGAGACCGAGTCGGTGGACGACATGCCGTCCACCCTTCCGGCTCGCCGGGAGGTTCCGCATTCGGCATGGGTGACGATCACCATCGGGTGCAACAACGGCTGCACCTTCTGCATCGTGCCCGTGGTGCGGGGCCGCGAGATCTCCCGGCGCCCTGCCGACATCATCCGCGAGGTCCGCGCTCTCGCTGCTGACGGAGTGGTCGAGGTGACCCTCCTGGGGCAGAACGTCAACTCCTACGGTCGGGATCTGGCACTGGACGGCCGTCGCCGCCCGCTGTTCGCCGATCTGCTCCGCCGGGTCGGTGAGGTGGAGGGGATCCGACGCATCCGCTTCACCAGCCCCCACCCCAAGGACATCCGTCAGGATGTGGTGGCGGCGATGGCTGAGACCCCGGCAGTCTGCGAGCAGCTGCACCTGCCCCTGCAGAGCGGCAGCCCCACCATCCTGCGGGCCATGCAGCGCGGGTACACACCGGCACGGTTCCTGGAGCGGCTGCGAATGGCCGAGGAGGGAATTCCCGGTCTCGCCACCTCCACAGACATCATCGTCGGCTTCCCGGGCGAGACCGAGGCCGACTTTGCCGCCACTCTGGAGGTAATGAGCACTGCCCGGTTCGACGGGGCCTACATGTTCATCTATTCACCCCGCCCCGGGACCGCGGCCGCCACCATGCCGGGACACATCGACCCCGCGGTTGCCGGGGAGCGCTTCGCCCGCTTGGCCGACCTGCAGCGCCGCATCTCATTGGAGAAGAATCAGGCACTGATCGGGTCCACTGTCGAGGTGCTCAGCGAAGGGCCGTCCCGCAAGGATCCGGGGATGATCACCGCCCGCACCCGCACCAACAAGGTGGTACACGTCCCCGGTACCCAGCCCTCCGGTACGTTCCTGCACGCCGCGCTCCACCATGCCGCCCCCAGCCACTTGGTGGGGACTCCGGCCTGAGCACGCTCGCCGCCCTCCTCGGTCCCACCGCCGCCGCCAAGAGCGCCATCGCCATGTTGTTGGCGCGGCGGTTCGGCGCCGAGGTGGTGTCTGTCGACAGCATGCAGGTGTTCCGGGGCATGGACATCGGCACCGCCAAGCCGACGGCGGCAGAGCGGGACGTGGTGCGACATCACATGCTCGACATCGCCGACCCGGCGGACTCGTTCTCGGTAGCGCAGTTCCAGGGCCTGGGCCGGGATGTCATGCGCCAGGGAGACGAGGCCGGGACCAGGCTGCTCATCGTCGGCGGGAGCGGGCTGCACTTCCGGGCGTTGGTCGATCCGCTCGAGTTCGCCCCCTCTGATCCGGATCGGCGCCACCAGCTCGAGCGGGTGGCGGCCGCCGAAGCCCGGGACCGGCTGCTGATGGCGGACCCCGATGCCGGGGCCTGGGTGGCGTTGGACAACGCCCGCCGGGTCACTCGGGCGCTGGAGGTGATGGAGCTCACCGGGGAGACACCGTCGCAGCGCGCCGCCCGGCCCTCCGCCGCTGCGGTGCGCGGTTACCAGAGCCTGTGGCCGGTGGTGGCGCTCGGCATCGATCCCGGGCCACTGCTCGCCGACCGGATCCGGACCCGGTTCGGGGCCATGCTCGACAGCGGTCTCGTGGCGGAGGTGGCGCGGCTGGCGCCGGTGATGGGTCCGGTGGCCTCGCAGGCGGTCGGGTATCGCGACCTGTTGGCGGTGGCGCGCGGGGAGTGTGACCTGGCGCAGGGAACGCGACGGGCGGTGGCGGCTACCACCGCCCTGGCGCGCCGGCAACGCACGTTCCATCGTCGCGACCCACGCATCCGCTGGCTGCGGTGGGATGATGACCCGAACGTGGTGGCGGGGGAAGCAGCCCAGCTCCTCGAGGAGGAGGCGGGATGGACTTCGTAAAGATGGAGGGTCTGGGCAACGACTTCGTCGTGGTCGCCGGCCCGTTCACACCTACCCCCGGCCAGGTGAGCGCGTGGTGTGACCGGCGCCGCGGGATTGGGGGCGACGGGGTTCTGGTGGTGACCGCAGGCGCCGGAGTGCGCATGGACTATTGGAATGCCGACGGATCGTCCGCCGAGATGTGCGGCAACGGACTGCGCTGCGTCGCCAGGTTCGCCCGCGATCACGCCATGGCGGACTCGGATGAGTTCGTCGTCACCACGGCGGTCGGCCCGCGCCGGGTGGTGATCAAGGGGGAGTCGGTCCGTGCCGAAATCGGCCCGGCCTCGGTGGGGGGAGAGGCCACGGACATTGCCGGATATCGCGCCATCCCTGTCGATGTGGGCAACCCCCACGCCGTGGTCTTCGTCGCCGACTGCTACGCGGTGCCCATTGCCGCTGCGGGGCCGGTGGTGGGGACCGACCCGGCCTTTCCCGAGGGCGCCAACGCGGGCTTCGCCACGGTGATCGATACCGGGCGCATCGCACTGCGGGTGTGGGAACGGGGGGCGGGGGAGACCCTGGCCTGTGGAACCGGCGCGGTGGCCGCGGTGACGGCGGCGCGGGCCGAAGGATTGGTGGGAGACGCAGTCACGGTTCATCTCCCCGGAGGCGACCTCAAGGTGGAAGTCGTGGACGGCGTGTCCTGGATCGAGGGCCCGGCTCGAACCGTCTACCGCGGATCCTGGTAGAGGCTCAGCGGACCGAGCGCAATACTGCGACCACTTTGCCGATGATCTCCACGCCGCGGGTGAGGATGATCGGTTCGTAGGCGGGGTTCTCGGGAAGCAGCAGGACGCGCCCTGGCTCGCGGCGCAACCGCTTCACTGTCGCCTCCTCACCGTCGATCAGCGCCGCCACCAGATCCCCGTCGCGGGCATCGGGCTGGCGGCGAATGACCACGAAGTCGCGGTCGAAGATTCCGGCCAGGATCATCGAGTCTCCCTGGACGCGCAGCATGAAGACCGGATCGTTGCCGACGATCTCGGTGGGAAGGGGAAAGATCTCATCGATGTCTTCCTCGGCGAGGATCGGTGTCCCGGCGGCGATGCGGCCCACCAGAGGCACGTCGCGCACCGGGGCGCGGCGCAGCTCGCCTTCGGCATGGGGTTCGATCACCTCGATCGCCCGGGGCTTGGAAGGGTCGCGGCGCAACATCCCGGCCTCCACCAGCGTCGATAGGTGGCTGTGCACGGTGGAGGGCGAGGACAGTCCGACAGCTTCTCCGATTTCGCGCACTGAGGGCGGATAGCCCCGGCGGCGGACCGTTTCGAGGATCAGGTCGAGGATCTCGCGTTGCCGTTCGGTGATGTCGCTGGGGGCCACGGTCGTCTCCTCAGTGGGCTTTGCTGGAACCACGGTAACCGGAATCGGCTCCGCGGGCAAACATGTGTTCGATCTTGGGGGTAGTGGGTCAGATTGAATCTGACGACGGTTGCCCCGCTCGAAATTGAACTGACCCCGGCCTCCGCGGGATGCTCGACCCATGCTGATTACGCTTGCGGCAACTCGGATCCCAGAGGAGGCAAGCTCATGTTTCTCAAGAGAGTGCGGCGGCTCCGACCCCTGATGGTTTTGCTGGTCGTGCTTGCCCTCATGGCGAGCGCCTGCAACGAAGACGACAACGATCTGGAAGTCGAAATTGGCGGCCGCGCCGCAGTCGTGACTTCCTAGCCGGAACCGGCCAAAGGGGCCGTTCGGAATCCTTGCCAGGACTGTTCAACCGCCGCACGCTGGTGCGGCGGTTGGCTTCTTTACGGCGAACTGACGGGGAGTGGGTCGGTGTCAATCTGCCGACCATTGACCCCGCTCCAAGTCGAACTGGCCCACGACGCGGTCTTGACGGGCGAACAGGCGTTCGATAGAGTGGCGAACGCCTGTTCGTGTCATACCCGGGTCGTACTTTCCGGGGAGTGGGGGTGAGGCAGTCGCCCCCGTATCGGAGCCAGAAGGAGCCAGCGCCATGACGATGCCCGCCAGCACCCGTCCCCGGGTCGTGGTACTCCTCGCCGCGGTCGCCATGGCGCTGCTCCTCCTGCTCCTCGAAACCCTGGTCGCCCCCGCCGGTGCTGCGGCCGAGTCCGAGTCTGCCGCCGTCGACGCCCCAACCGGCATCGATTACACGGTTCGCCGTGGCGACACCCTGTGGGACATTGCGTCCGACCATGTCGCTCCAGGAGACGATGTCCGCGTCCTGGTCGACGAGATTCGCCGCCACAACGACCTCGGCTCGAGCGTGATCATCCCCGGTCAGATCCTGCTGATCCCCATCTCGGGCGGATGATCCCGGGTGCAGGCGGGCCGGTACCCTGGCCGGCGATGCGATGCCCTTACTGCGATGCCGTCGACACCAGGGTGGTGGACAGCCGATCCGCCGAGGCGGGAGCGGCCATTCGCCGTCGCCGCGCCTGTGAGAACTGCGAGCAGCGGTTCACCACCTACGAGCGGCGTCAACCCGGGCTGGTGGTGCGGAAGCGGGACGGGCGCCTGGAGGGTTTCGACGCCGCCAAGTTGCGGGCCGGGATGGTCCGGGCGCTGGCGAATCCCGATGGCGATCCCGCCGCCCTCGATGCCGCCCTGGTCCGAATCGAGGCGCGGTGCGAAGAGCTCGGCCCGGAGGTGAGATCCGAGGAAATCGGCCGCATGGTGCTTGCCGAGTTGCGCGACCTGGACGAGGCCGCCTACCTGCGGTTCGCCTCGGTCCACAAGGACTTCTTGGATGCCAGCGATTTCTCCCGGGAGATGGAGGCTCTGGAGGAGCCCCGCTGAGCGCCTAACCGAGTCGGATGCGGGCCTCGACCAGCCCGGACCGCATCCCGGCGATGGTCGCCACCGCCCCAGCATCGACGTCGGCCACCGCCGCTTCCAATTCCGCTGCTGCCAGCGCGGCCCGGGCCTGCATTTCGGAGATCACGGCGGCGGTCTCCACGGGATCCCCCCGGCGCAGTGCCAGCAGATAACTGTCGGACCAGTCGGGGAGCGCGTCGATGGCCTCCGCCACCCGGTCGCGGTACGCGGCGTATGCCGGGTCGTCGTCGAGGCCGATGTAGGCACGTTCGGTGGCGCTCTGCATGTCGGCGATCGCCCGCGCCGCGGCGTCGATCAACTCTTCGGGAGCCTCGGTGGGCAGCAGCGGCAACGCCAGGATCTGTGCCGCCGCCTCCCGGTAGGTGGTAGCCGCGGCGAGGTCGGTGAGCATCTGATCACCAGCGTCGATCACGGCCAGCATTTCGGAGCGCGCCGGACGCAGCTCTTCGATCGGTCCGATGGGAAGCAGCGGTATCACGGTGGGGAGGTCGGCGCGCACCACGGCGGAGAACTCGTGGTGGGCGTCGGCGAAGGCTCCAAGCGCGTCGGGGTCGCTGGGAGCGGGGGCGGATGCGAGGGCCACGAGCGCTGGTTCGAACGCGTCGATTGCCGCTCGGTACTCGACCCGGCGGGCGTCGGCCTTTCCTTGGGGCACCGTGATCAACACCTGCACCGCCACCAGGGCCAGTCCCCCCAGAACGGCGGCCGCCACCAGGATCGACCAGCGGAATGAGCGTCGGGTGGCGACGGCGCGGTCCAGTGGGCGGGGGCGCCAGTCGAAATCGATGTCCGGGATCTGGTCTGCGGGATCCGCTTCCCGCTGCGGGCGCGCCAGCGTGGCCGGAGTCGTCTCCAGCATGTCGAGGATCGTGCGCTTATTGGCGTCGCGCTCGCGAGGGGTAATCGGCATGGCGTCCACGGAACATCTTCGACCTGGAGCGGCGGCGGCTCAAGCCGCCCCACTCGGGAGGAGCGATAATCGCAGGGTGCAGGTTCCATTGCGGCGGCTCGACCCCGACCTCCCGGTGCCGCGGCCCGCCCATCCCGGAGATGCCGGCGTCGACCTGTATGCCCGGGTGGCGGTCTCGTTAGGGCCCGGGGAGCGCAGCCTGGTACCAACCGGGGTCGCCGTGGCCATTCCTCCGGGTCACGCCGGCCTGGTCACGCCGCGCTCAGGTCTGGCGACCCGCTCCGGGATCGGGATCGTCAACGCCCCGGGGGTGGTCGACAGCGGTTATCGCGGCGAACTCGCGGTGGCGCTGGTCAATCACGGCTCCGAGCCGGTGCACATCCAGCGTGGCGACCGCATCGCCCAGCTCCTGGTGGTGGCCGCCGCCGACCTGGAGTTCGTCGTCGTCGACGAGCTGGAGGAGAGCATCCGCGGTGAGTCCGGGTTTGGTTCCACTGGTTCCTGAGCGGAAAAGGCGTGGCGTATACTGCGCGCCCTTCGCGGACGTAGCTCAGTTGGTAGAGCGTCACCTTGCCAAGGTGAAGGTCGCCGGTTCGAGACCGGTCGTCCGCTCCAGGGGCGGGATGCTCCGGCCTCCTGCGGCACTGGCGGCGTGGCCGAGTGGTTCAGGCGAGGGTCTGCAAAACCCTTTACCCCGGTTCAATTCCGGGCGCCGCCTCGAAGGGCCGAATGGCCGGCCCGGGACGACGGGCGCTTAGCTCAGCGGGAGAGCGCTTCCCTGACACGGAAGAGGTCACTGGTTCAATCCCAGTAGCGCCCACCAGAAACTTCGCTCACTCAGCCCGATCCCTGTTCGGGATCGGGCCTCGCCTGTCCAGTGGTTGCTGTTGGCTGCCCCGGGGCTCTATGGCGTGATCCGGAACGGGTCCGTCCGCGGGTGGCGTCGGGACAGGAAAGGTTCAATCCCAGTAGCGCCCACCAGAAACTTCGCTCACTCAAGGCCCGATCCCTGTTCAGGATCGGGCCTTGCTGCGCCGGGCCTCCTCCGCTCCGGCCTTCCCCGCCTCTCCCATCTGTGGCTCAGGTGTGCGCGAATACCGCCGATGTTTCTCACGGCGGAGCAGGGAGGTAATCGATGCGAGTGCGCCTGGTCACTATCGCGGTGCTGACGATGCTCGTCGCGCTGGCAGCACCGGCGTGGGCCAATCATGCCCAGCCCTTTGACGGGCCTGCCCACGACTACGGCGAAATGGTCGAATATCCGCTCACCTTCCCCGTGGTCGGCGGCGCGTGGTACGAGGACTGGTTCTGGGCCGCCCGGGGCTCGGGTCCCCATCATGCCCAGGACCTGATGGCCGCCAAGATGACACCAGTGGTGGCCGCCGCCACCGGAACCGTCACCTGGATCAACTGGAGTCAGAACCCGGCTGATCTCAATCCGGAGCGATGCTGCACCCTGGTGATCACCCACGACGACGGCTGGGAGTCGTGGTACATCCACCTCAACAACGACACGCCCGGTACCGACGACGGCCTCGGCTGGGGGATCGCCCCCGGGATCGAACTCGGCACCCGTGTCGTCGCCGGCGACCTGATCGGCTGGGTGGGCGACAGCGGCACCGCTGAGACCACCCCACCCCATCTCCACTTCGAGTTGTACGACCCCGACGGGGTGTTGGTGAATGCCCACGACGCGCTTCTCAGCGCCCAAGGCAAGGCCCATTGCGGCATCACCCGCGTAGGCGACGTCGGCGCTCTCCTGGCCGCCACCGGTCTGGTGCGCCTCGGCGCGGGTGGTGACCCGGTGCGGCAGTTGCAGCAATTCCTTGACGCGTTCCGCCATGCTCCCGGGCCGATCGACGGACTGTTCGGCTCGTTGACGCACACTGCGGTGCGGTCATTCCAAGCCCAGCATGGGCTCGCCGCCGATGGAGTGGTCGGATCGATGACCCGGGCCGAAGTCGCCGAACTCGTCTCGCTGGCCGCCGGCGCATCGGTGTTGGATCCGGATGGCCGCAACCTTCGGGCGGGTGCCCGGGGCTGGGACGTCGCCGAACTGCAGCAGCTGCTCAAGGTGGTCGGTCTCGACCCGGGCCCGGCTGACGGCATCTTCGGAAGCCGCACGGTGGGGGCGGTACGCGCCTTCCAGGACGCCCATGGACGCCTCATCGACGGCGTGGTGGGAAGGTCCACCCGCCTCCTGCTCGCCGAGGTGCTCCGGCTGCAGCCGCTGGTCACCTGCTCCTGAAACGGCGGGACTCCGCCCGGTGACGGGCCGTAGGCCGGAGCCGGGCCGCGGTGTACGATGCCGCTCCGCACGCGAGGAGGCAGCCGTGGCCGACACGATCCCCGCCCGGCTTTTCGCCCAGGCCGTGACCCGTCCCGGGAGCCCGGGCTACTACGAGAAGATCGACGGCGAGTACCGCTCCACATCGTGGTCGGAGTACGCGGCTCAGGTGCGACGCGTCGGCAAGGCGCTGCTGGCTACTGGTTTCCGCCCCGGTGACACCGCGATGATTCTCGGGTTCAACCGGCCGGAATGGGTCGTCTTCGACCTGGCCACCATGGCCGTTGGGGGCGCCCCTGCCGGGATCTATGCCACGTCCTCGCCCGAAGAGGTGCAGTACGTCACGGGCCACGGCGCCGCTCCGGTGATCCTGGTGGAGAACAAGGTGCAACTCGACAAGGTGCTTGCGGTGCGCACCGACCTTCCCGATCTCAAGTGGATCGTGACCATGCGCGGCGCCCCCGCGGTCGACGATCCCCAAGTGCTGGGCTGGGACGAGTTCGTCGCCATGGGGCAGGAGGTGTCCGACGCCGAGTTCGACTCCCGGCTGGCCGCACTGCAACCCGATGGTCTCGCCACTCTGATCTATACGTCAGGCACCACGGGCCAGCCCAAGGGGGTGATGCTGACCCACGGCAACCTCACATGGACGGCCGACAAGGCCCGCGAGGTAATCGACCTGAACCCGGCCGACTCCTCGGTGTCGTACCTGCCGTTGAGCCACATAGCCGAGCAGATGTTCTCGGTGCACATCCCGATCTCGGTCGGATACCCGGTGTATTTCGCCGAGTCGATCGAAGCGCTGCTCGACAACCTCAAGTCGGTGTCACCGACGGTGTTCTTCGCCGTGCCCCGGGTGTGGGAGAAGTTCCAGAGCGGCGTCGCCGCCGAGCTCGGTCATGCCAAAGGGGCCAAGGCGAAGCTGGCTGCCTGGGCGCAGACGGTGGGTCGGGAAGCAGTGGCAGCGATCAACCGGGGGGGTGCCCCGTCTCCCGCGCTGCGGGCCAAGCTCGTGCTCGCCGGAGTGGTCCACAAGAAGGTGAAGCAGGGGATCGGCTTGAGCCGGGTGCGCGCCGCGGTGACCGGTGCCGCTCCCATCTCGAAGGAGTTGCTCGAGTTCTTCTCCGGGTTCGGGATATGCGTCCTCGAGGTCTACGGACAGTCCGAAGGCACTGGCCCCACCACCTTCAATCGTCCCGGCCGCACCAAGTTCGGCACCGTGGGACTGCCCTACCCTGGTTGCCGGGTCGAACTGGCCGAAGACGGCGAGGTCTTGCTGCAGGGCGGCAACGTGTTCGCCGGGTACTACAAGAACCCGGAGGCGACCCGAGAGAGCTTCCATGACGGCTGGCTGTTGTCCGGCGACCTGGGGTCGTTCGACTCCGATGGGTTCCTCACCATCACCGGGCGCAAGAAGGACATCATCATCACCGCCGGAGGCAAGAACATCGCCCCCAAGGACATCGAGGCCGGGATCAAGGACGACCCACTGGTTTCCGAAGCGGTGCTCATCGGCGACCGCCGCAAGTTCCTCACCGCATTGGTGACGCTCGACCCGCAGGCGGCTGCCGCCTACGCCGACGCCCACGGGGTCACGGGGCCACTCCATCAATCTGCCGAGATCCGTCGCCAGATCCAGAGCACGATCGACTCGGTGAACAAGCGGCTGGCCCGGGTGGAGACGGTCAAGAAGTTCACGATCCTGCCCCGCGAGCTCTCGATCGAAACCGGCGAACTGACCGGCACGCTCAAGGTAAAGCGCACGACTGTGGCGACCAATTTCGCTTCGGAGATCGACGCCCTCTACGCCGGGGATTGACTCCGGGGACGGGGAACGATCCGGGTGAGAGGGGCGTTGTGAGGCTGGTGCGCCGCCTTTCCACCGTGGTATCCCTGGTCGTGATGCTCGGCGCGTGCTCCGGCGGTGGCGGTACCGCGGATACGGTGATCAACCCGGATACCACCGCGGGCGAGTTCGACGGAGTCTCCTACGCCGGCACGACACCCGCCCCAGAGTTCCCCGACGGACTCGACTGGCTCAACGTACCCCGGCCGCTCAGCGTCGCCGAGTTGCGCGGCAAGGTGGTGCTGCTCGACTTCTGGACCTACGGGTGCATCAACTGCATCCACATCATCCCCGACTTGAAGCGACTCGAAGCCGAGTACCCCGACGAACTGGTGGTGATCGGGGTCCACAGCGCCAAGTTTGCCAACGAGGGGGAGACGTCCAACATCCGCAACATCATCGCTCGCTATGGGCTGGAACACCCCGTGGTCAACGACCGCGACTTCGCGGTATGGGAGCAGTGGGGGGTGAACGCCTGGCCCACCTTGGTGCTGATCGACCCGGCGGGGAACATCGTCGGAGGGCACTCCGGTGAGGGCATCTACCCGGTGTTCCAGCCGGTGATCGACGCTCTGGTGGAGGAGTTCGATCTTCGTGGTCAGATCGACCGGGACCCCATCGCCCTCGAGGTGTCGCGTCCTGCGGCGAGAGTGCTCTCGTTCCCGGGGAAGATCCATGCCGACCCCGCCGGGGAGCGCCTATTCGTCGCCGACACCAACCATCACCGGGTGCTGGTGGTCGATGCCGCCACCGGACGGGTGCTCGACGTCGCCGGGAGCGGGGGGCGCGGATACGGCGACGGTGGCTTCGATAGCGCCGCATTCGATCAGCCGCAGGGACTGGCACTGTCTGCAGACGGGTCAATCCTGTATGTCGCCGACTTGGGGAACCACGCGGTGCGAGCACTGGACCTGATCACGCGCAGTGTCACCACCCTTGCCGGCAGCGGGGAGCAATCTCCGGTGTATCCGCCGAACGACGGGCCGGCGGCCGCGACTGCCTTGAGTTCGCCGTGGGATCTGCTGCTCGTCGACGAGGTGCTGTACGTCGCCATGGCCGGATCGCATCAGATATGGACGATCGATCTCGCCACCGGAGCCGCCCGGGCGGTCGCCGGGAGCGGACGGGAGGACGTGGGGGAGGGACCGGCGCGCGACGTCGGCCTCGCCCAGCCGAGCGGGCTTGCCACCGACGGAACCGGAAACATCTTCTTCGCCGACGCCGAGTCGTCCTCGATCAGGGTCCTCACCGCGGAACGGACCGTCGTGGATCTCGCCGGAGCGGACCGCAGCCTGTTCGACTTCGGGCTGGTGGACGGGGTGGGCAACGCCGCTCGATTCCAGCATCCGCTCGGCGTCGCCTACACCGCGGGACGGCTATTCATCGCCGACACCTACAACTCTGCCATTCGCGTGATCGATACCGGCACCAGAGAAGTCACTACTTTCGCCGGGGGCGAGTCGGGGTGGAGTGATGGCGCCGCCCCCCGATTCAACGAGCCCGGGGGTATCTCCATCGCGGGCAGCCAACTGTTCGTGGCCGATACCAACAACCATGCGATCCGGGTCGTCGACCTGGTCACCGGTGCCGGCTCCACCCTGGTGCTGTTCGGGATCGAGGAGTACCGGATGCCGGTGTTGGCCGGCGAGGTCACGACGCTCGACGCGGTGATGGTGGCGCCGGGCGACGTCGCGGTGACGATCGAAGTGCGGCTTCCCGGAGGCTACGTGCTCAACGACCGGGCGCCGCTTTCGGTCAGCTGGGCGGGTCCGGCAGTGCAGGGGGAGTTGACTGCCATTGCGCCAGCACTCCCGCTGCGCGCGATCCTGACCGGACTCACCTCAGGCACGGAGGTGGTGCGCTTCGACCTCACCGTGTACTACTGCACTGCGGCCGCCAAGGAGCTCTGCCTGATCGATCAGGCGAGTTACGAATTGCCGCTCACCATCGTCGCCGGTGGTCTCGGCGCGCCCATGGTGGTGCACACCGTGGCCAACCCCGGCCGGTAGCTCAGGCTCCGGGCTTGGCGATCATCGCCCACAACACGACTAGCAGAATCAGCTGATCCACCACTGCGACGCGGCCAATAATGCGCAGCGTGCCGGTGGCAGCGTCCGAGCCAGCCTCGAGCTGGGACACCAGGAGCTTGCCCTTCGGGGAGAAGAACGCCCCGCCGATCGCGCCGGAAAGGATGAACCCGGCCAGGCCGATGATGATCCAGGTGTCGCCGAAGGCAAATGCCGGCTCTTTGAGCACCATCCAGATCCCGAACAGCGCCGCAGCGACCGAAGCAGGACCGAACACGCGGCTGCCGACAAAACTCATGTCGTGCGCCAACCCGAGGCGATGGACCGGATCTGCCTTGAGGGCGCGCCGCATCAGCAGGGTCTGGGTGATCCCTCCGCCCAGCCATACGACCGCGGCGAATACGTGGAGGAACTTGAGCGTCTCCGTCATGTCCACTCGTCCTCCATTCGCGGGCGCTCTACAGGCCTGGCTTGGTGACCATCGCCCAGACGACGACGATCAGGATTAGAACAATCACTCGGGCGACCACCGACACTCGCTTGATCACGGCACCGGCCGCGGGGCCGGCTCCCTGTTCCATGAGTCGAACCGCCTTGCGGATCTGCGGCACCATGAAGGCCGCCGCGGTGAGGAATGAGACGAGAAAGCCGATCGTGCCGATCGTGATCCAGGTCTGTTCACGGTCGAAGGCGGGAATCTCGCTCAGCTGTAGTTCGCCGAAGACGTAGGCGGTCAGCGCCGCGGGGAGAAAGATCCACTGCGAGAGGAACCGCATGTCTCGAGCGAAACCCAGCCGATGGCCGGGTGCAGCGTTGGCCAGCCGGAGCGCCATCACCTGGGCGGTGATCGCCCCGCCCACCCAGACCATGGCGGCGAGAACATGCACCAACTTGAAGATCTCGACCTTGGTCATGACCCCTCCCGGCGACGGCGCAGGAAGCTAGTCGGGATGGTCGCTTCCTGCTCGGCGTACGATGCCGCCGATGAACCACGGCGGAGGCGGCACAGTCGGCGTTCGCCGGGCGCGTTCGGCCGCAATCCTGGTGGTGCTCCTGGCGCTGGTGGTGGTGGCGGTGCCGGGAACCGCCCTCGGCGCCACCTCCCTGACCCTCAACCCGACCAGCGGTCCCGCCGGGGCCGACTTCACCGCCACCTTCTTCTATCAGGTAGGCCCGGAGTGTTTTAGCGGCGGGCTGGTGGCGACCTTCCACTGGGATAGCCCAACCAATCCGGCCTACGCCTCGGCCACGTTCGACGGTGTGTCGTGCACCGCGGTGGTGACGGCACCTTCTCCGAGTCGGGCGATCCGCGGCCGCCACAACGTGTATGCCCGCACCTGCCCCCCCTCGGCGGCGGGCGGCTGTGTGCAAGCGATGGCTACCTACACCATCGTCCCGGCACCGCCTCCCACGACCACTACCACCGCCGCGACCACGATCACCGCCGCGACCACGACCACCGCCGCGACCACGACCACCACTCCGCCCCCGCCGCGCCTCACCACCACGACGACGACCACCCTGCCCCCGACCACCACCACGCTTCCCGCCACGACCACCGTTGTCACCTCGACCACGCTGCCCCCGACCACCACGGTTCCGGCGACCACCACGACGGTCGTCGCCCTGCCTCCGAGCCCTCCGCCCGGGGACGGCGACGGGGTGGCCGACATCGTGCAGGCGACCCCGGGTCCGGGCGACGTCGTCAACAGCCTCGGAGTCCTCCTCACCAATCTGCTGCTCACCTTGCTGCTGTTGCTGCTGTTTGCGGTGACCTCGGCGGTGTTCAACAGCACCGTCGATGCCAACCGCTACCGGATCACTGCCTGGGCTGCTCGAATGCGAGGCCGATTCGCCGGATTCGTTCCGCACACTGGGATCGCGCTCACGCCGCGGTCTCGGGTGGGGCTGATTCTCGTTCTCACCGGCCTGGTCTACGGCTTTCTCAGCCCTGGGTTCGGCTTCAACCGCGCCAGCCTCTTCCTCTTCTTGTCGCTGGTGGCCGGGATCGGAGCGCTCACCTATCTCAGCGAGGGAGGAGCGGCCTGGTTCTCGTCCACGAGGCTGCACATTCCGGCGGGGGTCCGTGTCCACGGCGGCGCGCTACTGGCAGCGGCGGTGTGCGTGGTGGTCTCGCGAGTTCTCGGGTTCCAACCCGGGATCCTGTACGGATTCATCGCGTCCACGGTGATCTTGGCCCCGATCCGCCCCGACCGCCGCCAATCCGGTGCGATGACCTTCTATCCCGCCACCATGGTGCTGGTAGTGGCGCTTCTGGCGTGGGCGGCGCTCGGGTTGGTCCGGGCCAGTGCCGGTGGAGGCGGTTTGGATCTCGCCGAGACCGCTCTGGCAGTCCTGTTCGTCGGCGGAGTCGAGGGTGTGATGTACGCCATGATCCCGCTGGCCTTCATGGACGGGAAGGCGGTGATCGAGTGGAGCCGGCCGGCCTGGATCGCGCTCGCCGGAGTTGCCACCTTTGCCTTCTGGCAGCTCGTCGTCAACCCTGACCTTGCCTACCTGGATGCTTTCAAGGAGTCATCGGTGCGAGTGGTGCTGGTTATCGCCGCCCTCTACGCCGGCATCACCGCCGCCACCTGGGGCTACTTCCGGTGGACTCAGGCGCCGGTGGGAGCGAATGAGTTCGCGCCGTCGTGAGGCTATTGAGGTGCTGACATGACCTATCAGTGGCTCAGGTATCTCCATGTCGCCGCGGCGCTCGCGTTCTTGGCGGTGCACGGCGCATCGATCGCGGTGCTGTATGTCGCCCGTCGCGAGCGCGATCGTCGCCGCCTCCTCGCGGTGCTCGACTTCTCCGGCCGCACCGCCTCGGCGATGTACGTTTCGCTGGTCGCCATCGTCGTCACCGGACTGGCCATGGGGGCGCTGCGCACGTCGTTGTTCGGGGAGCGGTGGTACTGGGCGGCGCTCGTTCTGCTCGCCACGATCACTGGTCTCATGCTGGCGGTGGCCAAGCCGTTTACGACCCGGCTTCGCACCGCCTGTGAGATCCGCCCCACTGGCATTCCCCGGATCTCCGACGAGGAACTGGCAGAGATCCTGCGTTCAGGGCGGCCGCATCTGATAACCGTGATCGGGGTGGCTGGTCTCGCCGCGATGCTGTACTTGATGATCTTCCAGCCCGGCTTGGGTGCCGGGCCGGACCGACCCCCACCGACCACGACCACCCTCGCCGGGGACGCGGAGTTGTTGGCGCGAGGTAGGGAGATCTACGAGGTGACGGTGGGGTGCATCAACTGCCACGGGGTCGACGGCGAGGGCAGTGGGTTTGCTCCCCGCATTGCCGGCCGGACCGCGGAGGACATCGCCACTGCCCTGCAAACCGTCGCTGCGATGTCCGACATCGAGTTGAGCCCCGAGGAGCTTGCAGCAGTGGCCCGCTACGTCGGGCAGCTGCCCGGCTAGAGCGGGGGCAGGGGGCTGGCCGCAGGGCCGGCGAGAACGGTGCCATCCGGATTGAAGCGGGAACCATGGCAGGGGCAGTCGAAGGTCGCGGCGCCCGGGTTCCATGCCACGGTGCATCCCAGGTGTGTGCACTTGGCGGACATGAGGTGCAGCTCCCCGTCGTGATCCATCCATGCCGCCACCGGTTCTCCGTCCCGTTCGATGACGCCGCCGTCGCCCGGCTCCAGCTCCGCCTCGCGCTGAGTGACCGTGCGACACAGCAGCACGTCGCAGCGCGCCCCCTTGAGCACCTCACCCGGAACCGACGTGCCCGCCCGGATCCGTAACCCGGTCATTCCCTTGTTGCCCACCACGATCAGATCGGCATCGGCCGCCTCCGCCCGCTCCAGGATCAGCGTGGCCGGCTCTCCCCGCAACAGCCGCGGGATGGTGCGCACCTCTCCCGCGGTCACGGCCATCGTGTCGGCGAGGATCAGGTCGCCGGTGGCGGGATGCCCCACGAACACCAGCTCCACAGTGGCATCGAGGGCACGGGCCAGGTCGTAGCCCCGTCGGGCGGAACGGTCGGCGGTCTTGGATCCGTCGGTGGCGATCAGGATCTTGCGATAGTGGCGCGCCCTGTCCCCGGCGGAGCGGGCGACCACCAGGACGTCGCTTGGTGACCGGTGCGAGACCCGCGCCGGAAGCCGGGCCAGCACGTCGCCGCCACGCCCGACCACGATCAGTCCGGCATCCATCTTGCGCGCTGCCTCGTGCATCGCTGAGTGCGGGTCGCCCGGCTCGGCGGTGATGCTGGTGCGGTCCGGGGCAATACCAGCGGCGATGGCACGCTGCCGCGCTTCCTCGAGGATCGCGGTCGCAGCCGGCCCGGATCGGGCGGCGTGCACCAGCGTGATCTCCGAGCCCGCGGCGTCGGCCACCATGGCTGCGGCCCGGTAGGTGCTTTCGGCGGTGGCATCGTGTACCCCGACCACGAGCCGCCGATACGCCGGAACCCCGCGGCGCTCTGTGGCTGCCGGCGGCGGCGCCTCCGCCACCGGAGTCTGGTTCTTCGTACGAAAGCCGATCCGGTGATGGGTGCCATCGCAAAACGGTTTGTTGGATGATTCGCCGCACCGGCACAGCGCCATCCGGTTGCGTACCTCCAGGGCGACGCCATCGCTGCGCACCACGGAGACACCGCCGGTGATCCAGTACGGTCCGTCTTCGATCGGAGATATGGCGCGGCGGAGGTCGGGCTCGAGGATCTCGCCGTCGATCTCGAGGACCAGGGTCCCGGAGGGACAGTGCTGCACCATGGCGGCGACTTCGGTGCGGGCGTTGACGTCGTCGCTCTTCGCCAGCAGCTGATACCAGTCGGTGATCTGGTTGGCGCAAAACCTGGACTTGGCACACAGGGCGCCAACCCGGTGCACCGTGATTCCAGTTCCGGCGTGCGTCTTGCGCCGTTCGGCGTAGGGAACGTTGTCGTCGGTTTCGGTGCCGATGAAGCCCACCGTCTTGTGGTGGCCGTCGCAGAAGGGCTTGTTCTCGGAATGGCCGCAGCGACACAACCACGTGGGGGTGGGGTGGGCCAGCTCGGAGTCGGTGGCCCAGGCGACGGGATCCCCTGCCTCGGAGCGGACGATGCGTTTGGGAATGATCGGCAAGGCACCGGTGACCTCGTAAGGCCCGTTTTTGGTGACCGCGATCTCGGGTTCGGTGCTCAGGTTTGGATCCTCCGGGTGGGACTGTATCCGGCGGGGGCGGAATGCGTCCCAATCCGCCTCGGCGCCGTGGGGCTGCGCCCGGGAATAAAGATTCTCGCTCCCGGTTCAGAGCGTTAGCGAATGGGCTCGGCCGGCCGACTTGGTGAGTGCCGCGCCCTGTGTGCTGAGGCTCTCATGTCGATCATGGAGGATGTGAATGGCGGTCCATCGGCTCAATCACGCGGTGCTCTATGTCCGCGACTCCGAGCGTTCGGCGGACTTCTACTCCCGGGTGCTCGGTTTCAGGCGCCTCCCGTTCGAGTTTCCCGGTGCAGTGTTCATGCGGGCCGAAGCGTCCACCAACGACCACGATCTGGGGTTGTTCTCGATCGGTGAGGCCGCCGCCGCCTCGCTGGCGGGCCGCGGCGCGGTCGGCCTGTACCACCTGGCATGGGAGGTAGACACCCTGACGGATTTAGCCACCATTGCCGGAAGGCTCAATGCGGAGAACGCGATGGTGGGCGCCACCGATCACGGAACGACCAAGGCGCTGTACGGACGCGATCCCGACGGTCTCGAATTCGAGGTGTCGTGGCTGGTCCCGGCAGACCTCATCACCCCGGACATGGTTCCGCAATCGCGGCGACTCGACCTCGAGGCCGAGGTCGCCCGCTATGGGGCGGACACTCCGGGAGGCATCGGAGTCAGCCGACCACGGCCGGTACAGGCGTAAGCATCCGGTCGCGTCGCCGCGGTAGGCCGATGCCATCCCTGCCAGACCGTTCGTTAGAGCGGGCTTTAGCATGCTGGCGGTATGACCGACCGCGACGACTTTCTACGCTGGGTCAATACCGCGCTGTACGAAGCCGAGGTTGCCCTCCACAACGGCGACGCAGGCCCACGTCGTGCGCTCTGGTCACGCAACGAACCAGTGAGTGTTTTAGGTGCGTGGCGCAATGCCCTTGGACGGCGTGAGCTCGACGAACTCTTCTCTTACCTCGAGGGGGCCTTTTCCAATTGCACGTCGCATGTGTTCGAACTGCTGGCGTACGACGTGGTTGGCGACATTGCTTACACCGCTGGCCTTGAGCACACCTCGTGCTTCGTCGACGGTCAGCCGCGGAGCTACACCTTGCGGGCTACGCAGGTGTACCGGCTTGAGGAGGGTATGTGGAAGGTAGCCCACCGCCATGGCGACACCGTGAGCGAGTGAGAGACCAGCGGGCCCGGGGGATTCGTGTGGTGGGCGCTACTGGGATTGAACCAGTGGCCTCTGCCGTGTGAAGGCAGCGCTCTCCCGCTGAGCTAAGCGCCCGAAGGGGGCAATTCTAACCCCCGTATCCTGCCCCCGATGAAGCGGTCGGAGTTCGAGCAACTCGTCGATGCGGCATTGGAGGATCTCCCTCCCTGGGTCACCGCGGTTCTCGACAATCTCCACGTGGTGGTGGAGGAGTGGCCCACTCCGGCCCAGGATCCCGGTGGCAGCGGGTTGCTTGGCCTTTACGAAGGTGTGAACCTCCACGATCGCGCTTCGGGCTACTCGGGTTTCCTCCCTGACCGGATCACGCTGTTCATGGGCTCCCACCTCGAATTGCGCCTCCCGCCGAGCCGGCTTCAGGCTCAGATCCGCAAGACGGTGCTGCACGAGGTGGCCCACCACCTCGGCATCGACGACGAGCGCCTCGACGAGCTCGGGTACTAGTCAAGGACCGCCATGGAGCGGCCGATGGCTGCGGGGTGGATCACTCCGAGGCCGCACTTTTCCGAGGTTGTGAGAACGGGCGCTGCAGCCACGACCTGGCACGCGCGGTCGGGGTGGCCGAACTCTGGGGTGGCGACGGCCCCTTCACCGCTGTGGGCGTCGTCAATCTCGACACTCACCGGGTGACCCGCTTCGCCGATGACGAACCACCTCCCGACCAGCAGCGCTGGGCGGTCTGAAGCGACAGGCCCGGTGCGGGTTGGTAACTTTGCAGGTACGACCCGAGGAGACCGCATGGCGAAGCTCGAGAAGCTGATAGGGATCGGCGACAAGCAGGTTGCCCGCCTGATCAAGGCCGGGATCAAAGACACCGATGCCTTGCTGAGGAAGGGGAGCACCCCCGATGGGCGTGCCGAGCTCGCCGCCGCGACCAAGATCGGATCCCGCCGTATCGCGGACTGGGTGCACCGCGCCGACCTGATACGGATCAAAGGGATCGACGACGATTACGCCCGGCTGCTGCTGCGGGCAGGGGTGGCCGGGGTGGTGGACCTCAGCACGCGCAACCCGATGGAGCTCGCCGGAGAGGTGGAAATCGCGGCGGCGATCGAGCGGATGGCCAAGAAGACGCCCCGCGCGGCCACCCTCAGCAACTGGATCGAACAGGCTCGTCTCATGCTGCGCAACATCTGGTACCACGACACATGGGGCCCGCCGGAGCTGACCGGGCGCAAGCCGAACACCTACCAGGGTCCGCGCTACAACTGAGAGCGGCCGATCCGTTGCCGCTCTAGGGCGCTTCGTCGGCAATGCCGCCCGGGTTGGCGGGTTCGCGTCCGGCCTGGCGTACCCGCTTGCGGCGGCGCAGCATCGTCTTGATCAACATTTGGAGGCCGGCGCCCGCGAGCATCGAGGTAAAGATCACAATGGCGAGAGGGGCCTCGGCGCGCCAGAAGTAGAACTGGACCTCGGTGGTGTCGAAGTTCTGCAGGATCAGTACCAGAGCCAGCACCGCGATCGCGGCCACCAGGACCCCAATGCGGAACCGCCGTGTCTGCCACAGCGGTGTCGGCTCGATCACGGGACTCCTCTCTCTGTTCCGGCCGCAGCGTAGGCGCGTCGGTTCCGCCCCAGCAGCTTGGGGGCGGCGATCGGGAAGGCGATGGGGAGGCGAGTTGCGGCAAACCAGGCGGCGGCGCCCCCGCGGCGACGGCGGCCGTCGCGGTCGGTCACGGCGATGCCGCTGCTGCCCGGGGCAACGATGACGACGAACCGCCCGGTCCAATCCAGGGCGCGTACCAGTGCCCCCTGCCAGCGCCTGGGCACCGTGACACTGCGGTCGCGTGACGTGGGCGAGACCCACACGACCAGTGCCACCAATGCCGCGATCGAGAACACCTGCACGTCGGCCGTGGCCTCGATGGCGAGATGGAACAGGATCGCCATCCAGATGGCTCCGAGGCGGGTGCGGCGCCACAGGAGACCGGCGCCGATGAAGATCTCGGTGAGCACGATCCCCTTCGCCGCCCAACGGTGGAACCCGGGTTCGAGCACCGCCTCGAGAATCGCGTCCGGGATCCCCCCGAGGCGGTCTTGGCCGGCGACGATGCGCAAGCGGGTCACGGTGCCTCCCCACCAGTCGGGGTCGATGAGTTTGGAGAATCCCGACGCCAGATAGACGAGGGCGATCTCGACCCGGAGCACGGTCAGTGCCAGGCGGCGACCGCCCCCGCGGGCCAGCACCACCGGGGTGCGCCACCGGCGGTCGAGCGACACCGTGGTCCCTACGGGAAGCACCGCCATTGCAATGAGCAGGATGAGGAGAAAGGCGCGGTTGTGATGGAAGTGGGTCTGGCTGAGAAAGAGGTTGTAGGCGACGCCGCCGGCGCTGTACCACGCGCCGATCCTGGTGAGCAGCCCGACGGACACCATGAATCCGGCGGCGACGATGGACCACAGCAGAGCCACATAGAGCGCCCGGGGCAGGTGGGGATACCAATCGGCGTAGGGGAGCCAGAACCGGTCGCGGTAGATCACCCCCGCCGCCGCCCGATCGAGGAAGGGCATCAGGTGGAGCAGCACCAGCGGTCCCACCGCGACTCTCAAGGGGAGCAGGGGGCGGGGGTCGATCGGATCATCGAGCCGGGCGTTCCAGTTCACCCGCGGGTCTCGCTCACCAGGAGCCGCGTCGTGGGGCTGCGGCCGTTGTGGACCACGGTGACCGTCGCCTCGAGACGCACCGTCTCGGTGTCGGCGGGAGTGTGTCCGGCCACCCAGTCGAGGGAGGCCTGGAGCAGGTGCAGGGTGGCGTCGAGACCGGCGTCGGCGTGGTGCAGCCCGCGCGGTGAGCCGAGACCGCGGGCGTCCACCAGCATGTCCCATCGATAGCCGCCGGGCCACGGCTCGGCGATATCGATCCGGCTTCCGTCCCGCAGCACCCGGACGATGTCGGCCTCCCACTGCGACGACTCGGGGAACATCTGAAACCCGAAGGTGTCGATGGGCGCCGAATAGGCGCGCACGATGAGCAGCAGCTGGATGGCGAGGATGGCGGCCGCGCCGAGGCGGGCGAGCGGGCGACGGGTCACTGGTGAAGGCGGGGTGGTCGATCCATCCCCGGTCGCTGCGCCACGGGCCGACACTACCGGGCGAATGGGAACGGCACCGGTCGGTCCGGCGTTGAGACCCCATGGCCTGGGAGCGCGTCCGCGGGGGTATTGCCGGCGCGGTCGGCGCGGGTGCGGCGCTCGGGGTGGGGGAGTTGCTCGCCGGACTGTTCGCTCTCCCCTCGCCGCTGGCGGCGGTTGGAGCCATCGTGGTCGATGCCTCGCCACCGTGGCTCCGGGACTTCGCGGTCGCCAACTTCGGAACCGGCGACAAGACAGCTCTCGCCGTCGGGACGGTGCTCATTGCGCTCGCGATCGGGTGGCTGGTCGGCTCCATCTCGGGAGATCGGATGCTGATCCCGGTCGTGGTGTTCGTCGGGCTAGGCCTGTTCGGGGGGTGGGCGGGAAGCCAGGAGCCGGGGGCCGAAACCCCGGTGGTGTTCGCCGCGGCCGCGGTCGCCGCAGCCACCGGACTCGCCGTGGTCCTGACCTTGTTCCGCACCACTCCGCACGATGATCCGGCTGCGGGGGTACCGGGTAGTGGCGACCGGCGGCGGTTCCTTGCCCTCGCCGGAGGAACCGCGACCTTTGCGCTCGCCGCCGGTGTTGGCGGGCGCCTGTTGCGCAGTCGCCCCGCTCCCGCTCCCGGGGTGACCATCGGTCCGATCGCGGATCCGGCGCCGCGGCCCGGCCCCGAGCACGAGTTCGGCATCACAGGACTGACGCCCGTCGAAGTTCCCAACCGGGAGTTCTATCGCATCGACACCGCTCTGCTGATTCCCCGCGTCGACCTGGGGCGGTGGCGGCTACAGGTTTCCGGGATGGTCGATCGCACTCTCGACCTGGGATACGACGATCTCCTCGCCATGGAACTGGTCGAGGAGCATGTCACCATCGCGTGTGTGTCGAACGAAGTCGGCGGCGACCTCGTGGGCAATGCCCGCTGGGCGGGGGTGCGGTTGGCCGACCTGTTGGAGCGCGCCGGAGTGCACCCCGGGGCGGGGCAGGTGGTGGGCCGTTCCGTGGATGGGTTCACCGCCGGGTTCCCCACCACCCTCGCCAGCGATGGCAGACAGGCTCTGGTTGCGGTGGCGATGAACGGCGACCCACTGCCGGGCGCCCACGGATTTCCGGCCCGCCTCATCGTCCCCGGGGTGTACGGGTATGTCTCGGCGACCAAGTGGCTGTCGGAGATCGAGCTCACCACCTGGGAGGGACACGACGGTTACTGGGTGCCGCGGGGCTGGGCCAAGGAGGCTCCGATCAAGACCCAGTCCCGAATCGATCTGCCCCGGCGCCGGGTCGCCGCGGGTGCCGTCACCGTGGCGGGTGTCGCCTGGGCCCCGATACACGGAGTAGACCGGGTCGAGTTGACGGTGGACGGTGGTCAATGGATGGAGTGCGAGCTGAGCGTCCCGTTGTCATCGCACGCCTGGGTGCAATGGCGACTCGATACCGTCATGACCCCGGGCGAGCACACGATGTCCGTTCGCGCCACCGACGGAACCGGGTATGTCCAGACCGCGGAGCGCACCCCGCCGCGGCCCGATGGCGCCACCGGCCACCACACGGTCCGGGTCCGGGCCGAGTAGCCGGGGAACTCAAGCGCGACTCGCCCGCAGCCGTCCCAGCCACGAGCGATGGCGTCGGGTACCCGGGAAGTGCTTCTCCAGCAACGGCCAGACTTCCGGTGCGGCGAGCGCCGAGCGCATCGACCGCAATGTGGCCAGGAAACAGGGGAGCGCCGCGGCGGGGTCGAGAGGGTTGGGCCGGCCGGCGGCGAGCACCGCGGCGTCGGGACGGAGGACCACCATGTCTGTGCCGGGCCACGCGGTGGCGATGGAGCGCAACTCTTCCTCGAGGGCGGCACCGCCGAGGCGGTCCACGTAGCCCTCGTAGAAGCGGGCATCGGGACGGCCTTCCAGGGAAGCCATCGGTGCGACCACGATGACCAGATCCAGTGCTGCGGGATATCCGAGCAGAAGGTCGGCGTTGGTCCCGCTGGCGACGCCGCCGTCGACGTAGTGGCGGCCGTCGATCAGTACCGGCTCGAAGACGACGGGAACCGCGGCCGATGCCGCGACCGCGACGGCGAGGGGGACGTCCGGGCTGCCCTCGGTGCCGAACGCGACGCGGCGACGGGACTCCACCTCGTAGGCGACGATGGTCGTCGGGGCCGCCGGCCATCCTTCGGCGGCAGGTCCAACCGTGTCGCGGATCCAATCGGCGATGCCCGCGGTCGTGTAGCGGCCGGGTGATCCAACCGCCAGCCCGATACCGGGTCGGCGCAGCCCGGGAATCAGCCCGTGCCGCACCCACCGGGACACCCCGGCGGGGCGGGTGCGCTGATAGATGCGCCGGCCCAACTCGCTGGTCAGCTCGGCGGCGCCATGCACATCGCCGATCAGGGCGTCGAGTTCCAGGCGATCGGAACGAACCAGGGCGGCTACCACTGCTCCTGAGGAGGTGCCGACCACGACCTCTGCCCGGGAAGGGTTCCAGTCCGTAGCCATGCGCAGCGATAGCAGCGCCCCGAAATGAAAGGCGGCGCCGGTGATTCCGCCGCCGCCGAGTACGAGACCGACTCGAGACACGCGGGCGATGTTAGGGGTGGGGGAGGATGACGGATGCCGGCGAGCTCGGCAATCCTTCACATTCACCAGAGTGACGCCTACTCTGCGCCGGACCGAGTGAGGAGCCCGCTCTTGTCAGGTTCGTCGGCACGACGCCCGTCGCGACTGGTGATGCTTCACGACCCGATCCATCCCGACCTACCGTGCCCGTGGTGCCGGACGGCGACGATCGAGGACGACTCCACCTGCCCGGGATGCGGCAAGCTCTTCGGCTGAGGGTCTCCCGCTTCCGGCCACCGGCATCCGGCCTCATTTTCCCCGCGCCTACCCTCACGATCCCATGCCCCTCACGGTGACCCTCCCCGACGGCAAGGAGCTGCGCTTGGCGGACGGCGCCACTGGCGCCGATGCTGCTTTGGCCATCGGGAAGCGCCTCGCCGCCGCCGCGGTGGCGGTGCGTCTCGACGGCGCCGAACTCGATCTGAATCGGCCGCTCCCCACTGGTGGTCGTCTCGAGGTGATCACCGCCGAGAGCGAGGCCGGCCGGCACGTGTTGCGTCACTCTGCGGCCCACGTGCTCGCCCAGGCAGTGCTGGGTCTGTTCGACGGCGCCACCTTCGCCATCGGGCCCGCGATCGACGACGGCTTCTACTACGACTTCGACATCGGCCGTGCCTTCACCCCGGAGGACGTAGAGCGGATCGAAGCGCGCATGGCCGAGATCGTGGCCGCCGACCAGCCGTTCGAGCGGATGGAGATGTCCAAGTCGTCCGCCCTCGAATTGTTCGCCGCCCATCCCTTCAAGGTCGAGATCATCCAGGGGGTGGATGAAGGCGAGGGCGCCTCCGGGGACACGGTCTCCGCATATCGCAACCGCGATTTCATCGACCTGTGCCGGGGCCCCCACCTCCCCTCGACGGGTCGGCTGGCAGCCTTCAAGCTGCTGCGCACCGCCGGCGCCTATTGGCGTGGTGACGAACATCGTCCCCAGTTACAGCGCATCTACGGGACCGCCTGGGAGAGCCGCCAGGCGATGACCGATCACCTGCATCGCCTCGACGAGGCCCGCAAGCGGGATCACCGCCGCCTCGGGGGCGAACTCGACTACTACTCCTTCCCCGCCGAGACCGGCAGCGGCCTGGCGGTGTGGCATCCCCGCGGCGCCCTCGTGCGCATGATCATGGAGGACTACTCGCGGCGCACCCATCTCGCCTTCGGGTACGACATCGTCTTCACACCACACATCGCCCGCAGCCATCTGTGGGAGACATCGGGTCACCTCTCCTTCTATCGGGAGAACATGTTCCCGACCATGGAGATCGATGATGGCGACGAGTACGTGCTCAAGCCGATGAACTGTCCGGGGCACATTCTGATCTACCGCTCCCAGGCGCGGTCGTACCGGGACCTTCCGATGCGCCTGTTCGAACTCGGGACCGTGTACCGCTACGAGCGCAGCGGTGTGGTCCACGGCCTGCTGCGAGCCCGGGGCTTCACCCAGGACGACAGCCACATCTTCTGTATGGAGTCTGATGTGGGCGAGGAGCTGAAGCGGCTGCTCGATTTCGTGCTGATGGTGCTGCGCGACTTCGGTTTCGACGAGTTTTCTGCCGATCTCTCCACCCGTCCGGAGAAGTTCGTCGGCCGCCCCGAATTGTGGGAGCGGGCCACCGAGTCTCTGGCTGCGGCGATGCACAGCACCGGCCTGCCCTACGAAGTCGCCGCGGGCGAGGGTGCGTTCTACGGGCCCAAGATCGACATTCATGTTCGCGACGCGATTGGACGGCGCTGGCAGTTGTCGACGCTGCAGGTCGACTTCGCCCAGCCGGAGAACTTCGCCCTCGAGTTTGCCGGCGCCGGGAACGAGAAGGAGCGTCCGGTGATGATCCACCGCGCCCTATTCGGCTCGGTAGAGCGGTTCTTCGGCGTCCTCATGGAGCACTACGCCGGAGCGCTCCCCGGCTGGCTGTCACCGATCCAGGCCACCGTCATCCCGGTTGCCGATCGCCATCGCCAGTACGCCGACCAGGTGGTGGCCCGGCTGCGTGACGCCGGCATCCGCAGCGAGGTCGACGGCGCCGACGAGACGGTGGGGGAGAAGCTGCGCAAGGCCATCACCCACAAGCACCCTGCGGTGCTGGTGGTGGGCGACAGCGATCAGGCCGCCGGGACCGCTGGGCTCCGTCTGCGGGGCGAGGAGGAGCGGCGGGACATCCCGGTGGTCGAGGTGGTGGAAACCGTGCGCCGGATCTGTCGGCCGCCCCGCTGAAAGCTCGGTCTCTTTCAGGTCACGGGAACCTCAGTGCCGCCGGTTCCGTCTCACCGGCAACGAAGGAGAGGAGATATGACTATGAAGCGATTGGTTCCCCTGTTTCTGGCCGTCCTGATAGTGGCGGCCTGCGGCGACGACGATGCCGCCACCACCACCACCACGACCCAGCCCGGTGGCGGTCGGGTGGCGGTCGGCGACCCAATCTCGGTGGCGGAGGCGATCGACGCCCCCGCAGACCGGCCGCACCTGGTTCGCGGCTACCTGTTCGTCTACGACGATGGCCGGATGGTGATCGCCGATGCCATCTTGGAGTCATTCCCGCCCCAGCCCGGAGGGGCCACCCTAGAAGTGGCCGGCTTCTCGGTTCAGGGCATGGCCGGGATGACCGATGCCCCGGCGGACCACGAACTGGCGCAATGGAGCGAGGAGCCGGTCGAGATCCTCGGCTCGGTCGCCGATGGGGTGTTGACCTACTACGACAATCCCACCGCGTGACGGTCAGCCAGAACTGAACGAGTCTGGCTGAGGACTGCTGGCGGAAATCTGCGGACTGTGGGGTGCTGGCGGAGCCGCGTCTGCGGCGGTGGGGACCGTTGCGATGTCGTCTAGCGTTGCGCCGCCACCACGACGCAGGACGGCCCGCCGATGAAGCTCAATCCCGAATCCCTCGCCCGTGCCTCCAGCCGTCGGCCGTGGTTGACCGTCGGAGTCTGGGTGGCGGGGATCGCGATCGCGGGGTACCTCGCCGCCACATATCTGGCGGATGCCCTCACCACAGACGTGAACTTCACCGATCGTCCCGAGGCGGTGCAGGCGCTGGAGCTGCTCGAAGAGTTGCGCGGTGAGCAGAAGTTCGCCGAGTTCGTGGTGGTGGTGGCCGATGGGACCACTGTGGATCAGCCCGCCTACGGGGACTTCATCGCCGCAGTGCAACAGGCCATCCTGGGTCTGGGCCCCGACAAGGTGCAGTTCGTCGGTTCATATCTCGATGAAACCGGGCCAGTTTCTGACGACGGCAGGACGGTGCTGCTTCCGGTGACCATGGCCGATCCCGACTTGACCGAGGCCTCGAAGCACGCCGAAGAGCTGGCCGAGGTGGTGGAGGCGGTGCCGCATCCCGCCGGCTTCGAGACGCTGGTTGCCGGCCAGGCGACACTCAACAACGACTTCCAGCACCTCGCCGAGGAGACTCTGCAAAAGGGCGAGTCCTTTGGCATCATGATCGCCCTCATCGTGCTGATGGTGGTGATCGGCACGGTGGTCGCCGCGGTCCTGCCGATCCTGCTGGCGATCGCGTCGATCGCCATCGCCTTCGGCCTCACCGCCGCAGTCGGGCTGGCATTCGAGCTGAGCTTCTTCATCACCAACTTCATCACGATGATGGGGCTGGCGGTCGGGATCGACTACTCCCTGTTCATCGTTGCCCGGTACCGCGAGGAGCGCACCCGTGGGGTCGACAAGCTGGATGCGATTGGCCGCGCCGGGGCAACGGCCAACCGGGCGGTCTTCTTCTCCGGGGTAACCGTGGTGCTGGCGCTGTTAGGGCTGTTCTTCATGCCGAACACGATCTTCCGCAGCCTCAGCGCCGGGGCGATTCTGGTGGTGCTGGTGGCGGTTGCGGCCTCGATGACGCTCCTTCCGGCGGTGCTTTCCCTCCTCGGCAACACCGTGAATGGACTCACGCGGAGACAGCGGATCATCGCAATTGCCGTGCTCGGCGTAATCCCAGCCATCCTCAACCTCGCTTTCCAGAGGTCATTGGATGCGCTCAAACTGCTGGGCATAGCCATTGTGGTCACGCTGGTCATCGAGATTGTCGCCGACCTGATAAGCCGAACACGGCTCGCCGCGTCTTACCGAGCCTGGCGCGACAGACGTCTGCAGAACGTGGACAAGGTCGGTGGGTTCTGGGACGACCTGACCAACCGTGTCATGCGCCGCCCGGTGTTGTGGCTGCTTGGTGGTGGGGCGGTGCTGGTGGCTATCGGTGTCGCCTACTTCCAGATCCAGACCGGGTTTTCCGGAGTCTCGACCCTTCCCGACTCCCTGGAGTCGAAGCACGCCTTCTTGATCCTCCAGGAGGAGTTCTCGGGCGGCCTGGCCGATCCGGTCGAGATCGTGGTCGACGGCGCGGTGACCCCCGAGGTCGAGGCCGCGGTCGACGACCTGATGGCTGCGCTCGCCGCCGATCCGGCATTCGGACCGCCCAGCACCGGCCTGGTGACCAACGAAGCGGGAGACCTGGGGGCCATCACCATTCCTCTCGCCGGGGACTCGGCGTCGCGGGCCTCGAATGCCGCAGTGGAGCGGTTGCGCAGCGAGTACGTGCCCGCAGCATTCGAGGGGACTGGTGTCCGGGTGCTGGTGGGTGGCTGGCCGGCGTTCAACCTGGACTTCTTCGACGACGTCAACCGGTACACGCCGATCGTGTTCTTCTTCGTGCTGGGCCTGAGCTTCATCCTGCTGACCGTGGTGTTCCGCTCGATCGTTCTCCCTATCAAGGCGATCCTGCTCAACCTGCTCTCGGTGGGTGCGGCTTACGGAGCGGTGGTGCTGTTCTTCCAGCCCGAGGCATCGCCGGGATGGATCCAGGCGATCGCCGAGTGGCTTGGGTTCATCCAGGTGGAGTCCATCGAAGCGTGGCTGCCGCTGTTCCTGTTCTCGGTGCTGTTCGGGTTGTCGATGGACTATCACGTGTTCCTGCTCACCCGAATACGGGAGCACTACGACCGGACGGGGGACAACCAGGCAGCGGTAGCGTACGGGCTGCGCACCACCGGGGCGATCATCACCGGGGCGGCGTTGATCATGGTGGCGGTCTTTGCCGGCTTCGCCGCCGGGGACCTGGCGGCGATGCAGCAGATGGGCTTTGGGCTCGCCATCGCGGTGTTCCTCGACGCCACGATCATCCGATCGATCATGGTCCCGGCATCGATGCGCCTCCTCGGGGAGTGGAACTGGTACCTGCCGAAATGGCTCAACTGGCTGCCGCAGCTCGACGTCGAGGGTCACGCCGCCGCAGCCGCGGGCCACGCCCGGGAAGACAAGCCCTGAGCCAGCCACGCACCCCGAAGGGTCGGTCCCGCCGCGGGATCGAAATCCCCGGGGAAGTGGCCGCCCGGGAAGCAGTGCCCGCAGACCTCGATGCCTCCGGGCGGCGCGGGTATTCCATGCCCAGCACCCGGCGCAGGCGAACCGCGGGTTGGCTGCATCTCGGCGCCGGGGTGCTTCTGGTTGCCTTGGTGGCGGCCGGTGCCACCAAGGGACTCCTGATGATGGCCGCCCTCCTTGGGGGTCTCGGGGTGTGGAACCTGCTGGCGGCGTGGGAGATCGCAGTGCGCGACTCGGCTGCGCTGGACATGGCCGGGCGCAACGTGACCTTCACGGTGGGACACGCCTCGGCCGCCGTCTCCTTCGACGGCTGGCGATCCCGCCCGGTGTGGAATGTGCTCGTGTTCAGCAGCGACGACCCCCCCACCCGCCGCGCCCTGGTCCGCGTCGACGCGGTCACCGGAAGCGTGGTGGAGAAGTATGAAGAGGCTGTTGGCGGGTAGGAGACGGCTACCGGCTTCCCGCCAACAGCCAGCTACCGGCTACCCGCCAACAGCCGGCTACCAGCTACCCGCTACCCGCCCGATAGGAGGCGGCCAACTCTTACTGGTAACGGCCCACGACTCTTGCGGGTAACCGGCAACAACTCTTGCGGGCAGCGGGAAGCGGGCAGCGGTATCGGACACCGACTCTTGCGGGCAACGGGCAACGGGCACCGGGCACCGTCCTACAGCACATACCTCTCGCCGGACTCGTCGCCCACCTCGAGGGCGACGACGAGGCCGGACCGGTTCGCCCATCGCTCCAGGAGCGCCCGGGCCTGCGCATTGCATCCCGCACGAAACGTCGGCCAGGCTTCGCCGCGGTGGGCGTCGCCGATGTCGGTGGCCAGTCCGGAGACGGGAGCCGGTTCACCGGAGCTGATTGTGAAACCCTCCACGGAGACCACCGCCAGACCCAGCGAGTCGGCGCGGGTGGTGATGGCCAGCGCTCCGGCCACGGGGTAGAAGCCTTCGTCTTCGGCTCCCCGAAACTCGGCGGTGCGATCAAACTCCTCGGCGATGCGGTCCACGGCCACGCCCTGGGGGATGGCCGGCACCGGCTCCTCCAACCCGAGCATGGCGGCCGCGACGTCGAGCACCCGCTGCAGGTCGGCGGCATCGAATACCCACGCCTCGGCATCCTCGTCGGGATAGAACTCGGCCATCATCGCCCCGTCGTCGAGGTAGGCGACGCCGACAACGTGGCCGTCCTCGACCAGCTCGATCACCAGACCGTCCCAATCCTCGCGGGTGGTTTCGCGGGCCCGCAGATCGGTCATGGGAGATCGCGGGCGGGGGACCCGGTGTAGATCTGACGGGGCCGGCCAATCCGGGTCTCGGGGTCCTCGCTCATCTCCTTCCACTGCGCCACCCAGCCGGGGAGGCGCCCGATGGCGAAAAGGACCGTGAACATGTGCACCGGGAAACCCAGCGCCTGGAACATGATCCCCGAGTAGAAGTCCACGTTGGGGTACAGCCGGCGCGACACGAAGTAGTCGTCGGCGAGGGCGGTCTCCTCCAGTTTGAGAGCGATGTCCAGCAGCGGATCGTCCCGGCCCATGCGCTCGATCACGTCGTAGGCGAAGGTCTTGAGGATCTTGGCGCGGGGGTCGTAGTTGCGATATACCCGGTGCCCGAACCCGGGAAGCCGGTAGCTGTCGTTGGGATCCTTCGCCTTCGCCACCCACTTCGCCGTGTTGCCGCCGTCGCGATGGATCCGCTGCAGCGTCTCGACGACCTCCTGGTTGGCTCCGCCGTGCAGTGGTCCCCACAAGGCGCTCATCCCGGCGGCCACGGACGTGAACAAGTTCGCCTGGCTGGAGCCTGCCAGCCGCACGGTCGAGGTGGAGCAATTCTGCTCGTGATCCGCATGGAGGATCAGCAGCACGTCGAGGGCCCGCGCCACCACCGGATCCACGATGTATTCCTCGACCGGAAGGGCGAACATCATGTGCAGGAAGTTCGACGAGTAGTCGAGATCGTTGCGCGGGTACACATACGGCTGACCGATCGACTTCTTGTACGCGAGCGCGGCGACGGTCGGCATCTTGGACACCAGGCGCAGCGCCGATTGTTCGACGGCATAGGGATCGCGTGGGTTGTGGAAGTCCGAGTAGAAGGTGGCCATGGCATTCGTGGCGGACGCCAGGATCGCCATCGGATGGGCGCTGCGCGGAAAGGCGTCGAACAGCCGTTTCATCTCCTCGTTGAGGAGCGTGTGGTGGGTCACCTCGTCGGTGTAGGCCGCGAGCTGATCCGAGGTCGGCATCTCGCCATGGAAGAGAAGGTATGCCACCTCGAGAAAGTTCGCCTTGGCGGCGAGCTGCTCCACCGGGTAGCCGCGATAGCGGAGTTCCCCGGCGTCGCCGTCCACCCAGGAGACGGCACTGGCGGTCCCTGCGGTGTTGGCGAAGCCGTAGTCGATGGTCACATAGCCGCTCTGGCTCCGAAGCTTGGAGATGTCGATCCCGGGGTTGCCGTCGCTGCCCACCACAACGGGCAGTTCTATCTCCTTGCCGTCGACGTGCAGCACCGCCTTGCGGGTCATGAGTTCCTCTTCCTACTCACCGGGCTTGGCGGCGGCGATGACCTTCTGCGCCTCATGTGGTGGAGCCTCCTCGTAGTGGCTCATCTCCATCTCGAACCAACCCCGTCCGCTGGTCAGGGAACGGAGGTCGATCGCATAGCGCTGCATCTCGGCCATGGGGACCTCAGCCGTGACCAGCCGAAATCCGCCGTCCGAGTCCATGCCCAGGACCCGGCCCCGCTTGGCATTGAGATCTCCGATCACATCGCCCATCAGTTCCTCGGGGATCCGGATGTTGACCTTCATGATCGGTTCCAGAAGCGCGGCGTTCAGCTTTGACGCCGCCTCCTTGACCGCCATGATGCCCGCCATCCTGAAGGACAACTCGTCCGAGTCCACGGCGTGGAACTTGCCGTCGTAAACGATGGCCCTGACGTCGACTACCGGGTAGCCGGCCAGGATTCCTCGCTCCAACGCCTCGTGGACCCCTTTCTCCACGGCGGGGAGATACTGCTTGGGGATCGAACCGCCCTTGGTCTCGTTGACGAACTGATATCCGGTGCCCGCAGGGCCAGGCTCGAAGCGAATGTTGGCCACTCCGAACTGGCCGCGGCCACCCGACTGCTTTTTGTGCTTTCCCTCCACATCGGCCTTGCCCCGGATGGTCTCGCGATAGGCGATTTTGGGAAGGGCGGTATCCACTCCCACGCCGAATCGGGCCGCAAGGCGCGACACCGTCACGTCGAGATGGGCCTCGCCTAGTCCAGACAGGACCGTCTCGTGGGTGACCGTGTTGCGGTTGACTCGCAGCGTCGGATCGTCCTCGACGGCGCGAGCCAAAGCGGTGGAGAGCTTCTCCTCGTCGTGCTGACTCCGGGGAAAGACTGCGACCGCCATCGTGGTGTTGGGAAGCGCCACCGGGTCGATCGTGACTTTGACCCCATGGGAGCGCAGCGTGTCGCCGGAGAGGGTCACTTCCAGTTTGGCGACGGCGGCGATGTCACCGGCGACCACCAGGTGCACCTCGTGATGCTCCTTGCCGCGCATCGAGAACATGTTGTGCATGCGCGCCGCCGCGTGGCGATTGGCGTTCTCCAGCTCCGCGTCGAGCGCCAATGTGCCCCGGAAGACCCGAAAGAGCGAGATGCGCCCTACATATGGGTCGGACATCGTCTTGAACACATAGGCGACCACGCCCGAGTCGGGAAGGGCCGCGCCTTCCGCCAAAGGGGGCTCGGGGCGCTCCTCGGGTCCGGGGCCGAACTCGACGATGAACTCGGCGAGGCGGTCGACACCGATTCCGTGAGTCGCCGACCCGCACAACACCGGGAACGCCGACCCCTGCACCATGCCGCGATGCATTCCGGCGATGAGTTGCTCGCCGGAAGGCTCGACGCCGCCATCGAGATACTTCTCCAGCATCGCGTCATCCGTCTCGACAACGGCCTCGACCAGTCCGGTGTGCAGTCGAGCCACTTCCGCAAGCATCGCCTCGGGGAGCTCCCCTTCAACCGCAGTCATCCCACCGCCGGCATAGGTGTATGCCTTGCCTCCGACGAGGTTGGCCACTCCGGTGAGTTCGTGCTCGGCGCCGATCGGAACCAGCACCGGTGCGATCGGTGTGCCGAAAACCTCTTTGAGCTGCTGCATGGTTCGGGCGAATGAGGCGCGCTCGCGGTCCAGCTTGTTGACGAAGACCGCTCGCGCGATGCCCTCCTCTGCGGCGAGTGCCCAGATCTGCTCGGTCTGCACCTCGACGCCGTCGACCGCGGACACGACGAACAGAGCAAGGTCGGCGACGCGCAGTGCCGCCCGCACCTCCCCGGTGAAGTCGGCGACGCCCGGAGTGTCGATGAGATTGATCCGGTGACCGCGCCATGTGAAGGGAGCCATCGCCAGGCTCACCGATGACCGGCGGGTGCGCTCTTCGGGCTCGAAGTCGGTGACCGTGTTGCCGTCCTCCACGCGTCCCATCCGGGTGATCTCCCCGGCGGCGAAGAGAAGGGCTTCGGCGAGGGTGGTCTTCCCGCTTCCACTGTGTCCGACGAGGACGACGTTGCGGATCTTCTCGGCCATCCGACCTCCTGGAGTGCGGCGGCATTGTAATGAGCAGGAACCGGCTGAATCCCGTGTGGTAGGTTCCGTCTGAGGTATCGAATGCTGGATGTCAGAGCCCGGAAGAAGGTGTCACGAGTCGCCGACCCGGTGGCCCGACTCTTGGCCCGAGCAGGGGTCACGCCGACCATGGTGACCCTGGCTGGCTTCGCTCTCTCGGTGGCCGGGGCAGTGCTCATCGGCACCGGGCGGCTCATGTCGGGGGCGATCACGCTCGGAGTGGGGGCGCTGTGCGACATCCTCGACGGTGTGCTCGCCCGGGTCACGGGCAACGAGACGATCCGCGGGGCGCTTCTGGACTCGTTCACCGACCGGCTCGGGGAGGTGGCGATGTGGACCGGCCTCGCCTATCACCTCGGCGACGATGCTGCCTCGGGATTGGTGGTTCTGTCCATGGTGGCGGCGTGTGGGTCACTGGTCATCCCCTATCTGCGCGCCCGGGCGGAGGCGCTCGGTGTCGAAGGCAAAGGCGGGTTGATGGGCCGTGCCGAGCGGCTGCTCGTGTTCGGTTTCGGCGTCGGCCTCGCCGGAGTCGATCTGCCCACCCTGGAGCCAGCTTTGTGGATCCTGGCGGTGGGGACCTGGCTGACCGTGGTGCAGCGGTTCATCCAGACCTGGCGCCGGCTTCCGGCGTGAAGACGGCCGCGGGTTACTACCTTCGCCGGATTCTCACCGGCCTCTTCGGGCTGCTACCGGAACCCGTGATGCGGCGTGTGGGTTATGGCGCCGGCTGGCTCGGCTCGTTCTTCGCCCGCGGCCGGTTCGCCATGGCAATGCGCCATCAGACCCGGGTCGCCGGCACTGCCGTCGGATCGCGCCGTGCCGCTCGTCGGGTCTTTGGCTGGTACGGGAGATACTGGGCCGAGGTGTTCTGGATGCGTCCTCGCCGCCGGGAGAAGGTCCTCGCGGTATCTCAGATCGCCGGCATGGACCACCTGCTCGCCGGCGTGGCCACAGGGCGAGGGGTCGTGGTGGCGCTACCCCACCTGGGCAACTGGGAGCCGGCCGGATTGCGGGCTGCCGCCGAAGGTGCCCGTGTGCTGGCGGTGGCCGAGGATCTGGGAAACGAGCGCGTGGTGCAATGGTTCGTCGAAATGCGCCGCATGATGGAGATCGACATCGTCGTCGCCCGCAAGGGATCGCCCGTGACCCGCGAGTTGCTGCAGCGCCTCCAGGAAGGCGGCGTGGTCGCGCTGGTGTGCGATCGCGACCTCTCCGGCCGCGGAGTTGCGGTGGAGTTCTTCGGGGAGCGGACCACTCTCCCGGCCGGACCGTTATCGCTGGCGGTGCGGACCGGTGCGGTATTGCTGCCGGCCGGCACCTATTTCGCTCGCGGGGCGGGGTACCGATTCGAGATTCGGCCACCACTGTCGCTCCCCGCAGAAGGCGACATTGATGCTCGGGTTCTCGCCGGCACCCAGCAACTGGCGGCAGTTCTCGAAGACATCATCCGTGTTGCGCCCGAACAGTGGCATTTGATCGTCCCCAACTGGCCCTCCGACCGTGAGGTGGCTCGATGAACGTGGCGCTGGTGTGCCCATACGCCTTCGAGGCCCACGGCGGCGTGCAGGACCAGGTGACGAGGCTGGTCCGCTGGCTGACTGCGGCGGGCCACCGAGCGTGGGCGGTCGCACCGGGAGATGCCGGGCCCCCGGGAACAGTCTCGGTTGGCAGCTGGCGATCCGTGCGGGCCAACCGATCGGCGGCGCCGATCGCAGTCGATCCCAGGGTCATCCGCCGCGTCGCGGAGGCGGTGGCCGGCGCCGATGTGGTGCACGTGCACGAGCCGTTCATGCCGATGGTCTCCCTCGGCGCGGTCCTGGCCGATACGCCACCGGTGGTCGGAACCTTTCACGCCGATCCAGGCACGTGGGCCCGGAACGCATACCGCATCGCCGAGCCCGTGGTGCGCCGGGTCACCGCTCGCATCGCCGTTGCCACCGCCGTCAGCGAGGTTGCCGCCTCGGCGGTTCCGGCGATCACCGACATGCGGATCATCCCCAACGGAATCGACCTCGAAGACTACGCGGTCACCGACGCGGTGGTCCCGGGGCGGGTGGTCTTCGTCGGCCGCGACGATCCGCGCAAGGGTCTGGACGTCTTGTTGCAGGCATGGCCGCGCATTCTGCGCGACGTGCCCGGCGCCTCCCTGCGGATCATTGGGGCCGATCGGATTTCCGGTCCGGCGGGTGTGACATTCCTGGGCCGGGTCGACGAGGCGGAGAAGCGCAACGAGCTCAGCAGGGCCGCGGTGGTGGCGTGCCCCAACACCGGCGGGGAGAGCTTCGGGATCGTGGTGCTGGAGGCGATGGCCGCGGGGCGGGCCATTGTCGCCTCCGACCTCAAGGCGTTTCGCGGGGTCGCCGGAGACACGGTGCGGTGGGCCGCGACCGGGGACCCGGTGGCCTTGGGGAGGGAGGTGGCCGATCTGCTGGGCGACGACGCTGCCCGGCACCGCCTCGGTGCCGCCGCCCGGGAACGGGCGCAGAACTACGCCGGCCCGATGGTGGTGCGGTCGTATCTGGTGGCATATGAGGATGCACGGAGGGAAGATGACAGATGACAGATGGCCCTTTTCCCTCGCCCCTTTTCCCTCGCCCCTTTTCCCTCGCCCCTTTTCCCTCGCCCCTGCTCTCTCCCTAGCCGGGGTACCATCTTCCTTCATGGAACAGGGCACAGAACGCGTCAAGCGTGGCCTCGCCGAGATGCTCAAGGGCGGGGTGATCATGGACGTGACCACCGCCGAGCAGGCGCGCATTGCGGAGGAGGCGGGGGCGGTCGCGGTGATGGCATTGGAGCGGGTACCCGCCGACATCCGCCGCGACGGCGGGGTGGCCCGGATGGCCGACCCCACCAGGGTTGAAGAGATCGTGGCCGCGGTCTCGATCCCGGTCATGGCCAAGGCTCGCATCGGTCACTTTGTCGAGGCGCAGATCCTGCAGGCCCTCGGAGTCGATTACATCGACGAGAGCGAGGTGCTGACACCGGCCGACGACGCCCATCACATCGACAAGTGGCAATTCACGGTTCCTTTCGTATGCGGCGCCCGCGACCTCGGGGAAGCCCTGCGCCGCATCGGGGAAGGTGCGGCGATGATTCGCACCAAAGGTGAAGCGGGCACCGGCGATGTGGTCGAGGCGGTACGCCACATGCGGGCGATGACGGAGGGAATCCGCCGCCTGCAGACCCTCGGTCATGAGCAGCTGATGGCCGCAGCCCGTGATCTGGCCGCTCCATTCGATCTGGTGGAGGAGGTGGCGCGTACCGGGCGCCTCCCCGTGGTGAACTTCGCCGCCGGGGGATTGGCGACTCCCGCCGATGCCGCCCTCATGATGCAGCTCGGTTGCGACGGGGTGTTTGTCGGATCCGGGATCTTCAAGAGCGCCGACCCGGCACCCCGGGCTCGCGCCATCGTGGAGGCGACGACCTTCTACAACGACCCGGCGATCCTCGCCAAGGTGTCACGCGGGCTGGGGGAGCCGATGGTCGGCATCGGTATGGATCGACTCGCCGACGAGGATCGGCTGGCCCGTCGGGGCTGGTGAAGCGTGCGATTCGGAGTGCTGTCGCTGCAGGGAGACTTCCGCGAGCACACGGCGGCGATCATCGCTGCTGGTGGGGATCCGGTGCCGGTCCGCCTCCCCGCCGATCTCGACGGATTGGACGCTCTCGCCATACCCGGTGGAGAGAGCACCACGATCGGACGACTGGCTGATCGCTATGGACTGGTGGAACCGCTGCGTTCCGCGATCCGCGCCGGGCTCCCCACTCTGGGCACTTGTGCCGGGATGATCCTGCTCGCCACCGGAACCACCTCGGACCGGGCCCAGGTCCAGTTGGGGGTTCTCGATGTCGTCGTGCGGCGTAACGCCTTCGGCTCCCAGGTGGAATCGTTCGAAACCGATCTCGAAGTGCAGGGGATCGCCGGCCAGGTGCGGGCAGTGTTCATCAGGGCCCCCTGGATCGAGCGTCTCGGCACCGGAGTAGAGGTCCTGGCCGAAGTGCGGGACCACCCGGTGATGGTTCGTCAGGGCAACGTCGTTGCGACCTCATTCCACCCGGAACTGACCGGCGACACCCGAATCCATACACTGCTGCTTGAAGTCGCGGGGAGGACGTGATGTCGGGGCATTCCAAGTGGTCCACGATCAAGCACAAGAAAGGCGCCAAGGACATCCAGCGCGCCAAGATTTTCGCCAAGCTCGCCCGCGGCATCGAGGTGGCGGCGCGCGATGGTGGTGGCGACGTCTCCGCCAACGCCTCGCTTGGCACGGCCGTGGCCAAGGCGAAGGCCGCGGAGATGCCCAACGACAACATCGATCGGGCGATCAAGCGCGGAACCGGTGAGACCGGGGGCGGGCATTACGACGAGATCTGGTACGAGGGCTACGCGCCCGGTGGGGTCGCGGTGTACGTCCAGGCTCTCACGGACAATCGCAACCGGGCTGCTTCCGACATCCGCTCTACGTTCACTCGCAACGGTGGGAGCCTCGGCGAGCCGGGATCGGTCGCCTATCTGTTCTCGTCGCGCGGTTACGTCCTCGCCACCGGTTCCGAAGACGAGGTGATGCTCGCGGCACTCGAGGCGGGGGCCGAGGATGTGCGGCCGGGCAGGGACCAGCATGAAGTGATCACGGCGCCGGGCGACCTGAGCCGGGTGGTGGAGGCGCTGCGAGCTGCCGGAATCACGACCGCCGATCCCGAGGTGACGCGGCTCCCGGCGGCATCGATTCCACTCGACGAAACCTCGGCGCGCGCCGTGTTGCGGCTCGTCGATGCCCTCGAAGATCTCGACGATGTGCAGGCGGTCTACGCCAACTTCGACATCAGTGACGAGATCATGGCTGCGGTCGCCGGCTGAGCCTCCGCCGCTCCCTCCAGGCGAGCACCACGGCCGTCGCCGCCAGCGCCGCCAACGCGCCGTGAAGCACATCGGCGGCGAGATTGACCGCGAGCACGTTGTCGACGGAGCCGCCACGGAGCCAGGGTCCGAGCGCGGTCAGAGCCGCGCCTGTGATGGTGGCGACGAGCGCGGCAGGCAGGCGTTGCGGCGAATCGGCCGCCGCCAGCAGCGCGGCGCCGCCGACGACGTGGATCAGGTTCTGGAACGGGTTGAGCCGCAGCAATATCAGGGTCTCTCCCGTGGGGGAGAACACCTGGTGCAACCCTCCGACTGCGAAGCCCAGGATGCCCCACAGCGTGGCCAGCGCTCCAACTAGCGCCAGGAGCGCTCCGGCAGCGTGGGGTGGGCCGCCGATCCGCCGGCGGGTCAGTCCGGCACGCTCGATCCCTCCGATGGCCGCCACCAGGCCAGCGAGCAGGACCAGAAGTATGCCGATCCACGGGATGCGAAGCAGCCACCACGCTGCGGTCCCCACGTCCGCCTGGGGGAATCCGAGCGGGTACAGCACCGCCACCGCCGCCACGAGCACGGTGAGATGCCACAGGAAAGCGGTCATGATCACGGAGTTCACCGCCACCACCGCGGTCCAGGGCCGCGGGCGCGCCAGCCAGCGGACCGCGATCGGGCGGAGCAGCAAGGCCAGTCCGATCTCCCACATGGTGAGCGCCACGATGGGCAGGGTGGGGGGATCCATATTGGAGAACTCGTCAGTGGCCAGGCCCACCATCGACGCCGGATAGGGGCCGAGCCAGACCAGGCCGGCCGCCGCCGCCAATCCCACCGCGGCCAGGGTGCGGCCGCGCCGGGAGTGGAGCCGCCCGTCCGCGTAGAGGAAACCCCACTGGTGAGCGAGCAGCCACACAATCGGGTAGTTGGCGTACCCGACGGGTGAGGCGCCGAATCCGAACCGGGCGATGTCGACGCCGATGGCGAGAGTGATCCCGACCACGACGACCCTGGCACCAAACCGATCGTGCAACGCCGCCATCGGCGGCGTCAGCGCGATAACGATCATGTAGACGCCGAGAAACCACAACGGTCCGGTGATGAGTGTGGCCACCGGGAACACCAGGTCGTCGGCCACATTGGCGGCATCGAGGGTGGCGACGACGATCACTGCCGGAAGGAGAAACGCCAGAGTGGGGCGCAGCAGACGGGTGAAGCGACCCTGCAGGAAGGCCGCGTAGCCCTCGCCGCGGCGACGCGAGGCGCGGAGGCTCACGAGGTTGGAGAACCCACCGACGAAAAAGAAGAGCGGCATCACCTGGAGCACCCAGGTCAGTGGCCACAGCCCGGGCAACGACTCGAGGGCGTTGGACCCGCTGACCTCTCCCTCTTGCCACACGACCACCGCCACCAGCCAATGGCCGAGGACCACCGCGCCGATACTCAGGGCGCGGAGGAAGTCGATCCACCGGTCCCGGTCGGCGGGAGTGGCCGCGGCGATGCCGGCGGCCGTGCTCGAGGGCAGATTCACCGGGCCAGGCTATTGCCGACAATCGGTCCGTGGAGACCTCTATCCTGATCGAACACATGTTTGTCCTCGGCATCGATCCGGGCCTGGCGGTGACCGGCTACGGCATCGTCGCGGCTGGCAATCCGGTGCGCCCTGTCGCCGCCGGTGTGATTCGCACCGACCCGACGGCCACCGCGGCGCAGCGGCTCGTCGAGCTGTTCGACGACCTGGCGGCGGTGATCGCTCAGCACGGGCCCACCACCGCCGCCATCGAGGAAGTCTTCGCCAATCGCAATCTGCACACTGTGATGGCGGTGGGCCGGGCTTCCGGAGTAGCGATCCTGGCGGCCACCCGCGCCGGGCTGGAGGTCTCCGAGTACACCCCTTCGGCGGTGAAACTGGCGGTCACCGGATACGGAGACGCCGCCAAGGAGCAGGTGCAGGCAATGGTGGCGCGGCGTCTCGGCCTCACCACCGCGCCGCGACCGGCCGACGCCGCCGACGCGCTCGCGGTGGCACTGTGCCACCTGCAATCCATGGCGCTGCGGACTCTTGCCGGGGGGCGCTCATGATCGGCCGGTTGCGTGGTCACCTGGCGGCCCGCACTGCAGACGGCGTGATCGTCGACGTCGGCGGCGTCGGCTATGAAGTCGCCATGAGTGCTCGCGATCTGGCGGCACTTCCTGCCCTCGGGGAGGAGGTCGTCGTGCACACCCACCTGCATGTGCGCGAGGACCAGCTGGCTCTGTTCGGGTTTGCCGACGATGACGGCCGCACGGTGTTCCGCCATCTGTTGGCGGCGAGCGGAGTCGGCCCCAAGCTGGCCCTGGCGATTCTGGGCACCCTCGGTGCGGAGCGGCTGCGAGCGGCTGTGATCGGCGAGGACATCGACACTCTCACCACTGTTCCCGGCATCGGGGTGCGCAGCGCCCAGAAGCTCGTCCTGGATCTGCGCGCCCGCCTCGCCCTGCCCGCGGGGGCGATACCGGTGAGCGGGGGATTGGGGACCGTGCGCAGCGCCCTGGAAGGATTGGGTTACGCCCCCGCTGAGATCAGAGAAGCGGTGATCGGCCTCTCCGGTGATGATGTCGAGGCGATGCTGCGCAGCGCACTGCAGAAACTGGGGCGGCGATGAGGGAGGACGGACTGCTCGCCTCCCGTCCCGGGCCTGAGGAGGCCGCTTTCGAAGCTGGCCTGCGCCCGACGAGTCTCGACGACTTCGTCGGCCAGGAGGAGTTGAAGGAGCGTCTCTCGATCCTGATCGAGGCCGCGCGGGGACGAGGGGAGCCTTTGGATCACGTGCTCTTCAGCGGGCCTCCGGGGCTGGGCAAGACCACCCTGGCCGCGATCCTGGCCGACGCCATGGGCGCTCAGCTGCGCGCCACCTCGGGTCCGGTGCTGGAGCGGGCCGGCGACATGGCTGCGATTCTGTCGAACCTCCAGGCGGGCGACGTCATGTTCATCGACGAGGTGCATCGCCTGCCGCGGGCGGTCGAGGAGATCCTGTATACGGCGATGGAGGATTTTCAGCTCGACATCGTGATCGGCAAGGGTGCGGGAGCGAGCTCGATCCGTCTCGATCTGCCGCCATTCACCCTCGTCGGCGCCACCACCCGGGTGGGACGGGTCTCGGCGCCGTTGCGCGATCGCTTCGGATACGTCGCCCGCATCGATTATTACCGCCCCGCGGAGCTGGAGTTGATCGTGGAGCGGTCGGCGCACATTCTCGCGATCGCCGTCGACACCGGCGGCAGGCGTGCCATCGCCTCGCGGTCACGGGGTACGCCGCGCATCGCCAACCGGCTGTTGCGACGGGTGCGCGACTTTGCTGCAGTCCGGGCTGCCGGCGAAGTCGACGCCACGATCGCAGAACAGGCGATGGACATGTTCGAGGTCGATGCCGCCGGTCTCGATCGCGTCGATCGCGCCATCCTCGAGGCCGTGATCCACAAGTTCGGTGGCGGACCGGTCGGGTTGTCCACTCTGGCGATCGCGGTGTCCGAGGAGACCCAGACCGTCGAGGACGCCTACGAGCCCTTCCTGCTCCAGATGGGAATGCTGCAACGCACCTCCCGGGGCCGGATCGCCACCGCGCTGGCTTACCGCCACCTTGGTCTCGAAATGCCCGCGCCCAGTGAGCAGGGGAAGCTTCTGTAGCGTTGTCCGTTGTCCGATGCCGCTTCCCGCCAGATGAGACATATTGATCGCGACTTGAGTCACACTGTGTCGGTGCTGATCGCTCATCGCGCCATAGCCGCGCGGCTGTCCAATAGCCACTAGCAATAAATGCTCACCTCCGATTTTCATTACCACCTTCCTGAAGGCGCCATCGCGCAGAGTGCCATCGAACCGCGTGATGCCGCTCGGCTGCTCGACACCCGTGACGGCATCGACCATCTGGTGGCGGACCTGCCGCGACTGTTGCGAGCCGGGGATCTGGTGGTGGTGAACAGCACACGGGTGCGCCGCGCCCGGCTGGCGGCGACGAAAGAGACCGGCGGCGCCGTCGAGATCCTCTTATTGCGGCCCCACGGTCCTGACGCATGGCAGGCGCTGGTGCGGCCGGGACGCCGTATACGGCGCGGCACTCGTCTTACAGCCGGCCCGGTGGAGTTCATCGCCCGCCACGGGATCGGTGACGGAGTGGTGATTCTCGAGATCGCCTCGGGATCGGTGGAAGCGGCGATAGAGGAAGTGGGCCGGATCCCGCTGCCACCCTACTTTCACGGTGAGTTGGCCGACCCCGAGCGGTATCAGACGGTCTTCTCCCGACGCACGGCATCTGCGGCTGCTCCCACTGCCGGGTTGCATTTCACCCCGGGGCTGCTCGCGGCGATCGCCGCGGCGGGGGTAGCGGTCGCCGCGGTCGATCTGGAGATCGGACTCGACACTTTCCGTCCGATAGCAACCGAGCGAGTCGCCGATCATCAGATCCACCGCGAACGGGTTGTGGTCACCGACGAGGTCGTGGCGGCCGTGGCGGCGGCCCGATCACGGGGCGGACGGGTGCTGGCGGTAGGAACGACGGTGGTCCGATCTCTGGAGACGGCTGCGGCCGGTAGGGAGCTGGGACCGTTCGATGGTTTCACCGATCTCTTCATCATCCCGGGGTACCGTTTCCGGGTCGTGGATTTGCTGCTCACCAACTTCCACGTGCCCGGCTCCACACTGGTGCTCCTGGTGGCCGCCTTCATGGGACCGGGCTGGCGACCGGCCTACGAACTCGCCCTCGGGCGCGGGTATCGATTCCTCTCCTTCGGCGACGCCATGCTGGCTGAGCGCTTGCAATGACCGCGATCGAGTTCGAAATAACCGCCTGGGACCGCGCCGCCCGACAGGGGGTTCTGACCACGCCGCACGGGAAGGTGCCGACCCCCGCCTTCATGCCGGTCGGAACCCGGGGAACGGTGCGCAATGTCGGCGTCGATGATCTCGCCGCGGTGGGGACCGCCATGGTCCTGGCGAACACCTACCACCTGCTGCTCCGCCCCGGACCCGAGGTGATCGCCGCCCTGGGCGGGGTGGGGCGTTTCATGGGGTGGTCCGGCCCGACACTCACCGACTCCGGGGGCTATCAGGTGTTCTCGCTCGATCCCCGGATCGACGAAGACGGGGTGACCTTTCGCTCCACGTATGACGGTGCTCTGGTGCGAATGACGCCGGAGTCCGCGATGGCGACTCAGGAGGCAATCGGCGCCGACATCGCCATGGTCTTCGACCACCTCGTTGGGCTTCCGGCTCCGCGAGCACTCGTCACTGCAGCGATGGAGCGCACCCTGCGGTGGTCGGAGCGCGCACTGGCGGTGCATCACCGCGAGGACCAGGCGCTCTTCGGCATAGTGCAGGGCGGTGTCGATCCGGACCTGCGGACTCACAGTGCCCGGGCTACCGCGGACCTCGGCTTCGTCGGTTACGGCATCGGGGGGCTGTCGGTGGGGGAGTCGGCCGCGGAAAGGTCGCAAACGCTCGACGCGGTCGCCGCCGTCCTGCCGCCGCCGGCGCCGCGATACGTGATGGGGCTGGGAGACATCGAGGGAGTGCTCGATGCGGTGGGCCGCGGGTTCGACCTCTTCGACTGTGTGTGGCCCACCCGTCTCGCCCGCCATGGGAAAGCGCTGACCCGGGCGGGCGACTTCTCGATCCGGCGCGCCGAGTTCGCTCGCGATGCCCGGCCCCTCGATCCCGATTGCTCCTGTTTCACCTGTCGCACCCACAGTCGCGCCTACCTGCGCCACCTTCGGGTGACCGACGAGTTGCTAGGCCACCGGCTGCTCAGCATCCACAACCTGGCCTATACGCTGGAGACGCTGCGGCTGGCGGGCGAGGCAATCGCGCGCGGAACCTTTGACGACTTCCGAGCCTCGGTGTCGCAGCGCCGCGGGTCGGGGGTGCAGGGAGACGGGCTACGCTAGGCGACCGCCCGCCGCGCCGTGGTGGGCTCCGGAGGTTTCATGATCACCATCCTTGCCCAGGTCGAGGCCGCCGCGGAAGAGGGATCGACGTGGCAGACCCTGCTCCTGTACGCGGTCGTGCTCGGTGGACTGTTCTACTTCCTGATGGTCCGTCCCCAGCGCACCCGGATGCGCCGCCACGAGGAGCTGATCTCGTCCATCAAAATCGGGGATGAGATCACCACGATCGGCGGGATCTACGGGACGATCGAGTACAT
>JBKKBI010000092.1:0-32781 GCA_046714175.1 Acidimicrobiia bacterium | reverse complement strand
ACGACGTCGCCCGGCCGGATGCGTCGCGGCCCTCGCACGCCGAAGACCCAATCACCGGGGTGGAGAGTGGGCGTCATGCTCACCTCGGCGACCTCGAAACGGGTGAGGCGAAACTGCACCGCGGCTTGGATGACTGCGGCGACGGCGGCGGCGGTGGAGTCCGTGTCGCCCTCCGATGGCGGATGGGGCGAGTGTAGGGTGAGAGTCCGGAGACGAGGAGATGAGAACAATGTTTCGACCGAAGCAGATCGTGCACGCCCACTGCGACCTGATGTGCGGCGTCTACGACCCCGCCCAGGCCCGCATCGAGGCCGAGTCGGTGCGGGCGATCATGCAGAAGTACCAGGACTCGACCGATGAGGTCTTTCGGCAGCGCTGCGTGATCATCAAAGAAGAGCGCGCCGAGATGGTCAAGCACCACCTGTGGGTGCTGTGGACCGACTACTTCAAGCCGCCGCACGTTGAGAAGTTCCCGAATCTTCATGACTTGATCTGGCGCGCCGCCAAGAAGGCCGGCGACGCCAAGAAGTCGATGGATCCTGCCGTCGGCGACGAACTCCTCGGGCTGATCGCCGAGATCGCCGACGTGTTCCAGAAGACGAAGACCTGAGCCACCGCCTAGGATCGGACAGGCCGAACGCCTAGCCGTACGGCGAATCGAAGGGGCAACCCCGGGAGGGAGCGGCGCTCTGGGCCGCTCCCATCCGCGTTCAGCCCGGCCTCAGGTCGCGGCGCACCCACGGAGCACCCAGGGTGATGACCAAAGCTGCAATCCCGCCCACGGTGATCGCGATCGCATCGCCGAGCCACCCGAGCGTCCAAGCGTCGGCCATCCAGTTGCTGATGAGGAACGCGGCGGCGCCTCCCGCCACCGCCATCGGTGCCACGAGAAGCCCGGTGCCGGCTACAGGACGCGCCTCGGCGCCCCCCGTGCGGCGATACCAGACCACCGCAAGGGCACCGGTATAGATGGTGATGGCGACGGTCGATGCCAATGCCAGGCCTTCGACCCCCATCGCATCGTTGAGCAGCCAGTAGATCGGGAGGGCGATCGCGGTGGCGAGAGTTCCCACCACAACAGGAGCCCACATTTCCTCGCGGGCGTAGAAGCCCCGCGCCAGGATCTGCTGGATGCCCCACATCGGGACGCCGATGGCGAAGAAGACCACTGTCCCCGCGGTGGCGATCGTGTCTGCCGCATCGAATGACCCGCGCTCGTACAGGAGCCGTACCAACGGCTGCGAGAGGGCGATGAGGGCTGCTGCGCCAGCCAGACTCACTGCAAGCACATAGCGCAGGGCACGGCCGACTGCGTGCGACAGCTCCTGGTACTTGCCCTCAGCGGCGAGGCGAGCGAGGAACGGATAAGCCGCGACCCCGGCGGCCTGGGCGATCACGCCCACTGGCACCAGCATGGTCTGTCTTCCGAAGGTCAGCCAGGAGACGCCGCCATCGGTGTGCAGCGAGCCGAATGTGCGCCCCAGCTGCTCGTCCAACACCACGAGTGATTGCCCGAGCATCAGTGGGATCGCGAGCGCGAAGTAGCGGCGCACTGCCGGATGACGCCGGACCCGAACACCCGGGAGGCGCAGGCCCTGGCGCCAGGCACCCCACGCCTGCAGCACGAATACGCCCAGGAAGGCTCCGGCGAGGGCCCCCCACGCGAACCCGGTCGCCGTCGGTTCGCTGCGGCCCAACCCGCCGGCCAATCCTCCGGCGATGATGCCCAGGTTGTAGACGATCGGACCCAGCGTGGGGATGACGAACTTCTCGCGGGCGAACTGCCAGGCGGTGAGCAGCTGGCCGAGAACGAAGAACACCTGGGCGGGCAGCACGATCCGCGTGAGGCGTGCCGCCTCGGCCACCTGGTCGTCAGTGAACCCTGGCTCCAACAGCCGCAGCAGTGGCTCCACCAGTGGATAGGCGATGAGCATCAACGCCACGATCCCGGCGGCGAGGGGACGCGCCACCGCCCAGAAGGCGTTGCGGGCATCGGTCTCGTCGCCGGCGGCAAACCGCCTCGTGAGCAGCGGTATGAGGGTGATCGCCATGTAGGCGCCGGCGAGGAGGTAGTTGAGCAGGTCGGGAAGCAGGAAGGCGACGAAATATTCGTCACCCGTGGAACCGGCCCCGAGCAGCCAGGCAAACACCACCTGGCGAACCAGCCCCAAAAGTCGCGAGATCAGCACCCCGCCGGCGACGATCGCAGCCGCGATCCCCATGCGGTGATACAGCCCGCGCCGTGGTGGCGTCATGGACCCAAACGCTAGACGGCCCGTTGCCCGTTGCCGGCCTCCGGTCTCCGCTCGCTGGCCCCTACGCGAGATCACGGACGGCGATCCGTCCGTGATCCCACACTCTCATCGCGTGCCTTGTGCTTAATTGATCTTCGGAATCCGCAGTACCTGGCCGGCGTAGATCAGATCGGCCTTCTTGATCAGGGGCTGGTTGGCCTCGAAAATCGCCTTCCACTTCGACTCGTCGCCGTACACCTTCTTGGCGATCTTGCGCAGACTGTCACCCTTCTTCACTGTGTAGATGGCACCAGCGGTGATGCTGCTTCCCTTGACCCGTGCCGCCAGTTCCTTCTGGTAGGCGGCGCGACGCAGCTGGGTATCGAACTTGGCTCTGGTCTCCTTACGCGCCTTTTCCGCCGCCTTGGCTGCTGCGGCGGCAGCGGCTCCGGCTCCGGCGCCGGCGCGGGCCGCCGCGCGCTTGCGCAGCTCTGCCTTCTGCGACGCGCTCAGACCGACCACGAGGCTGTCCTTGACCTTGGCAACGCCCTTGACGTTGCCGACGGCCAGGATCACCTTCTCCTTGGTCGCCTGGTCGGGCACCATGCCCATCACGGTGGCGACACCCTTGTCGTACTGGATGTCGAGGTTGGTCACCGGCAGGCGCAGGCCCTTGACCCGGGCGATGAGCGCCTGCTCGAACTCGTCTGCGGTGTCGATCTTGGTGCCCTTGAGGGACTCACCGATCTCCTTGAGAAAGTCCAAATCCATTTGTCACTCCCTTTCGTGGGTGGCGAATGGTAATGATGCCCGTGTAGCTGTGCTCAGAGGAGGTCGCGTCTGCGCAGCATCGATGCTCCCGTGGCCACCGCCAGCGCCGCGATGACAAGAACTTTGGCGACAGCTCCACCGGCGCCGGGGGCGATCGCCCCGAGTACTTCGCTGTCGAGCCCATACCGCTCCCCGGCGGCAGGCACCATTCCCACGTAGGCGCTGAGGCCGATGCGCAGCAGAGACACATTGGCCAGCGCTGCGGAGGTAAGTGAAATCCCGTTCTCCCAGATGAAGACGTAGACCAGGCCGATCAGCACGGCTCGCGAGGTGATGTATCCGAGCAGCAGGAACACCGCGCAGTAGGCCAGGGTGGCAATGGCGATGGCGGCGATGGTCGGCAGGACGTAGGACCAGTCGCCGATTCGGAAGCCCACGACGGCGGCTGCCAGCGATCCCGAAGTGGCCACCACACCGGTCGTGGCGACCCAGGCGGCGAACAGCTTGGCTCCGGTGATCAGTGATCGGGGCAACGGCCGGAGCAGGAGAAATGACAGTGTGCCATCGCGCCGCTCATCCCCCAGGGGTGCAGACCCCAAGATGAGTGACACCACCGGGATCACGATCAAGAAGATGATGCCCAGCGGTGCGTCATGGAAGCGCTCGATCACGCCGGTGTCGGGGAGGTCGGATGATGCGATCAGCGTCACCACCGCTGGCACCAGGGCGAGCAGGCCGAGTCCAAGGAGGCGCTTGCCGCCGAGGAGCTGGCGCAGCGTCAACCAGGTGATGGCGACGAAGCCCCTCATCGCCGGTGGACCAGGTAGCGGAAGACGCTCTCCAGCGACTCGTCCTCCGGCTCGAAGGCGGTGAGTCGGGCTCCGGCTGTGGCGGCGAGCCTGGGGAGGATCGTCCCCAGGGTGGCGAGATCGGTGGTCTCGATGTGAAGGCGTCCGGAAGAGACGGCGACCGATTTCACCACGTCCTCACCGAGGAGCGCGGAGGCAATGCCGCGGGTGTCGCCGACATCGACACGGACCCGATAAGGGATGTCGGCCATCGCCCGACGGATTGCGGTGACATCTCCCGCCGCCGCCAGGCGGCCGTCGACGATAGCCAGCACCCGGTCTGCCATCCGTTCCACCTCGCTGAGCACGTGGGAGGAAACGATCACGGTTCTGCCCTCGGCGGCGAGCCGGCGAAATAGGGTGATCAGATGGGCACGCTGCACCGGGTCGGTGCCGTTGAGAGGCTCGTCGAGGATCAGCACCTCGGGCTGGGTCACCAAGGCCGCCGCAACCTTGGCCCGCTGCCGCATCCCCTTGCTGAACCCGGAGATGACTCGATCGGCGGCGGCGGCGAGGTCGACCGCAGCGATGGCCTCGGGCACTCGGGATCGCTCCACCCCGGTGAGGTCGGCGGCCAGGGACACGAACTGGCGGGCGGTGAGGATCCCATAGACGGCGTCCTCCTCGGGCACGAGGGCGAGGCGGCGGTACACGCCGGGGTCGCGCCGTGGATCGACGCCGAGGACCTGGACGCTCCCATCGGAGGGCCGCAGCAACCCGCTCAGCATGCGCAGCAGAGTCGTCTTGCCGGCTCCGTTGGGCCCGAGCAGTCCGGTGAGTCCGGGTCCGAAGGAGCAGGACAGGTCGGAGACGGCGACCTTCTGACCGAACCACTTGGATACGTCGCGCACTTCGATCGTGGCGGCGGCAGCAAACGCGGGTCCGGTGGTCACGAGATCCTCCGCTGCCGCCAAAGCACCACGATCCACGAGGCCGCGGCAACGGTGACGATCACGAGCAACGAGACGATTGGCTCGTAGCCAGCCCGCTCCGGAATCCAACTGTGGGTGGAACTGCCCATGATCCAGTCCTTGACGAATCCGGGATGGTGCTGCAGCGCGAATAGCGCCAATGAGCCGAACCCGGAGTCCGCCAGCGATGCCGACGTCGGACCCGAGATAGTGATCATGCCGAGGAAGACTCCCGCGGCTAGCGAGGCGCGGCGAGACACGCTGGCAACCGCAAAGGCGAGCGGGGCGAAGGCAAGGAAGTAGACGATGGACGCCGCCAGGGTGGTGGCCAGGATGTCGGCCTCACCGCCGAGGTACGAGCCGAATCCACGGTCCGAGACCCAGGCACGGCCGAAGAAGAGAACCAGGTGGGGGAGCCAGAGAAATCCGATGACGACGGTGGCCAATGCCGCGAACCGCCCGATGAGATAGTCGATCGTGGTGAGGGGCCGGGAGGCATACACCTGAAAGGTGCCGTTGACGCGATCGGGGATGAGGAGCTCGCCGGCTGCCAGCGCGATGAAGACCAGCGCCATCGAACCCGTGAGGTCGAAGTATTGCGGGTGGTCGAAAAGGGTCGCCGCCTGGTCGAACTCCCCGGCGATGACGCTGAGAGCGACGAAAAACAACGCCGGCAGTACCGCAACCGCGGTGAGCACGAATGGGAACAGCTTGCGCCGGGCACGGCGCCGCAACCCGAGGACGCGCCGCAACCCGTCGCGATACAAGGCGCGCCGCGCCCCGCGGCGCCCGAGGCGTTCGCCCTCGTGCGGCCGGTAGCCGAGATCGAATACGACTCCCTCAGCCACCGGAGTCCTCCTCGCCGAGGAACACGTCCTCGAGTGTCGTGCGGCGAGCACCGAGGCGGCGGATCGCGGCGCCGGCTTCGACCACCGCGTCGCGGGCGGCGTCGAACGCGTCCCCCTGGGGACGGGTGATCACCAAAGACTGGCCGTGAATCCGCACCGTGGCGCCGCGGCGCTCGACGGCTGCGATGACGGCCGCGGGGTCTCCCACCACCTCCAGCTCTGCCTCATCGGTGGTGGAGAGGTCGGAGAGCGGTCCGGAGCGCAGCACCTTTCCTCCGTCGAGCATCACCACCCATTCACAGGTCCGCTCGATGTCGGTGAGCACGTGCGATGAGATCACCGCATTGATGCCAAAGCTCTCCAGCCGCGTGATCAGCTCGAGCATTTCCTCCCGGCCCTCGGGGTCGAGACCGGCGGTTGGTTCGTCGAGGAGGACGAGTTCGGGATCGTGCACGATCGCCTGCGCCAGCTTGGCGCGCTGTTTCATCCCGGTGGAGAATTCCCCGATGTAGCGGAACCGCTCTTCGTGGAGACCGACCAGGCCGAGTACGTCGGAGGCGCGCTGGCGGGCGGCACGCACCGGCAGCCCACCCAACTCGGCGGCGTATCCGAGGAAGTCGGCTGCGGTTTGATCTGGCGGCAGGCAATCTCCTTCCGGCATCCAGCCCACCCGGCTGCGCACTTCAAGGGTGTTCGAGGCGACACGGTTGCCGAGAACGGTGACGGAACCGTCCACGGTGGGAAGCACGCCGAGCAGGATCTTGATCAGGGTGGTCTTGCCGGCGCCGTTGGCGCCGACCAGGCCGATTCGGCCCGGAGGTACGGCGAGATCGATCCCGTCTATCGCCAGGATGTCGCCGTAGGCGAAACTGAGGCCGGAGACGGCGATGATGTCCGTCTCGGTTTGGGGGCTCACCGCGACATACTGCCGGTGCTCCGTTCCGGCATCGTTACGGACCCGCCGGTCGTCCTGGCCTCCCCCACCAACGGCGTCGCTGCCGAGACGCGGCAACTGGTGCCACGGTTCGGGTCTTGAGTTCGTCCCGCTCCGCCCGCAACTCTCCCAGCCGCTCGCGTAGGAAGCCCGCCTCGGTTTCGGCGCGTGCGGCTCTCTCCCGGGCTTCGGCGAGCATCAACCCCGCTTCGTGCAGGTTCCCCAGTTGATCGATCAAGCGATCCCAAGCATCGCGGGGCACGAGCATCGCAGTGCCGTCGCCGGTGGGACCGGTGGTGGCCCGGGCTGACGATGGGGTGGCTCGGCGCGCCTGGGCACCGGAACGAGAGATGTGGTGGGCGACGGACTCCGGGGTCACCATCCACTGCCGGGCCCCCTCCGAGTCGACCATGACGGCGTCGACGCTCCCTTTGCGGGCCCAGGTACGCAGTGTGGCCACCGCTATGCCGAAACGGTGCTCGGCTTCCCGCAGTGGGATGCGGCCGCGTCCGGGCGTGGGCGCGGGCGGTCCGGCGTCGCGGCGCAGGCGGGGAACCGCCGTCTTGGGCTGATCCCAGGTGAACGCAGGATCCACGGAAACGAGGTTAGGCGGCCACCTCCGGCGACCGAGCCGACAGCCGCCTACTGACAGCGCTTCGGCCTTCGGTCCCCGGTTGCGGTCTCCGGTCTCCGGCCATCTGGTCTCCGTGGGATAATCGCCGGGTGGGTCGCCGAGAAATCCCGTCACAGCCTGAGCTGCGCGCCTTGGTCGCCCGCATCGTCGATGGGGTCAGCGTGTCGGCTCCTGCGCCGGCGGTGCCATCGGCCGAGGCGGCGGGATCGGGTCCGATCGCAATCGGCGCCGACCACGGCGGCTACCGGCTCAAGGAGCGCCTGGCATTTCGTCTGCGCGAGGCCGGTGAGGTGGTGCTGGATTGCGGCACCGACTCGGCCGAGCCTGTGGACTATCCGGACTTCGCGGTCGCGGTGGCTCGTCTGGTGGCTGGCGGACAGTGCCGGGCCGGGATCGTCGTCGATGGCGCCGGCATCGGCTCGGCGATGGCAGCCAACAAGGTCGTGGGGGTGCGGGCAGCGCTGTGTTATGACGTCTCTTCGGCGCGCAACAGCCGGGAACACAACCATGCCAACGTTCTCACTCTCGGTGCGGGATTGATCGGAGAGACGCTCGCCTGGGAGATCGTCACCGCCTGGATCGAGACTGCCTGGGGCGAGGGGCGCCATGCCCGGCGGGTCGCCAAGATCGATGCCCTCGATGGCATCAGGCTCGAGGAGTCGGCATGACCGAGCGCGACGCCCTGATCGAGGCGATCACCCGGGAGGTGATCGCCTCCCTGGCTGGAGAGGCCTGGGACGAATGCCTCACCTGTCTTGGCGATTGCGTGGTCCACTCGGCTCCCAAGGTGCGCTCGGTACTGGCCGCCGGTGCTACCCGCGTCACATTCAACGGCGCTGGAGCCGACGTGCCCACCGATCTGGCAGGGTTCATCGACCACACGCTGCTCAGACCTGACGCGACCGCGGCGGACATCGACCGCATGTGCGCCGAGGCGATCGAGTACGGGTTCGCCTCGGTGTGTGTCAACCCGACCTGGGCAAAGCGGGTCGCCGAGGCGCTACAGGGAAGTGGAGTGGTCGCCTGCTGTGTCGTCGGGTTTCCCCTCGGCGCTTCCACCGCCGAGATCAAAGCGATGGAAGCCCGCCGTGCCCTGCGCGATGGCGCCCGCGAGATCGATATGGTGATCAATGTCGGAGCGCTCAAGTCGGGGGACTTCGACCTCGTGCGGCGCGATATCGCCGGAGTGTCCGAGGCCTGCCGGGAGGCCGGGGCGGTATGCAAGGTGATTCTGGAAACGGCGCTGCTTAGCGACGAGGAGAAGGTGGTGGCATCCCAACTCGCCGTTGCAGCCAAGGCGGACTTCGTCAAGACCTCGACCGGCTTCGGTCCGGGCGGTGCCACGGTCTACGACGTGGCATTGATGCGGGAGGCAGTAGGCCCCAAGATCGGAGTGAAGGCATCCGGTGGAATTCGTAGTGTCGATGACGTCAAGCAGATGATCGCCGCAGGTGCAACCCGGATCGGGGCATCGGCGGGGGTCCAGATCGTCACGGGAGGTAGTTCGAGTGGCAACTATTGATCTTCGGGGCTACTCGTTCCTCGACAGTCTTCAGCCGCAGTACGCGGCTTTCTTGGGGACCGTGGCGCAGGGTTTCCTGCCTCTGGCGGGCGACGCCTCGTTATACGTGGAGATCTCACCGGGAATCGAGATCAACCGGCTCACGGATGTTGCCCTCAAGGCGACCAAGGTGAAGCCGGGGATGCAGATAGTGGAGCGCTACTTCGGGCTGTTGGAGGTTCACTCACCTTCCCAGGCCGAGACCCGAGCTGCCGGGGCGGCGATCCTGGCCGAGATCGGCGCCAAAGAGACCGACCGGATCAAGCCGCGTATCGCCTCCAGCCAGATCATTCGCCGCATCGATGACCACCAGGCCCAATTGATCAACCGCATGCGTCACGGCCAGATGATTATCCCCGGCCAGACCCTTTATCTGCTGGAGATGGAACCGGCGTCCTACGCCGCCATCGCCGCCAACGAGGCGGAGAAGGCCGCCGACATCAACGTGCTCGAAGTGCGATCCTTCGGAGCCCTGGGCCGGGTCTATCTCGGCGGCGAGGAGCGAGACATCGACGTCGGCTGGCGAGCTGCTGCCGCCGCGCTCGAGGGGTTAGAGGGTCGTGAGGGTTCCTGACGGGGGAGACTCCGCCGAGATGAGACACAAGAAAGGGAGAACGAAGACCCATGGCTGAAGCACTGGGAATGATCGAGTGCCGCGGATTCGCGGCGATGGTGGAGGCGGCCGACGCCATGGTGAAGGCCGCCAAGGTCGAATTGGTGTCCTACGAAAAGACCGGCGGTGGTTACGTGACCGCAGTCGTGCGTGGTGATGTCGCTGCAGTAAAGGCGGCGATCGACGCCGGCATTCGCGGCGCCGAAAAGGTCGGCGAGGTCGTCTCCACGCACGTCATCGCTCGTCCGCACGTCAACATCGACCTGGTCCTGCCCCTCGGCCGTGCCGACGAGGCCGCCGCGGAGTCGGCCTAACCGGGAGGGGGCGAATGCTCCTCGGCCGCGTCGTCGGGACCGTGGTCGCCTCGCGCAAGGAGGTGACCCTGGAGGGTCTCAAGTTCCTTGTCATCCGGCAGATCGACGTGGATCAGTCCGACACGTCCGGTTACGTGGTTGCCGCAGACGCGGTTGGTGCCGGCGTCGGCGAGGTGGTGATGTATGCCACCGGATCTTCGGCACGCCAGACCGTGGAGACCCGCGATCGGCCCTGCGACGCCGTGGTGATGGCAATCGTCGACACTTGGGAGGTCGGCGGCGACGTGAAGTACGTGAAGTGAGATGAGGTCGTACTCGGATAGCGAGGTCCAGGAGATCATCGCCCGGGTGCGGGCGCGTCTCGGTGGCACCGCAGAGACAGCTCCCGCTCATCCCCGCGTCCCGGTGGAGGTGCCCGACGCCAGCCTCGGTGAGGGCATTCACGCCACCGTGAGCGACGCGGTGGAAGCCGCCGACCGCGCCTTCGAGAGGTACAACCAGCAGGGGACCGGGATTCGGTCAGCAGTTATCGCGTCGATTCGGAGCGCGATGCTCGCTGCTGCCGAACCTTTGGCCAGGATGGCTCACGAGGAGACCGGGCTGGGACGCGCCGACGACAAGGTGCGTAAGAACATCCTGGTCACCACTCGCACGCCCGGACCAGAGGATCTAGAGCCCCTCATCCAGACCGGCGACGGCGGGATGATGCTCACCGAGCACGCCCCGTTCGGGGTCATCGGTTCCATCACCCCTATGACCAATCCAACCTCGACCATGATCAACAACACGATCGCCATTCTCAGCGGGGGCAATGCGGTCGTCTTCAACGCCCATCCCGGGGCGCGACGGGTTTCGGCGGAGACCATCCGCCTGCTGAATCGGGCCATTTTCTCCGCAGGCGGACCGGCCGACCTCGTGACCGGTGTCCCCGAACCGACGATTCAGACCGCCCAGGAGTTGATGCATCACCCCAAGGTGAGAGTGCTCCTCGTCACCGGAGGGCCGGCGGTGGTGCGGGAGGCGCTCAAGACCGACAAACGTGCCATCACCGCCGGACCAGGCAACCCGCCCGCGGTGGTGGACGACACCGCCGATATCGACCGCGCCGGGAGGGACATCGTTGCCGGGGCCTCGTTCGACAACAACGTGATCTGCACATGTGAGAAGACGACGATCGCGGTGCGGTCAGTCATTGACGAGCTGGTCCGGGCGATGGCCCGGCACGGGGCCTATGTCCTCAAGGAGCACGAACTGCGCAAGGTCGAGCGGGTCATCTTCGAGACGATGGGACCGCCATCCAAGCCCGGGGTGATCAACCGAGCCTGGGTGGGCAAGAACGCCCGCGACATTGCCGCTGCCGCCGGGGTAGATGTGGAGGGCGATCCCCGGCTGCTGGTGGCGTTGGTGCCCAACGACCACAACCTGGTGTGGACCGAACAGATGATGCCGGTGATGCCGGTGACCTCGGTCCCCGACGTCGATGCCGCAATCGACCTGGCGATTCGTTCCGAGCATCGGTTCCGCCACACCGCTTCCATCCACTCGAACAACGTCGAAACCATCACGCGGATGGCGCGTTCGATCAACGTCTCCATCTTCATCGCCAATGGCCCCAACTACGCCGGCCTGGGACAGGGTGGGGAGGGATTCACCTCCTTCTCGATCGCCAGCCCATCCGGCGACGGCATGACCCGGCCGCTCACATTCACCCGGGAGCGCCGTATCGCCGTGGTCGGCGCCCTCAGGATCGTCTGACATGAATCCAGCGCTCGCACTGCTCGAGTTCTCTTCGATCGCGGCCGGGATCGCCGCCGGCGATGCCATGATCAAACGCGGACCGGTGGCCGAGATCGTGGGCGGAACGGTGCACCCCGGGAAGTACCTGGTGCTCGTTGTGGGCTCGGTGGCTGCGGTGGAGGAGGCGGTTGCCGCGGGCGTCGAGTCGGGGGAGTCGGCGCTGATCGACCTGGTCCTGCTCCCCGATATCCATCCCACGGTGGCAGCCGCGGTGCGCGGTGTCCGCGTCGGGCCCAGCGGTGAAGCTGCCGGGCTCATCGAAACCCACACGGTGGCGGCCACCATCGCTGCGGCCGACGCCGCCGTAAAGGGGGCGAACGTCGTGCTCGCCGAGTTGCATCTCGCCGATGGTCTCGGCGGCAAGGGATACGCGTTGTTCAGTGGTGCGGTGGCCGACGTCGAAGCGGCGGTCGCAATCGGCCTGGCCCGCATTCCAGTGGCGGCCGTTGCTGGATCGGTGGTCATACCCCGGCTCCACGACGAGATGAGTGACAATCTCTTCGACCACTCGCGCTTCGGTGGTCGTATCGGCTGGGACGGAGGTTTCGATGCAGCTGGCTGAGGTGATCGGGACCGTCGTAGCCACCGTCAAGTCCCCCGGGTTGGAGGGGATCCGGTTCCTCATCGTCCAGCCGCTGGACCGGGACCGCCGCCCCAATGGCCGTCCGGTCATCGCCGCCGATGCGGTGGCGATGGCCGGCAGCGGTGATCTGGTGTACGTCGTGGGCAGCCGCGAGGCCGCCCTGGCTCTCCCCAACCAGTTCGTCCCCGTGGATCATGCCATCGTTGGCATAGTCGATGCGGTGGAGATTTCGCGATGAAGCTCGGCCGGGTCACCGGGACGGTCGTCTCCACCATCAGTCATCCGGTGTTCGCCGGCCGCCGGCTTCTGATATGCGATCTGCTCGGGACCGATGGTTCCTCCGGAGGCGACTACTTGATCTGTGTGGATACCGTCGGCGCCGGTCCGGGCGAAGTGGTCCTGATCCTCGACGAGGGCAATGGCGCCCGGCAGGTGGTGTTCGCTCCCAATGCCCCGATCCGGGCGGTGATCGTGGGCATCGTCGACGAGCTCATGGTCGACGGCGATCTCCAACAGGTCGTGGGGATCTAACCCAAGTCGATGGCGGAGTTACCCTCCGCAGTGCCGTGACCCATCGCATCTCCGCGCTCGTACTCTTCGGTGTCCTGTTCGCGGCCTGCGACACGGGAACCGTGATCCCCACCACCAGCCCGCCCGGCGTACCCACCACCACGACCACGGTCAAGAACGACACGTGCGGCAGGCTGGCCGCCGACACGGCCCGTTATCTGGAGACGCTCGTCGAGGTGCTCGATCAGCTGACGCTGGAAGAGACCCGCGACCGGGAGTCTTGGCCAGAGTCGCTCTTTGCCATGGAGCAACAAGGCAAGGACCTCGACACCCGCGCCTCTGAGATGCGTTGCGATGCGGGCGAGGTGCAGACCGCGGCATTCCTCGCCGCGGATCTAGATCCCGATTCCGACCTGGCGCAGTACCTGCTCACGCTGATGGGCCGCTGAGTAGAGCGCGGGTCACAACAGCGCCGCCGCGTCGCGGTCCACGAGCCAGACCGGATCACGCGACAAGCGAGCGACGCGGGCCGCGGGCAGCGGGCTGTCGCCGGACATCACGGCAGCCAGCGCCGCGGCCTTGTGCTCCCCGCATGCAAGAAACACTGTGTGCTGGGCGCGGGCGAGCAGGGCGTAGCTGGCGGTGAGCCGCCAGCCCCGCTCCGGGACCGCAACCGCGACAAAATCGCGCCCGGGTCCCGGTGGAGGACACTCGGCGAACAGCGAAGCGGTATGGCCGTCGGCGCCGAGACCGAGAATCACCAGGGATGGCTCCGGACCGGCCGCACCAGCGGGAAGCAGCCGAGCCAGCAGCGCCTCGTACGCGGTCGCCGCCTCCGGAGCCGACTCCATCCAGGGCACCGGGTGCAGCGTTGCCGACACCCGGTCGAACCAGGCGGCACGAGCCATCCCGGCATTGCTGTCGGGATGGTCGAGAGGCACATGGCGCTCGTCGGTCATCCAGCCCGAGATCCGGTGCCAATCGAGCGGGAGGCTCGCCAGTGCCCGGTACGCGGCTCGCGGTGTGCCCCCGCCGGCGATGCCGACATCTCCCCCTCCGGATTCGAGGCGGTCGGCGATGACGCGGGCGGCGGCCGATGCCAGGGCGGCCTGGTCGGGGAACACGCGGATGTCCAAGACCGCGATGGTAAGCGCCCCGCAACCGGCCGCCCCTTCTAGCCTCACCCGCATGACCGCACTGATCGCGATCGTCGATGGGTGAGCCGGCGGTTGTCACCCAGGTGACCAGGCCCGATGGGGGAACTACGACGGTCGAGTTACGCGGTGCCGGCTATCCGATGGTGCTGGCACCGGGTGCAGGCGCGGGTAGTGACCATCCCTTCATGACGGGAATGAGGGATCGCCTGCTGGCCGCGGGGCACGCAGTCGCCAGCTTCGACTACCCGTACCGGGCTGTGGGACGACGCAGCCCCGACCGCCCGTCGGTATTGGTGGCCTGCCATCGCGCGGTCTTCGACCATGTGGTGGTCGCGCGCGGGGCCCCGCCGATCCTGGTGGGCAAGTCGATGGGGGGCCGAATCGGTTCACACCTCGGCGTTCCCGCCCCCGGATGGGTATTTCTCGGCTATCCGCTGGTGGCTGCGGGCACGACCGCGCCTCGCGATGTGTCTCATCTGCACGAGCTCGGGCCGATGCTCTTCGTGCAGGGGGAACGCGATGCCCTCGCGCCCCGGGGGCTGATCGAGACGGTGGTAGACGGACTCGCCACGGCGACCATGGAGGTGATCCCCGGTGCCGATCACGGTTTCCGGGTGCCGCGTCGCCTCGGGGTCGAGCCCGAGGAGATCCTGGATCGCATTGCCGAGATCGTGATCGCCTGGGTGGCCGCGCTCCCGGCGCTCAGGCTTCGCTGAGCCACGAGCGGAGCAGTGCACGGTCGCGCTCGTAGGTGAGGCGCTCGGCGGCGGCGTCGGGGTCGAGCCACTTCGCCTTGTCCACTTCGCGGTTGGGTTCGAACGATCCGTCTTCCACGTTCATGGCGAAGTAGTGGACGAACTTGCGATTGCCAAAGCGGTCCTGGTACTCGACCATCCCGATCTCCGGCCCGAGAATGCAGTGGTATCCGGTCTCCTCAAGCACTTCGCGCAGTGCCGCCTCGGCGAGAGCCTCGTCTTCGTCAAGCTTGCCTTTGGGGAAGGTCCAATCGCCGTAACGAGGGCGGTGCACCAGCAGCACCTCGGTGCGATTCTTGGTGCGCCGGGTGACCACACCCCCGGCTGCGATGACGCTCGGATCCGCTGGAGTGGTCGCAGTGTCGGGATCGGGCAGGGCGCCCTGGGAGCGCCCATGGGCGAGCGCCTGAAAGCGCAGGTGGGAGTCGAGTCCGGTCTGGGTCGGAACCCGCTCCCAGGAATCGTGGTGCAACTGCCAGGCGAGTCGGTCGTCGGCGAGATACACCCGCAGCAGCTCTTCGAGGCGATTGCGCAGCCGCGGGCTGTTGATAGGCACGAGTGCCTCGACGCGACCGGACAGGTTGCGCTCCATGAGGTCGGCGGATCCGATGAAGTACTCGGCGCTGTCGCCCTCCCCGAACCGGAACACTCGCGAGTGTTCGAGGTAGCGGCCCACGATCGATCGCACCCGGATGTTCTCGGACATCCCGGGGACCCCGGGGACGAGGGAGCAGATGCCACGCACCACCAGATCCACCTGAACCCCGGCGGCTGACGCCGCGTACAACTCATCGATGATCTCGCGATCCGCGATGTGGTTGAGTTTGATCGTGATCCTCCCATTGGCGCCTCGGTCGGCCTGGGTGCGGATCCGGTCGATGAGGGCAGGACGGAGGTGGGCGGGTGCAACGAGCAGGCAGCGGAACTCCGGCTCGCGGCCGAAGCCCGTGAGCATGTTGAAGAGATCGGTGAGGTCGGCGCCGATGGCGTCGTCGGCGGTGAGCAGGCCAAGGTCCTCGTACATGCGCGCGGTGCGAGGGTTGTAGTTGCCCGTGCCGACGTGGGAGTACCGCCGCAGACCCTCGCCCTCGCGTCGCACCACGAGGGCCACCTTGGCATGCGTCTTCAGCCCGGCGACTCCATACACCACGTGGACCCCGGCCTCTTCCAGCAGCCGCGCCCAGATGATGTTGGCCTCCTCGTCGAATCTGGCCCGCAGCTCCACCAGGACCACGACCTGTTTGCCAGACCGGGCCGCGGCGATGAGCGACTTGACGATCGACTGCTCGCCACCCAGCGCCGGATCGTCCTGCATCGAGGTGCGGTACAGGGTCTGCTTGATCGCAACCACCTGGGGGTCACGGGCAGCGGCGGCGATGAACGCCCCGACAGAGGTCCCGAAGGACTCGTAGGGGAGGTGCACGAGGATGTCGCGCTGCTTGATCCGGTCGAAGAGCGTCTCGCCGGGGCCAAACATCGCCAGGATGGGCTGCGTTGTCGGCTGCCAGGGTCGATGGAGCAAGTCCGGGCGATCCAGTCCGGCGAGAACGGCGAGCCCGGCGAGATCGAGCAGGCCGGTGTTGGTGTACAGCTGGTCGCGGCCGATCCCCATCTCCTCCATGAGCAGGTCGAGCACCGGCTCGGGCATCTTCTTGTCGACTTCGAGCCGGACCAACTTGCTGGCGCGATGACGGGTTTGCAGCAGCTCCTCGACGGCCTTGAGCAGGTCGTCTGCCTCGTCTTCCTCGATCGCCTGATCCGCGCTGCGCGTCACTCGGAAGGGGTGGCTGCTCACGATCTCCATGCCCGGGAACAGCGACCCGAGGTGGGCGGCGATCACCTGCTCCACTGGGACGAATGTGGCCGAGCCAGGCGGACTGAGGAATCGCGGCAGAAGGGGCGGCACCTTTACCCGGGCGAAACGATCCATCCCTCGCTCGGAATCCCGGACGGTGACTGCCAGGTTGAGCGAGAGATTGGAGATGTACGGGAACGGGTGGGTGGGGTCGACAGCCAGCGGGGTCAGCACCGGGAAAATCTCACGATCGAATAGCTCTTCGAGGGCCTTGTGCTGATCGTCATCGAGATCGTCCCAGCCGGCGACCACGATGCCGTGCTCCGCGAGCTCGGGAACCAGCACTCCCGAGAACAGCCGTTCCACCCGATCATGCAGTTGTCGCGAGCGGTCGCGGATCGCAGTGAGTTGCTGGCGCGGGTTCACCTCTTCGGGCACCGCTGGTCTGATCCCGGACTCGAGCTGTTCACGGAGGCCGGCCACCCGCACCTGGAAGAACTCGTCGAGGTTCGAGGCGGCGATGGCCGCGAACCGCACCCGTTCCAGCAACGGCAGGTTGGTGTCTTCGCCGATGGCGAGGACCCGCTCCTGGAAGTCCAGCAGGGACAACTCGCGGTTGGAATATCGGGGGACCGTCAAACGCCTCCGTGGTTGGTGCGAGATGGTATCGGAACCTGCCGGCGCCAGGCTCAGCGCGATTCCTCGAGCGCCCGAATCTTGGCCAGACGCCGCACATGCCTTTCCTCGCCGGAGAACCGGGCGCCGAGAAAGGCGGTTAGGACTTCGTTGGCGAGTTCAGGCCCGATCACCCGCGACCCCAGCGAGAGCACGTTGGCATCATCGTGTTCCACCGCTTGGTGCGCTGTATACGTGTCGTGGGCCTGGGCACAGCGCACACCTGTGATCTTGTTGGCGGCGATGGCGGCTCCCGCCCCGGATCCGCACACCACCACCCCGCGCTCGGCACGTCCCGCAACCACCGTCTTGGCAACTGCGACCGCATAATCGGGGTAGTCGACGGGGGTTTCGTCGTGGGTGCCGAGGTCGGTCACCGCGTGCCCGGCGGCGGCCATCGCCTTGGCCAGGTAATCCTTGAGCCGGAACCCGGCGTGATCGGCGGCAATGGCGATTCGCATTGTTGTCAGGGTAGTGAGCGTCGTCGGTGCCGTCGGGGTGCTTCGGTTCGACCCCCGTACAATCCCGGCCGTGCATGAACTCGTCGTCACCGGAGGCCGGAGACTGCACGGCGAGGTCGCTGTGCTCGGCGCCAAGAACGCCATCCTGAAGCACCTCGTTGCCACCCTGATGGCCCCGGGCCGGCATCGTCTCGACAATGTACCCGCCATTCTCGATGTGCGGCTGATGGGCGAGGTGATCGAACACATCGGCGCCCGGTGCACCTTCTCTGGAACCACTGTCGAGATAGATGTCCCTGACGATCTGCACCCTGAGGCCCCCATCGACTTGGTGCGGCGGATGCGAGCCTCGATCCTCGTTCTCGGGGCGTTGCTGGCGCGGACCGGGCGGGCCCGGGTGGCCCTTCCCGGAGGCGACGACTTCGGCTCCCGGCCGATCGACATGCACCTCGACGGGCTCCGGGCGCTTGGTGCCGAGTTCGAACTGGTGCACGGCGAGCTCGTGGCCAGCGCCCCAGGCGGACTGGTGGGCGCCGAGGTGCCTCTCGACTTCCCGTCGGTAGGGGCGACCGAGAACCTGCTCTTTGCCGGGGTGATGGCCCGCGGTACGACAGTCATCAGCAACGCCGCCCGGGAGCCGGAGGTCCAGGACCTCGCCGAATTCCTCGGGAAGATGGGGGCGGTGATCCGGGGAGCGGGGACGGCAACCATCGAGATCGAAGGGGTGGGTCGGCTCTCCCCGGCGTCGCACCGCGCCGTGCCCGACCGGCTGGAGGCAGGAACCTATCTCGTCGCCGGGGCAATCACCGGTGGCGACGTGACCGTCGTCGACTGCGTCCCCGAGCATCTGCGCATGGAGCTGCGCAAGCTGGGGGAGGCGGGGTGCGAGGTGACAATGGGTAAGGACTGGGTGCGCGTGGCCGGGCCGCCCCGCCCCCAGGCGGTGGACTTCGCCACGCTGCCCTATCCGGGTTTCCACACCGACATGCACCCTCAGATGGTGGCTCTGCTGGCGGTCGGCTCGGGAACGTCGGTGATCACCGAGAACATCTACGCAGCGCGGTTTCGTTACGTCGGGGAGCTCAACCGGCTCGGGGCCGATGTCACGCTCGAGGGGCAGCACGTGATCATCCGCGGGGTCGAGGCGCTGAGCGGGTGCCCGGTGGATGCCTGCGACATCCGGGCAGGAGCCGCATTGGTTCTGGCGGGGTTGGTCGCCGACGGTGTGACCGTGGTGACCGATGCCCAGCACATCGACCGCGGCTATTCGGAGTTCGATCAGCACCTGCGCGATCTTGGGGCGGATGTGGTGCGTCGTTCCGCGGATCCAGCCGACGCCTAGAATCGGGAATGTCCTGCCCCTGCAACCGTTGGACTCCACGCGATGACCGATGACACGACAACCGACACCGCGGTCGATCTCCAGGCTCTCGAAGAGACCCTCGAGTACATTCGTCCCGCTCTCCAGGCGGACGGCGGCGATGTGATCCTGCTCGGCGTCGACGATGGCACGGTCAACCTGCAACTCGTCGGTGCCTGCGGCGGTTGCCCCATGTCGACGATGACACTGACCGCCGGGATCGAGCGCATCCTGCGCGACCGGGTGCCCGGTGTGGTGGCTGTGAACGCGCTGTAAAGAGGCAGTCGGTCATCGGTGATGCCGTAGTCGGTAGTTCAGTTGTGAGCCAGGACCGATCACCGGTAATCGCAACCCCGACCCACAACCGGGCAGCCGCCTCGCTTTCGGCAGTCCACGCCGGCACGAGATGACGCCTGACGCACAAGTAACCTCGCTGCGGTGCCTCCCGACCCTTCCCTCGTTTCCGCCGTCGTGGCTGGGGATCGGCGCGCCCTGGCACGGCTGCTCACGCTGGTGGAGGCGGGCGGCGCTGGCTCCGCGGCAGCGCTGGCGGAAGCGTTCACTGCGGCTCCGGGTTCGTATCGGATCGGCGTCACCGGAGCCCCGGGAGCGGGAAAGAGCACTATCGCCGACGGCCTGATTCGGACGATACGGGGACGGGGCGATCGGGTTGCGGTCCTCGCGGTCGATCCGACGAGTCCATTCACCGGTGGCGCCGTGCTCGGTGATCGGGTGCGGATGCAGGACCACGTTCTCGACGAGGGGGTGTTCATCCGCTCCATGGCCACCCGGGGCCATCTCGGCGGGTTGTCCTCCGCCGCTCCCCGCGCCCTGGTAGCTCTCGAAGCCGCGGGTTTCCCGTGGATCGTCATCGAGACGGTGGGTGTCGGTCAGGACGAGGTGGAGGTGACTGCGGCCGCAGACACGGTCGTGGTCGTGGTCACGCCGGGGTGGGGCGACGGGATTCAGGCGGCCAAGGCAGGGATCCTCGAGATCGGTGACGTGTTCGTTGTCAACAAGAGCGATCGGTCCGGGGTGTCCGAATCGGTGGGGGATCTGCGAGCGATGCTCGCCCTCGCCCCGGCCGGGGGATGGGTTTCTCCCATCGTGAAGACGGTGGCGACCACGGGAGCCGGGATGCCCGAGTTGTGGGAGGCCATCAGTGCGCATCGCCACCACATGGGCGAGGCGGGGTTGCAGCAGCGTCGCCGCGTTCGGCGCCTGGGGGAGTTGGAATCGGCGCTCGCGGCCGAAGCCCGACGCCAGGCCTTGCTGACGGCAACCGCCGCACCCGAGGTGGTTGCCGCCGTGGAACGGGGCGATCTCGACCCGTGGACTGCCGCCGCCCGCCTGATCGGTTCGTGACGCGATGCGGGGCGGGTGTAGAACCCGCCCCGCATTACAGACTTTGTCTGGCCTAGGCCATCAGACCCTGGACATAGCCACCGACGGCGATGGCGGAAAACGCGTAGGCGATGTCGATCAAGACTGCGGTGCGATTGCGCTTGAGCCACATCGTCTGTCCGTAGAGCACTGGTCCGATCAGTAGGCCGCCGAATACCAGCGCGGTGACGAGCGAGTGTTCGATGTCGTCGGCAGCGCCAAGAAACGCCACGCCGATCTGGAAGATGAACGCCAGGACCGCCCCCCAGATCACGGTCTTGGCGTCGAGTTTCATGGTGTAGGGCTGACCCGCCGATGCTGCCCACATCTTGCCGAACACCGGCCCGTAGAAGATCATCGCCACGACAAACAGCACGACCAGAGTGGCGACGATGATCGCCAGCCAGTCGAGCTCACCGAATGTATCGAAGAACCCCTCGAACGTCCTCACTGTCTTCCTCCCTTGGAAGTGTCGGCTGCGAAGCTAGCGAACGCAGTCGCGGCCCGTCGGGTCGTCCCTCGCCCCTCGTCCCTCGCCCCTCGCCCCTCCTACCATCCCCCCATGCCCCTGGTCCGCTATGAGTCCGACGGCGCGATGGCGATCATCACCCTGGATCGCCCGCCCGTGAATGCTCTATCCGCGGAGTTGGTCTCCGATTTCAACGCCGCGATCACGGCAGCGGCCGATCCGGCGGTGCGCGTCGTCGTCGTCACCGGGACACCGCACTTCGCCGCCGGGGCCGACATCTCCGGGTTTCAGGCACTCATGGCGGCGGGGGGAAGCGGAGCCGACCTGGGAGTGCGGCTCGGTGAGATGCTGTCGCGTCTGGAGGCGTTACCCAAGCCCGTCATCGCCGCGGTGCGGGGATATGCCCTCGGCGGTGGCTTGGAGCTGGCGATGGCCTGCGACCTGCGGATGTTCGCCGCCGGGGCCAAGGTCGGCCAGCCAGAAGTCAAGCTTGGTCTGATCCCCGGTGCCGGTGGCACTCAGCGCCTGCCCCGTCTAGTCGGACTGGGTAGTGCCCGGGACATCGTGTACACCGGGCGGATGGTGGACTCCGCTGAGGCGGCGCGGATCGGGCTTGCCGATCGCGTGGTGCCCGACGCCGAACTCGACGCCGCGGCACTGGCATGGGCCGGCGAGCTCGGAGCGGGGCCGACGGCCGCGCTGGCCATCGCCAAGCGCATCATCGCCGCCGGGATGGACGGCAGCCTCGCCGCCGGTCTGGCGCTCGAGGCGGACGGGTTCCGCGAGTGCTTTGCGACTGCCGACGCCGACGAAGGGGTGGCAGCCTTTCTCGAGAAGCGCAACCCGCAGTTCCGGGGTTCGTGATCAGCCGAAGCGGGATGCGAGGCGGCGCAGGTTGCGTCGCCAGATCGCGGCGAGGATCGGGCGGGCAACTGCGGCCCCGAGGAACCCGCCCAGATACCAGGGGAACCGTATGTCCTCCTGCCAGCGGAAACGGGTGCCGCCCGGGCTGGGGTCGAGGAGAAACCGCCCCGACCCGGTGAACAGCCCGCGATGGTCCACCGCCATCATCCGCGGCGGATCCCATGCGGTGAAGTGCATCTCGTCGCGGGTGCGGAAAGGTCCGACTCTCGTCATCACCAGTGTGCGAGTGCCTACCCCGGCTCGGTCCACGCTGAGGAACTCGATCCGCTCGGCGTCGCCCATCCATTCCAGATGGGACTCAAGGCGCGCCAGGTCTGCCCACACCACCTCCGGAGGCGCGGCGAGGAAGGTCTCGACTGCGATGGATCGCACCGGCGCGAGCGTAGGAGATGCCGGATGCCGGATGCTGAGTCATCATTGTCTCCGGTCTCCGGTCTTCGGGCGGGCCGCGGTTAGCAGTGGTACCAGCGGCGGGGACCCCGCCGGTACCCTCCGCTCCGTGACCAAGCGTGGACGGACGTGGCTCGCCCGGGGAACGATGCTGGCCGCGGCGGTGATCGTCGGGACGCTGGTGATCGCAACCTGGTCTCTTGCCGGAACCCTCGCCTCCAGCTTGTTGCTCGTTCCAGCGCCCCCGCCCGGGGTCGCGGTCATCTCTGTGGATGGGGGCACCATCACGCTCGCCGCCGACCCGGCCACAACCCGGCCGGGAGTGTGGGGGCTGGTCGGCGACCTGGGGACGCTCGTGGTCGGTGACGTGGAGTCGGCAACGGAAACGGCGGTGCGACGCGAAGTGCACGGTGCCGCGGTCGATCCCGGACCCGCGGTGCGGGTGGATCGGATTGTTTACGGCCCCGATCCGGCGGCGATCGGGGTTCCTTTCTCGGAGGTGATCCTCGAGGGGACAGAAGGCGACCTGGCGGCGTGGGTGGTCCCGGGCTCCGACGACACCTGGGTGGTGTATGCCCACGACTTCGGCGCCGATCGCACCGAGGCGCTCCGGGCGCTCCGGATGCTTCACGAACTCGGCCTGCCTGTTGTGGTTCCGGATCTACGCGGTGACGCCGCACCAGGCGAGCGCTCCGATCTGGGCATGAGGCGGTGGCGCGAGGTTGCAGTGGCGATCGACTTTGCGCTGGGCGCTGGGGCTAACGATGTTGTGCTCTTCGGGTCGGGGACTGGCGCCTCGGCGGCGCTGCTGGCGACTGCAGTGAACCGGTACGACCGGGTCACTGCGGCGTTGGTGCTCGACTCGCCGCTTCTGGATCCTGCGGGCGATGCCGATCGGCGCCTTACCACCGACAAGGTGCCCGGATTCCTGATTGGTTGGTCCAAGGCCGTGGTCACGTTTCGCTATGGGGTCGAGTGGGCGCATCTCGATCACGTCGCGGTCGCAGCCAGCCAGCGCCGCCCGGTCCTCATTTTTCACGGCGATCGCGACCAGCGGTTCTCCGCGGGTTCGAGTCTGGCGTTTGCCACCGCCGCCCCGGAGGCGACCCTGATCGGAGTGGCCGGCGCTGGCTTCGGCGAGGCGTGGAACCTCGACCCCGCTGGCTACGAGGCGCGACTGGCTGAGTTTCTCCGCGATACGGTGGTGGGACGGAGCGGGGCGGTCCCCGGCGGCTGAGGCGTTCGCTTCGTGGGTGCCGGTCGGCATACTGTGCCCGTGCTCTACCTGGATCACGCCGCTACTTCGCCGCTGCGCCCTGAGGCCGCCGCAGCCATGGCTCCCTTCTTGCTCGGCGAGTTCGGCAACCCATCGGGGTTGCACGACATCGCGCGCCGCGCCCGCAATACGTTGGAGGAGGCCCGGGAGCGAGTGGCGGCGGTTCTCGGAGCTCGTTCGGGCGACGTGGTCTTCACGGGGGGAGGGACCGAGGCCGACAATCTCGCCGTGGCCGGTCCGGCACTCGCGGGCGGGGGGCGGCGGGGCATCGTGGTCAGCGCGGTGGAACATGAGGCGGTACTGGCCACAGCCCGTCACCTCGAGAGGCTGGGGTGCCCGGTCACGGTGGTACCGGTGGACTCTCGGGGAGTAGTCGACCCGGAGCAGGTAGCCGCCGCCGCGGTTGCAGGCACCGCCGTCGTGTCAGTCATGGCGGCAAACAATGAGACCGGGGCGGTACAGCCGGTCGACGAGGTGTCTGCCGCGGTGCGGGGGCGCGGCATCCTGATCCATAGCGATGCGGTGCAGCATGCCGTGTCTCGGATCGCAACCCTGGATGAACTCGGGGTGGACCTTCTCGTCGTCTCGGCGCACAAGCTGGGCGGTCCGTCCGGGGTCGGGGTGCTGGCGATGCGTCCCGGGATCGACCTCGAGGCGGTGATCCACGGCGGGGGTCAGGAGCTTGGCCGCCGTAGCGGCACTCCGAACTTGCCTGGCATCGTTGGCGCCGCCGCTGCTCTCGAGGCTGCCGCCGCCGATCGCAAGCGCCTGGTCGACGACGTCGGTGAGGCGAGGAGGAGGTTCGAGTCATCGCTCGAGGCCGCCATCCCCGATGTCGTTTTTACGCTGGTCGATGCGGGGCGTCTGGTGCAGCACAGTCATCTGCGTTTCCCCGGCATCGATGCCGAGACCCTGCTCATCCGACTCGACGGGATGGGACTGGCGGCGTCGGCGGGGTCAGCCTGCCACAGCGGTGCCATGTCGCCGTCACATGTGCTGACCGCGATGGGTCTCTCCCCCGTGGAAGCCGCAGCCAGCGTGCGCTTCACCTTCGGCTGGGACACCGCTCCCGACGATGGCGATGTCGCCGCGGCGATCGTGGTGACGGCTGTTCGGGAACTGCGATGAGGGCTCTGGTGGCGATGTCGGGAGGGGTGGATAGCAGCGTGGCCGCCGCGCTCATGGTCGAGGCGGGCCATGAGGTGATCGGTGTGACCCTGAAGCAGTGGGTGGCGCCCGACGGCAGCCTGCCCACCGCGGGGTGCTGCACAGTGGCCGATGCTGAGGATGCGCGCCGCGTTGCCACCAGTCTCGGCATCCGCCACTACGTGCTCGACCACTCCGCCGAGTTCACCGCCGAGGTCGTCGATCGCTTCGTGGCGGGATACGCCGCCGGGCTGACACCCAATCCGTGCATCGAGTGCAACCGTCGCGTGCGTTTCGGCGCCCTGCTCGGGCGGGTGGCGCCGCTGGGCTGCGACGTCCTGGTGACCGGGCACTATGCGCGGGTGGGGGACCGACGGGGCGCGCCGGTGCTGCTCACCGCCGTCGATCCGGCCAAGGACCAGTCGTATGTGCTCCACATGCTGTCGGCGGCAGACCTGGCGAGAGTGCGTTTTCCCATCGGAGCGCTCACCAAGACCGAGGTGCGGGAACACGCCACCCGTCTCGGGCTGCGGACTGCGGCCAAACCCGACAGCCAGGATCTGTGCTTCGTCGCCGGCGACTACCGCAGCTTCTTGAGCGAACGCCTTCCGGAGATCCGGCGTCCCGGGGTGGTGGTGGACGAGTCGGGAGCCGTGGTCGGATCCCACGACGGGGTGGCGGGGTTCACCGTCGGCCAGCGCCGCGGTCTCGGCGTTGCGGTCGGGGAGGCCCGTTATGTGATTGCGGTGGAGCCGGCGACGGCGACTGTGCGCGTCGGCCCGCGCACCGCGTTGGCAGTCGCATCGTTCTTGGTGGCGGGGGCGAGTTTCGTCTCCGGCCCGGTTCGTTCCGGTCGGCGCGTCGGGGTCAAGGTCCGGTATCGCGCCCGTCCGGTGGCCGCTCGTCTCCACGCGGAGGGCGACGGCTGGCGCGTGGGTTTCGACACCCCGCAGGAGGCGGTGGCCCCCGGCCAGTCGGCGGTGTGGTACGACGGGGAAGAGGTGCTGGGTGGAGGGACGATCGTCGCCACGGAGGCGGCGTGAGCCGCAAGCGCGCCGAGGAACTGCGGCGGCTGCTGCAGCATCACTCGCATCGTTACCACGTGCTCGATGAGCCCGAGATCTCGGACGCGGACTACGACGCGCTGTATCGAGAGTTGGAGGCGCTGGAGGCGGCCAACCCTGCTTTGGTGAGCGAGAACTCTCCCACGCGCCGTGTCGGAGAGGTTCCAGGGCTGTCGTTCGCCCCGGTGACCCATCGGCAGCGCATGTTTTCGCTGGACAACGTGGAGTCGGAGGACGCGCTCAGGGCCTGGGAAGCGCGGCTGGGGCGCGGGCTGGGTCACGCCCCTGCCGGGTACGCCTGCGAGCTCAAGATCGATGGGATCGCGGTGTCCCTGACCTACGAAAGAGGCAGATACGTGCGGGGCGCCACTCGTGGCGACGGGGTGACCGGCGAGGATGTGACGGTCAACCTGCGCACCCTGGCGCAGTTGCCACTCGTCATGTTCGGCAAACGGGTTCCCGAGGTCGTGGAGGTGCGCGGCGAGGTCTACATGACGGATGCCGCCTTCGCCGAACTGAATCGCACCCAACGGGCCGCAGAGGACCGGTCTTTCGTAAACCCTCGCAACGCGGCCGCCGGCGCCGTGCGGCAGAAGGACCCGGCCGTCACAGCCTCACGGCGACTGTCGTTGTGGACCTATCAGGTCGGATTCCTGCAGGGTCAGTTGCGCTTTTCCTCTCACACCGAGAGTTTGGAGTGGCTGCGCACCGCAGGGTTTCCGGTCAATGTGGAATCGCAGCATTGCACCGACATCGACGGGGTGATCGCGTATGTTGCTCGGGCGTTGCAGCGCCGGCACGACCTCGGTTATCAGACCGATGGCGTGGTGATAAAGGTCGACGCACTGCCCGAGCAGGCCGAGCTCGGATTCACCGCCAAGTCGCCGCGCTGGGCGGTTGCCTACAAGTTTCCCCCGGAGGAGCGCACGACTCGATTGCGTTCTATCGAGATCAACGTGGGTCGCACGGGAGCGGTGACTCCGTACGCGGTGTTGGAGCCGGTGTTCGTCGGCGGGGCAACCGTCACCAACGCCACCCTGCACAACCAGGACGAAGTGGCTCGCAAGGACCTCCGCATCGGCGACACCGTCGTGGTGCGGCGTGCCGGAGACGTCATCCCGGAAGTGGTCGGCCCGGTGGTCTCGCTGCGCACCGGCAAGGAGCGCAAGTGGCGCATGCCCAACACCTGCCCGTTCTGCGGCAACCCGATCGTGCGCATCGATGGGGAGGCAGTGGCGCGTTGCACCGGAGGCTTCTCCTGTCCGGTACGGCTCCGGGAGTATCTGTTTCACTTCGCGGGCCGGGGGGGAATGGATATCGAGGGTTTGGGTTTCAAGACCATCGACACGCTGCTGTCGCAGGGTTGGATCACCGATCCGGCCGACCTATTCACACTCGACCCGAAACTGCTGCTCGGGTTGGAGGGGTGGGGCGAGGTGTCGGTGCGGAACCTCATGGCGTCGATCGAAGCGGCGCGGCATCGCCCACTCGCTCGGGTGATCACCGCTCTGGGCATCCCACTCGTCGGAGGCACCGTAGCTCGCGCCCTGGCCCGCCGTTTTCGCTCGCTGGACGCGTTGCTCGATGCGTCCGCCGAAGACATCGGTTCGATCGCCGGCGTCGGCCCCGAGATCGTGCAATCGGTGCGGGCATGGTGTGGGGATCCGCGCAATCGCCGCCTGGTGGAGCGCCTCGCGGCCGGAGGCGTCGATCTCTCCGAGTCCGGTTCCGCGGGTGTCGACGGTGGTTTGCTCACCGGGATCACCGTGGTCATCACCGGGACCCTTGCCGGCTATTCGCGCGATGAGGCCCGGGTGGCGGTGGAGGAGCGCGGCGGCAAGGTGACCTCCTCCGTCTCGGCCAAGACCACCGCGGTGGTAGCCGGGGAGTCTCCAGGTGCTGCCAAGATCGAGAGGGCCGGTGAGCTGGGGATTCCGATCGTGGACGAGTCGCTCTTCGCCACCCTCCTCACCAGGGGTCGTCACGCGCTCGGCTGACCTTCGCGACCTGCCCGTGGGCGCTCGGACTGGGTGCACCGTTGCTAGGTTGAGCGCCGTGCCCATCCCGCCCCTCGGGGAGTCGCCGTGAGCAGGGTGGTCGCGGCGTGACGCTACTAGACCGGGATTGGCGGGTGCTGTGGACCCGTGGCGATGGGTGCCGCGAGTTGGGACCGGCGCTGGGCGACGCCGCGCAAGTCGAGGGTGACCTGCGCGCCGCCTGCCTGCGGGCTAGGGCCGACGTCTTGGTGGCTCGCAAGCTGACCTCATTCGGCCTAGTGAGCGTGGCGGTGCCGCACGACTACCGGGCGGCCTCGGTCACCGGCATCGTCGCCGCGGTCGGGGGTGGTCCCCATTCCGCCCTGGCTGCGGCGGTGGCCGATCGGCTCGGTCAGGCGCTGCAGGTCACGGCTTCGCTGGCTTCGGCTTCGCGCTCCCCGGGTGAAGACGATTCTGCCGAGGCGATGCTGGCCGAGGTGGGAGTTGTGGCGCCAGACCTGCCCGCCAAGGTGGTGCGCGCCGACAGTGCCCGGAGCCTGGTGGCCGGGCTTCCCGCCGGGTCGCTTCTCGTCGTCGGTGCTCCCGGTGGCTCGTGGATGCAGCGGCAGTTCTTCGGGCCCGGTCGCAGGCTGGTGGTGCGCGCTTCGGCCGGGGCGATTGTGGTGCGCCGTGCTCCGACGAGATGCTTTCAGGTGATGACGGAGGGCCTGGCGTTCGGTCCGGCGATGCCGGTGCGCGAGGCGCGTCGGATTCTGACCACCGCCTCGGCACCAGTGGTCGACGATGGACGGCTGGTCGGGATCGTCCTCCGGACCGCGCTCGAAGGGGCGTCTCCCGCCCAGACGGTTGGAGATGTGATCGTGCCGCCGATCTCGGTGCGTGACGATGCGGCGGTGGCCGACCTGGAACGGATGAGCCCCGAATTCGATCCGGTGCCGGTCGTCGATGGTGATGGGCGGTTGCGGGGCGTGATCAGCCGGTGATCGACCTCCCTCGGGGCGAGGAGGTAGCGGCGGTCTCGGCACCGGCGGTGGAGCCGGCTCCATTGATCACCGGGCGCGATGTCACGCTACGGCGCCCCGAGCCCGGTGACGGCCCCGTCCTGTTCACGGCCACTCACGGGACCCCCGACCGGGAGGCGGTGTGGGCCTATCTCGGATACGGACCGTGGCCGGACGCGGCCGCGATGGGCGTCTGGGTAGACGGAACCCTTGCCTCCGCCGATCCCTTTTGGTGGACCGTGGTTTCCGCGGGGCGGCCGATCGGAATGGCGGCGTTGATGAGTCGCGACGCCCTACATCGCCGCGCCGAGATCGGACACATTTGGTACGCCCCGGGTTCGCAGCACACGACCGCGAACACCGAGGCCGCTTACCTGATGCTGCGGGAGGGCTTCGAGGGCCTATCGTGCCGGCGGATGGAGTGGAAGTGCGATGCTCTCAATGTCCGCTCACGTGCCGCGGCGGTGCGGCTCGGGTTCACGTTCGAGGGTGTGTTCCGCAACCACATGATCGTCAAGGGCCGCAATCGCGATACCGCCTGGTACTCCATCACCGACGCGGAATGGACCGCGGTTAGCAAGTCGCTGGCGTCGTGGCTGTATGAGATTCCCCGCGATGCGGCGGGGAAACCGACCATCGGCCTCGCGGATCTCAGGTGACCCGAAAGGTCCAGGCGTAGACGCCAGGGTCGGGTTGGCTCCCGGGACGGCGGTCCCACGACACCTCCACGCTGTGTTCGCCCGGTTCAAAGGCGTAGATCACACTCTCGGGCCCGGGGCGCCAGCGCACCGTGCCGGTGGCTTCGATCACCACCACTTCGTGGGCGGGGATGGGGATGCCGTCCACCACCAGGCTCGCTTCGTAGCCAGCAGGGAACTCGATCACGATCTCGGTCTGGGCAACGACGATCGAGCCCGGGGCGGGAGACACGGTCTCCAGCGGCTCGGGAAGCGAGTCCGGCCCGCCGGACGGATAGGCGAGCACCGCGATCGCCAGCATCGCCGCCAGGGCGACGGACAGGGCGATGAAGAGGATGCGCTGCTGGCGGGAGTCCACAAGGAGAGGGTAGGGGCCGGATGCCGGATGCCGGATGCCGGATGCATCATTGATCCGGTCTCCGGTCTCCGGTCTCCGGTCTCCGGTCTGTCGGGCACCGTGGCCTATCGTGGGTCCTGTGCGATTGAACCCCGTGCTGGCCGCCTTGGGCGACTATCCGATTGCCGAGATCCAGAATGTGGCGCGCCAGATGCGAGACGCCGGGGAGCGCCTCATCGACTTCTCCATCGGCGACCCGCGTGAGCCCACCCCCGAGTTCATCCGTCAGGCGTTACGCGATGCGGTGCCCGAGGTATCGCAGTACCCGACCGTCGCCGGTTTGACTGCGCTGCGTGAAGCCGTAGCGGGCTACGTGAAGCGGCGCTTCGGGGTGGAGGTGGATTCGGCGACCCAGATCGTCCCGGTATCCGGCGTCAAAGAGGGGATCTTCACCACCCCGCTCGCCTTCATCGACCGCGACCGCAGGGACGCCGGATTGTTCGCCACCCCCGGCTACCCGATCCACGAACGGGGGATCCGGTTCGCCGGGGGAGAGGCGATCGGGGTCCGCCTTCAGGGCGACTTCGTGCTGCGCGCCAGCGATGTTCCCGCCGATGCCTGGTCCCGCCTTCGGCTGGTGTGGACGTGTTCGCCGCACAATCCCACCGGGGCGGTGGCATCGCTCGCAGACATCCGCGTTCTGTATGAGGCGTGCCGGGAGCACGGCACGCTGTTGATCTCCGATGAGCCGTACATCGACCTCTATGAGGGCGATGAGCCGCCGCATTCCGCGCTGGAGGTGGCCGGACCGGGATCACCGGGCGTGCTCGCCATGTTCTCCTGTTCGAAGCGGTCCGGCATGACGGGGTACCGCAGCGGTGCCATCGTCGGGGACCCCGAAGCCATCGCCGCGATCAAGTCGCTGCGTTCCTCGGTGGGAGTCGCTTCGCCCGAGTTCGTGCAGAAGGCGGCGGCAGTGGCGTGGGCGGACGACGAGCATGTGGCCGTGCGTCGTGACATCTTTACCGCCAAGCGACGGGTGCTCCGCGCCAAACTGGAGGAAGACGGGATTCGCATCGTCGGTTCGGCGGCCGGGCTGTACCTCTGGGTCGAGGTCGGCGACGACGTCGCCGCCACCAAACGACTCCTGGAGAAGGGTGTAGTCGTTTCCCCTGGACGGGCTTTCGGACCCGGCGGCGAGGGCCACATCCGGCTCGCCCTGGTGCCAACGCTGGCGGAGTGCTCCGACGCGGCCGAGGTGGTGGCTTCGTGCCTGCGGAACTGATCGATGCCGCCTTCGACGACCTGAGCCGCCTCGATGCGGCGCGTACCGCGATATTCGACACCATCGCCGCTCTCGACCGTGGCGAACTGCGGGTCGCCGAAAAGGTGGACGGCGAATGGGTCGTCCACGAGTGGGTGAAGCGGGCGATCCTGCTCTACTTTCGCATCGCCGGTTTGGAGACGTTGCAAGCCGGCCCGCTGGAGTTCCACGACAAGATCCCCACCAAGCACAACCTCGCCGCCGCCGGGGTGCGAGTGGTGCCCCCTGGTGTGGTGCGCTACGGGGCGTTCTGCGAGCCCGGGGTGGTAGTGATGCCGGCCTTCGTCAACATCGGGGCCCGGGTGGGCAGCGGAACCCTCGTCGATACCTGGGCCACCGTAGGCTCGTGCGCGCAGATCGGAAAGGACGTCCACCTCTCCGGAGGTGTCGGCATCGGGGGAGTGCTGGAACCCCCGTCGGCGCGACCCGTCATCGTCGAAGACGGCGCGTTCATCGGCAGTCGTTGCATCCTGGTGGAGGGAGTGATCGTCGAGGAGGGCGCGGTGCTCGGAGCCAACACCACTATCACCTCTTCGACTCCGATCATCGATGTCACCGGTCCCGAACCGCTGGAGCATCGCGGCCGGGTGCCGGCGAACTCGGTGGTCATCCCGGGGACCCGGCCCAAACAATTCCCCGCCGGCACCTACGAGTTGCAGTGCGCTCTCATCATCGGCCAGCGCACCGCCTCGACCGATCGCAAGACCTCGTTGAACGAAGCACTGCGCGTGTTCGGGGTGCAGGCGTGAGCCTGGTCGATGACCTGGTTTGGCTGATCGACATTCCTTCGGTCACCGGTGATGAGGTGGTGTTGCGCGATGCGGTGGCGCAGCGCCTCTCCCACCTCGAGCCGCGGATCATCGGGAACTCGGTCGTTATCGGGCTGCGCACTGGCAAGCCGCTGATCGCCCTGTACGGCCACCTCGACACCGTCCCGGTGCAGGACAATCTCCCCGCCCGGGTGATGGACGGCCGGGTGCACGGTCTTGGTGCCAGCGACATGAAGTCGGGTTTGGCGGTGATGATCGCGCTGCTCGAGGAGTCGTCGCCCAAAGGGTTCGACCTGTTGGGGGTGTTCTACGACGCCGAGGAGGGGCCGGCGGCGGACAACGGTCTGGAACAGGTGCTCGACGAAGCTCCGGATCTGCTCACAGCCGAATTCTCGATCGTCATGGAACCCACCGACGGCGAGTTGCAGTTGGGATGTCAAGGAGCGATCAATGCGACCGTCGAATTCCACGGGACCGCGGCACACAGCGCCCGTCCCTGGCTGGGGGAGAACGCCATCACCAAGGCGGCGGCCTGGCTCGCCGACATCGAGCGGCGCGCCTGGCGCGACGTCAGCGTCGGCGGACTCACCTTCAAGGAGACCTTTGCCGTCACCACCGCTTCCGGCGGGGTGGCGCGCAACGTGATCCCGGCGAAGTTCACCCTGAACCTCAACCACCGGTTTCCCCCGGATCGCACCATGGAACAAGCCGAGGCGCTGGTGCGTGCGGCATGCGCCCCCGCCGACCGGGTGGAGATCGTCGATCGCGCCCCGGCAGCCCCGATCCCCGAAGCCAACCCGCACCTCGATCGGCTCAAGGCGCTCGTTCCTGTGGTGTCGGCCAAGACGGCATGGACCGATGTTGCTCGCCTCACTGAGCGCGGCCTCGCCGCGGTCAACTACGGGCCTGGCGAGGTCACTCTGGCGCATCGCGCCGACGAGAGCGTGGCGGTGGCGACGATGGAGCAGTGCTTCTCGGTGATGCGAGAGTTCTTGGGCTGACGGCCGGCCTCAGAGCAGCTCGATGCTGCGCACAGGTGCGAGCAGCCGATATGTTTGGGCGGCGATGCCGGTGCCGACGTGGCGCCGGTCGCCGGTGGGGCGCAGACTCAGCTCGAGCCGCCGGAGGCGCGGTAGAGGAAACTCGCCGCCCGCGGTGGCGCGGTCGACTACTCCGATGACACGACCGTTGGCCCGCACCTCGACCGTGGTGGCGCCGGTCTGCGCCCACGCGGTGCTGAG
>JBKKBI010000091.1:0-9536 GCA_046714175.1 Acidimicrobiia bacterium | reverse complement strand
ATGGTCAACGTCCGCGACTTCTCCCAGGGCGACGACACCGTGGACGAGCACGGCCTCACCTCGATCCGCGTCACCCTCGGCGCCCACAGCGTGTCGCGCTCCACCCACGCCCCGGGTTGGCGCTGGTCCACACACGCTCGCAGCGTCAGCGCCCCTCCATCGTGCCAGACCCATCACGTTGGCTATGCGATCGCTGGACGCCTCCAGGTCGAGTTGATCGACGGCACCGTTTTCGAGGTCGCCCCCGGCAGTGTCTTTGATATTCCTCCCGGTCACGACGCGTGGGTGGTGGGAGAGGAGCCCTACGAGGCGATCGACTGGGTTGGGGCTCGCAGCTGGCTCGCCGGAGTGCGCGGCGGATCCTCTCGACTGGCCACGGTACTCTTCACCGACATCGTCGACTCCTCCGCCGAAGTCCGCCGTCGGGGCGACGTGGCCTGGAGCGACCTCAACTCCGCACTCGCGGAGAGAACCAGCGACCTGGTCTCGGAGTACGGGGGCGAGGTGGTGAAGTCGACGGGCGATGGCGCTCTGGCCGTATTCGGGAGCGCAGCGCGCGCGGTTCGTTGCGGACTCGAGCTCGCCACCGTCGCCCGCCACCTCGGGCTGGAAGTCCGGGTCGGCGTCCACACCGGAGAGGTGCAAGACGTCGACGGTGACGTACACGGCATCACCGTGCACGAGGCGGCCCGCACCATGGGTGCGGCGCGGGGGGGCGAGGTCGTGGTGTCCGACGTGACCCGGACCCTGGCCGGGGCCACCGACCTCGAATACCGCGACCTCGGGGAGCGTGATCTCAAGGGGATCGGGACGCGGAGGCTCCACAAGGTGGTCCAGTCACCCTGACCTCGGCTTGACATCCCCCCCGTCGACTGGAGCGCGCCGTCCGGGATCACAAGAGCTGAAGGCTGGCGGCCGAGCCGACGACGGCTAGTCCACCCGAACGCCCACGCCTGACGGCATCCCCGACCACACTGCCCGGGCTCCCACCGCCGCCCGCACAGCCTCCGCCGCCTCGTCCTCGTCACGAAAGAACCCAAAGCAGCCCGGCCCGCTGCCGGTGAGCAACACCCGCCGTTCCCATCGCTGCTCCAGGTCTTCGATCCAATCTCCCAGCTCGGGGCGCATGCTGCGCGCCGCGGGAAGGAGATCGTTGCCTAATTCCTCGAACTCGCGCAGCGATGGGGGGAGATCGCGACCCATCACTGCTGCCCCATGGGGTTCGTCCATCTCGTCCCAGCGCCGATACACCGCGGCAGTGGCCAACTCGAACGGCGGCACCGCCACCGCCAACGCGTAATCGGGTCGCAACGGGACCGCGGTGACGACCTCTCCGCGCCCCTCCATCCACGCGGTTCCCCCGACGAGACAGAAGGGAACATCCGCGCCCAGGGTGGGAGCGAGGATGCCGGGGAGTTCGGCGGGACCGCCGAGCACACCGGTGGCGGCGACCAGGGCGGCGGCGGCATCGGCACTCCCCCCGGCGAGACCCGCCGCCACCGCAATTTGCTTCTCGAGATGCACATCGAGGGGACGCCGTACTGCCATTGCGGTCCGCACGGCATTCACGGCCCGCCACGCCAGGTTGTCCTCCTCGGCGGGGAGATCACCGGCAATGCGGAAGTCGTCGCTCTCAGCGGTCTCCACGCCAATGCGGTCCGCCCATCCGATCGACTGCACCAACGAACGCACCGGGTGGTACCCGCTGGCGTCACGCGCCTGCACCCGCAGCGACAGGTTGAGCTTGGCGAAGCCGGAGACGATCACGATGCCCTCGCCAGACGCAGCCAATCCTCGGGGGCCAGGGTCTCGGCCCGCGCCGTCGGTGCGATCCCGGCACGCTGCAACTCCTCTTCGCTGACTACGCCCCGCAGGGCCGAGCGCAGCATCTTGCGGCGTTGTCCGAAGCCGGCGGCGGCGAGCCGGATGGCGTCCTCGCTCGCCGGGTCGGCGACGATGCGATCGATCACCGCCACCGCCGATTCCACCTTGGGCTCGGGGAAGAAGACGTGCGCGGGTACCCCGAGCGCGGCGCGCACCGTGCCGTTGAGGCGCACGACCACCGAGGGCAGGCCGTACGCCTTGCTCCCCGGATCGGCGACCAGGCGATCCACCGCTTCGCGCTGCAGCATGACCACCAGTCTGGTGATCCGCGGAACCGACCGCAGCATGGTGAGCACTATCGGGGTGCCGACGTTGTACGGAAGGTTGGCGACCACCACCCACTCTCCGGGGCCTAGCGCCTGGTCGAAGTCCACCGCGGCAGCATCCTCGAAGCGCAGCTCCGCCGCATCGCCCACCGTCTCCTCCAGCACCGGACGCAGCGAGTCGTCGATCTCATAGGCGATCACCGCGGCCCCGGAGGCGGCGAGCGACCGGGTCAGCGTCCCCGCTCCGGCTCCGATCTCGACCACCTGCGAACCCGGGCCGACGGCGGCGATCTCGACGATGCGCCGCACCAAGTTGGGCTCGACGAGAAAATGCTGGCCCAGGTCGCGGCGCAAGCGGATTCCGTGGCGGTCGAGCAGGGATCGGGTCTCGGCCCGTCCCAAGGGCTCAGCCACCGCGGAACACCCGCAATGCGGTGCTGGTGGTGCGGACCGCGACTTCCGCCACCGGCATCCCCCACACCCCGGCCAGCGCCTCGCCGACCCGCACCACGTTGGCCGGCTCATTGGGAGCGCCCTTGTCGACCGGATTCAGATACGGGGTATCGGTCTCGACCATGGTCCGATCGGGTGGCGCCAGCGCCGCCCCCAACCGCACGGTGTCACCGGTGGCGAAGGCGAGGGGTCCGGCGTAGGAAAAGGTGACACCGAGGTCGACGAACCGCTTGGTCCAGCGCGGCCCGCCGGTCCAGCAGTGCAGCACCGCCCGCGGCCCGCACCCCGTCGTCTCCAGCAGGTCGTGCACCTCGGCGAAGGCATCCCGGCAATGCACGATCACCGGCTTCCGCAGCGACTCCGCCAGCCGCAACTGATCGCTGAACGCGGCGATCTGGTCCTGGGGCGAGGAGAGGTTGCGATAGAAGTCGAGCCCGCACTCCCCCACCGCAACCGCGGCGACGGCGAGCGCGGCGATCGTGTCGGCCTGGGTGGGCCAGTGCACCGCGTCGTGGGGATGCAGGCCCGCGGTGGGGAACACCACCCCGGGGAATCGCGCCGCCAGTCGAAACGACTCCTGCGACGACTCGGCATCGGTGCCCGGGTTCACCATCCAGTCCACCCCGGCGGCGGCGGCGCGGGACAGCAAGGCGCCTGGGTCATCTGCACTGAGATGGAGATGCCCGTGGGTGTCGACCCAACGGGTCACGGCACCTCGATGCGGGGGAACAACGGGTCACCCTTGGTGACGGTTACCGCAGGGAAGGTGCCGAACACCCCGGTGGTGGCGAGCGGTCCATCACCGGGACCGCCAGAGAGCCCGAGCATCGCCCAGAGCTTGGCGGCCGCCCGCGGCATCACCGGTGAGATCAGCACCGCCCCCACCCGCAGTGACTCCAGAGCGGCGTTGAGCACCTGATCGAGACGCGCTGACTTTTCGGGGTCCTTGTTGAGATGCCACGGCGCGGTGGCCTCGACGAAGGCATTGGCCGCCCCGAAGAGGCGCCACACCCCGTCCAGAGCCTGCTTGGTGCGGAAATCGGCGAACCCGTCGAGCGCCGCCAGGGCAGTGGCGGCGGTGGCGCGCAGCGTCGCCTCCTCGGGAGCGGAGGGATCGCTCACCGCCGGAACCCGCCCCTGGCGGAAGGTCACCGCGATGTTGAGCACCCGGTTGGCCAGGTTGCCCAGATCGTTGGCGAGATCGGCGTTGTAGCGGTCCAGCATCGCCTCCCAGGAGAAGTTCCCATCGGGACCGAAGGAGACGTCGCGCAGGAAGTAATAGCGATAGCCGTCGGGGCCAAACGTCGGCACCAAATCGGAGGGGAGGATCTGGGTCGCGTTCGACTTGGACATCTTCTCCCCGCCGACAAGCAGGAACCCGTGCACCGCCACCTGACGCGGCAGGGGCATCCCGGCGGAGAGCAACATCGCCGGCCAGTAGACGGCGTGGAAGCGCAGGATGTCCTTGCCGATGAGGTGCGCCCAGATCGGCCACTGGCGGGAGAAGCGCTCCGGGTCGTCGCTGAAGCCGGCGGCGGAGACATAGTTGATCAGGGCATCGAACCAGACATAGGCGACTTGGGTCTCGTCCCACGGCAGTGGAATCCCCCACTTGAGGGTGGATCGTGACATCGAGATGTCGGCCAGGCCCCCTTGAATGAACCCGATCACCTCGTTGCGCCGAGTCTCCGGGTGGACGAACTCGGGATGGGCGGCGATGTGCGCCAGGAGCGGTTCGGCGTACTTGGACAACCGGAAGAACCAGTTGTCCTCGGCGTGGATCTCGACCGGGCGATGATGCACCGGGCATTTGCCCTCGACCAGTTCCTCCGCGACGTAATACCCCTCACAGGCGACGCAATACGGCCCCTCGTAGTGGCTGCGATAGACGTCGCCGTTGTCGTACATCCGCTGCAGCACCGCCTGCACCGTCTCGCGATGGCGCGGCTCGGTCGTCCGGATGAAATCGTCGAAAGACATATCGAGCAGTTCCCACGCCTCGTGGAATCGGCCCACGATTTGGTCCACCCATTCCTGGGGACTCATCCCGTGGTCGGCCGCGGTGCGAGCGATCTTGAGGCCGTGCTCATCCACCCCAGTCACCGAGTAGACCTCCTCCCCCACCAGGCGCCAATAGCGCGCCACGGAGTCGGCCACCAACGTGGTGTAGGCAGTGCCGATGTGGGGCTGATCGTTGGGGTAATAGATCGGGGTGGAGAGGTATTTCACGGCCCACCGAGGCTAGCTGTGCTGCCTCGCCACCCCCGGGCGGTCTACCATTCCCGTGCTTCAAGGCCGCCGACTCTGGACAGCGGGTGGCCGCGACCGATCAGAGGTACACATTGAGCACGGGCATCGTGCGGAAGATCGACGATCTGGGGAGGGTCGTCATTCCCGCCGAAATGCGACGCAGCCTCGGAGTATCCGAGGGTGACGAGCTGGAGATCCTCCTCGAAGGCGATCACATCGCCATTCGGCCTCGGTTTCCCACGATCATTCGGGAGTTCACTCTTGCCGAGGGCACGAAGCTGAACCTGCCCGGAAATCCGCTGGAACTGGTGCCGGGCGACTACGTCGTTTCGCGCATCATTCGGCGCCGCTGAGCATCGAGGATTCGTCGGGAGTCATCCTGGCGTGACGACGCGCTCATACAGTGCACGCCTGGCCACGCCCGTCTGCTCGGCCACCCGGCGTACCGCCTCCGACGGCGCCACGCCGTCCGCCACCAGCCGCTGCGCGGCCCGGACCGCAGCCTCCAGATCGGGAGGCACCTCCACCATCGCGCCCAGCACCACCGTCACCTCGCCGCGCACCCGATCGCGCGCTCTCCACTGCTCCGCAGCCGCGGCGAGCGAGCCGCGCCACACCTCCTCGTGGAGCTTGGTGAGTTCCCGCCCCACCACGCAGGCGCGAACCCCCGAATGCGCCGCCGCCAGATCGGCGAGGTCATCGACCAGACGCTCCGGGGAGGCAAACCACACCACCGTCCGGGTCTCGGCGGCGATGGCGGCGATGCGAGCCGCCCGTTCTCGACCCTTGCGGGGCAGAAAGCCCTCGAACACGAAACGGTCCCCGGGCTCCCCTGACACCGCCAGTGCCATGGTGACTGCGCTCGGGCCGGGCACTGCGGTCACCTCGGCGCCGGCGGCGACCGCGGCCCGAACCGCGCTCACCCCCGGATCGGCGATCCCCGGAGTGCCGGCATCGGTGAGCAGGGCGATGGTTTCACCAGCCTCGAGACGCGCCCCGAGTTCGATCGCCCGCTCTGCCTCGTTGCCCACGAAGTAGGAGCGCAGTGGGGCGTCCACCCCGAGATGATCGAGCAGGACTCGGGCCCGCCGGGTGTCTTCGGCGTAAACCAGCGAGGCCTGGCGGAGGGCGTCGCCGAGACGCGGAGCGGCATCGCCCAGGTTGCCGATCGGTCCGGCGCAGAGGATCAGTCGACCGGCCACACCGCGAGGATAGGGATCACCCGTAGCCGGACCCCGAGGCGGGGTGGTGGCAGCCACTCGGGGATCTCGAGCACCCACCGCACCGAGCGCGGCGCCAGCACCACCCGTCGGGGTCGGAGCAAACCGCATCTCTTCACGACCCCGCTGTGGTCCAGACCGATCCACCGCACCGCCGCGTTCAGGCCGAGGCCGTGCACGGAACGGGCGTGGAAGATGACTCCGAACGGCCCCGGTGCCGGAGCGATCCCCCGTCTGCGCCGGAGATGGGTATCGGCGATCAGCATCGCGCCCGAATCCCACCCGTCATCCCCCCTCAGCGTCACCACCCGGCCGCTACCCACCCCGGCCCTGGTACGCTCCCCGATCATGGCAAAGGCAAGGCGCCGCAAAATCGATGCCCGTCGCAAGAAGGCGAACCACGGTCGTCGCCCCAACGCGGGCCGCGGACGCAACTAACTCCTGGCCTCCTCGGCCTGGAATTTCTCCACGCGATCACCGTATAGAAACCCACGCGCCCCGTGAAGGTGTCAGGTCGCCCCTCGCCCCTCAACTCCTCGCCCCTCGCATCAGCCGAGGGGCCCCTGCGGGCCCCTCGGGAACACACCAACGACTCTTGCTACTTACTTCATCCCAGGCATTGCCTGGCCCTTGGCCTTCATTTCGGTAAAGGCACCGTAGGCCACGAGAGCCGCAGCCACGATGGCGAGATAGAGCCCGAACTTGACGAATGAGTTCTCGGTCACCCAGCGCAGCACGATCAGAACGAGACCGGCGGCTCCGAGGAGGAAGGCGAACTGCTGCGGCTTGAACTGCCCCGCGGCGACTTCCTTCTTGCCCATCGCGCTCATCAGCAGCACGACGGCACCTGCGATCGCAAGAATGCAGCCACCCCAGGCCATGAGCCCAGAGTCGAACGCATTGATGCTGATCCCGAACACTCCGTACCAAGGCAGGAACAGCAAACACGCAATGAGGATCACTCCCCCTAGGAGCGCCAACTTGGCGCCAAGTGAAAGCTTATTGAAATCCATACTCCCGGTCTCCTCCGAGTAGGCGTGGGGCGCAGTAAAGCACGCCGGCACCCGGCGTGTGCCGCCTCAGCCGGGGAGGCCCGAAACCAGCGCCTGGCCCGCGGCGGGGTCATCGGCGAGGACGAAGAGGACGGTTTCGCCGGAGATGCGCACATAGGCGAAGTCCTCGCCTCCGGTAAAGGTGGTGACCCCGCTCACCGGGCTCCGGGCCGACCCGACCTTCATGATGGCGTGGGCGGAACGGGCGATGGCGTCGGCCAACTCCTGGGCGTCACGGGGGGTATCTCCCTGGAACCGGTACACGAAGGCGATCGGTCCCTCACAGTCGTCGGTGCACCCATCGGTGCCCTGCCAGTAGATCCGATAGCGGTCCCCGCCCCATCCCGCGCTCGCCACGATGGCGTCGCCGGGGTCGATCCCGTCGAGGAGAAAGAGCCGGGTGTTCCACTCTCCAAAGGAACCCTCCTCGAAGATCGTGTAGCCGGCAAGGTCGAAAGCCGGAATCTCGACCGGTAGGGCACCCTCGCGCAGGTAGTACTTCTCCGGATGGAGGATTTGCTCAGTGGTGCGGGGGAGCAATTCGTAGGCCTGGTTCACGGCCACGATGTCGTTGTCGGTGATCAAGCGCTCCACAAAGCCGAACCCGTAGTCATAGGGAAAAGTGAGATCCTGGGAGAACCACTCGGGGAGGGCATCGGTCACCGTGGTGTCGGTCTCCAGTGACTCGGTGACTGCCTCGATCTGCTCGGCTGTGGTCAGGGTCTGCAGGTAGATGAGCTGGAAGTAGGTGGCGTCGCCCTCGGCGAGCGCCGAGATCGCCGCCACCTGCTCGAACTCCTCGGCGTCCCAGAGGTCGTCGCTGATGCTCCCGAACGAGTAGTGCTGGTCGGTGAGGGCGTGGACCAGTTCGTGGACGACGATCGACTTCGACAGCGGGCTGAGGCTCGATCCGCCGAGCACCACCATCTCGCCGGTGTCGTGGTCGTAGTAACCACCGACCTGCTCGGCGTAAAGATCCAGATAGGCCTGACGCAGGTCGATGGTTCCATCGAGGAGGCCCAGGATCTCGTAGAGGCGCTGGAAGACTGCGAGGTCTTCGGGGAGCAGGTCCTCGTCGATCAGAACCCTGATCCGCTCGGCCAGCTCCTCGGAGCTCACGATCGTCACCACGGGCTCGACCACGAAGTCGAGGCCCCGCACCTCTTCGGCGGCATCCATCAACACCTGGATCTCGTCGGCGAGACCGCCGGCGCCACCACCAGTCGAGGTGGAGACCCCGGCACCCTCCTCACCGCATGCGGTGGCGGCAACGAGAATGACCAACGCGGCAAAGGCCATACGACTCGGCATTGCGGGCAGGTTAGAGCGTGCGCACACGGGCTCTTCCCGGTGACCATTTGATGCGAGGAGAGGGAGAGGAAGGCGAAGGCGCCTAACTCGAGGCTCACTCGTCAAGAAATCGAGCGGAGCCGGGGCTCCTCTCTTTTATGGAACCAGCGCCAGGGCGTCCCCGGGGTTGGCCACATCGCCCGCGCGTCGCGACCCACCGAGGACATAGAGCACGCCGTCGAGTTCGACGACGGCGTGTCCGTGCAGCGCCACCGGAAGCGGGGCGATGAACTCCCAAACTCCCTCGGGAGCGTCCAGCGCTTCAGCGCTGTCCAGTGTCTCCAGCGCTGACACCAACTCCCCGCCCATCGTGACCAGCCGGCCCTCCAGCACCGCGGCGCCGAAGCCGCTGCGGGCGGCGAGCATCGTCGGCCCGACGGTCCAGGTGTTGGCGGCCGGGTCGTAGATCTCGGTCGAGGCAAACTCCTCCCCATCCCACCTACCACCGAGGGCGATGATCAACCCATCCCAGACGGCCACCGCGAGATGGTCGCGGGGCCGGCTCAGCGGCGCCAGCTCCACCCACTCGTCGGCCACCGGGTCATAGCGCGACACCAGCACCCCGTTGGGCGCCCCCCCGACTACGTAGATGAACCCGTCGCGGGTGACCGCACCACCGGCGGAGGCGGCTGCAGGCATCGAGGCTCTCTGATCCCACGTGTCGGTGGCCGGGTCGTAGCGGAAGGCGGTGTCGGTGGACTCGTTGGCCGAGTCGTTGCCCCCGAACACGAACAGGTATCCGTCGGCCGCAGCCGACATGGCGTGGTTGCGGGCCGCGGGCATGTCGGTGACCCGGGACCACACGCCACTCTCGGGCTCGTAGACCTCGACCACGGCAACCGTGTCCACCCCGGTGAGAGTCTGCATGTAGCCGCCCGACACATAGATCTTCCCGTCGAGCACCGCCGCCGGAAGTTCGGAACGCGGCGCCGGCAGGTTGGCCAGACGGGTCCACCGCGGTCCCCCCGCCACGATCGTGGTGGTTGCCAGGGTGGTGCCCGCGGAGTCGGTGGTGACTGTCGTCGCCGACCCGGCGCCACCGCACGCCGTCACTGCCACGA
>JBKKBI010000090.1:0-9023 GCA_046714175.1 Acidimicrobiia bacterium | reverse complement strand
CGCATGCCGGTGAGGAGGGCCCTCCGGAGTATGTGTGGGGAGCGCTCGATCTGCTCGGGGCGGAACGGATCGATCACGGCGTGCGGTCGGAGTCGGATGTGGCGCTGGTGGCCCGCCTCGCCGCCGACCGCATCCCGCTCACCATGTGCCCGCTGTCCAATGTGCGGCTAAGGGTGTTCGACCGCATCGAGGACCACAACCTGAAGCGACTGCTCGATGCTGGGGTGATGGTCACGGTGAACTCCGACGACCCGGCCTACTTCGGTGGGTACATCGCAGACAACTACCGAGCGGTGCAAGCTGGGCTGGGGTTGAGCGACGATGAGATCCGAGCGCTGGCCCGCAACTCGATCGAGGCCAGCTTCTTGGATCGAGAGGTCAAGGCGAGCCTGGTTGGGGAGTAGGGCCTGTTCCGGGTGTGATGGCCGTGGCCGAGGCGGCGTACCTGACATCGGACGACCTCTGTTCGCGTTGGTCACCGTCGTGCCAAAGTGGAGGCATGAGGGCGACGCCTGTCATCATCACGGCAATTGCATTGCTCACCTCGGCATGTGTCGACTCCGAGTCCGGTGACCCGGGCGGATACAGCTGCACTGCCGAGGGTGTGGCGGCTTCCGTCGAGAGCTTCGTCCTGGCCTACAACGAGGGTGCGCCTGACCTGGCGGGCCGCTTCTTCGCCGGTCCAGACCGTTTCCAGTGGTACTCGGAGAACCCCTATCGGAACAACGAGGCGGCCTACGACCTGTCAACTCTCGACGCCTATCTGGCGAGTCGTCGCGCTGCGGGTCATCGGCTGGCGATCAACGGACCGTACTTCGTCGAGTACAGCGCTGAAGACCGTATCGGTCACTTCACGTTTGTTGCCGAGGAAGCCGCGACCGTCGCGGGGAAAGGCGCGATCGACTGCGATACCGGCAAGATCATGGTGTGGTCGTTCTGACCCAGGTGACATTTGCGAACGCTGGGCGAGGGCGGTGGTGATGTCCCTTCTAGGAGTCTCGGGTCCAGTCCACCTCAATTGACGGCAGCTTGCCGGTGACATGGCCTTCATTCTGGGCCGCGGCTCCCTCGCTCTGACCGGAACGACTCTCGGGTGATATTCCCGCACGCTGGCCGAGGGGAGTGTTTCCTCCCCGGGAGGGGGAGGTGGCCCGGAGGGCCGGAGGGGGGAAATCCCACCGGACACCTCGGAGTTGCTCGGTTCAATCAGCCTGCTTGGTGAGATCGATCAACCCGCCGTTGGTTGGGGTGAACCCGGCGGCACCGAAGTAGAAGGGGCGGAGGTCATCATCGAAGTCGACGTGGAGCCACTCGCATCCTGCGGCCCTCGCCTCGCCCGCGGCGACGTGAATGAGGCCGAGACCGATGCCGTGGCCGCGAGCACTCACCGCGACCATCTCGTCCTGGATCCATGCATGGACTGTCCCGTCCCAAATGACATTGACGAACCCAACCAACGCCTCACCGTTATGGGCGGTCACCCAACCGAGGCTGTGTCGGCTGGTGATGGACCGCCAGTCATCATCCAACATGCGATGCCCAAATGCCTCAGCGTGAATGAGGTTCAGCTCGTCATTGGAGAATTCCCCGCGCCACTGGTACCGGATCTCTGTCATAGCACCATGCGACTTCAGGCCTACGCGTTCCCCGCCACCCGGGTGGGTTCCACGATGATCGTCACCCGGATCTGGCCGGGGCGCAGCCACGGGTACTTGTCGACCCCATCCAGGTACTTGCGGGCCAAGGCGTCGATCGTCTCCACGCCGTCGGAGGTGCGCATCTCCACCACCCGGCCCTGAATCGACCAGTTCTCGTAGGGCTTGCCGTCCTTGCTGATCGAAATGGAGAGTCGTGGGTCGCGCTGCAAGTTGTGCCACTTGCGCCGCCCCTCGGCGGTGTTGAAAACGATGCGATCCCCGTCGCGCATGATCCACATGGCGCTCGATTGCGGCGAGCCGTCTGGATCCACCGTGGTGAGGTGGGCGAAGGAGCGGGAGTCGAGTACTTCTCTCAGCGGCTCAGGCAGGGTGACAGGGGTCATGAGGTAGGTAACCACATTGGCGGTCGCGGCCTTCCCGAGTTCGAGAGGGCAGAAGGCTAACTACGCACTCTCCTGCTGCGCCCAGCACGAAGGGCACAGCCACCGCTCGCCACCCTCGTGGCCATCGCGAGGTACGGCCCCCCCGCAACTCACACAGCGACCCTCGACGAAACGGTCGGCAAGGTCGCGATGAGGCCCGTCTCCGGAGAAGAGCTCCTTGATACGGATGGCGGGTCGGGTGCTGCTCATCGGAGCGGCGAGCGTAGCCGCGGTAGGGGCCAAGCAATCAGCCGTACAGTCGCACCAGGCTCTCTACGACGGCGGCAGGCTTGTCGACGCCGTCGATCTCGATCGTGGACTCGGTCTTGAGTTGGACTCCGTTTTCGATCGGCTTGACCTCGGCCAGCTTCACCCGGGCTCGAATGCGGGACCCCACCTTGACCGGGGTGATGAATCGGACCCGGTCCAGTCCGTAGTTGATGGCCATCACCGCCCCTTCGAGATGGGGCCGGAGTACGGCGTCGGTGAGAGGGGTGAGCAGTGACAGGGTGAGGAACCCGTGGGCGATCGGCCCGCCAAAGGGTCCGTTGTTCGCCTGGTCCCCAGCTTGGTGAATCCACTGATGGTCGTCGGTGGCATCGGCAAAGGCGTCGACCCGGCCCTGGCTGATCGCCATCCACTCCCCGACGCCGAGTTCCTGTCCGATCTTGTCGGTGAGGTCGATCATGTCCGCTCCCTGATCATGGCGGCCACATTCTCGAAGACCGCATGCTCGCCCGTTGCCTTCTTCGAATAGATCAGGTCACCATCCACGGTGACCTCGTAGACCCCGCCCCGGGAGGGGATGAGGTCGATCCGCTCGATCTGATGCTCGAATTCCTCGAGGAGTCCATCGACCATGCGCACGGCACGGTCCCGATAGCCTCAAACGGCGCAGTACTCGATGGTGATGTGCATGGGGAAAGTTTACTCGTGCGGGTAACCCGGGCCTTGAGATCAGTCATCAGCCAGGGCGGGTTCGCCCATCGCCCATCGGCTTCACTCTCCCCATGCCCTCGTGCCCTCGGGCACCACGACCTCCGCACCATCCACCCAGGTCTCCAGCACCTCGATGCGGCGCAACTCGTCGGGGGTGGCGGTCACCGGATCCTGGTCGAGGATCGTGAATGTGGCGGGGGCGCCAGCCTGGAGTTCGGCTCTGTCCCCGATTGCTTTTGCCGCGCCGGTGGTGAACAGGGCCAGAGCCTCGGTGGCGGTCAGGCTCTCCTCGGGGACGAGGCCGCAGCGGTCGCGCGCCGCGGCCATGCCCCACAAGGGGTGTGGCGGCTCCACCGGGCAATCGGAGCCGCCGGCGAGTGGGGTTCCGGCATCAAGGAGACTTCGGAATGGGTAGGTACGGCGCATTCGGTCGGCACCGACTCGCTTCTCCAGCCAACCGGTCTCGGAGGCGAGAAACGCCGGCTGCACCGACGCCGTGATCCCGAGGCGTCCAAACCTCGCAATGTCGGCTTGGGTGAGTACCGAGGCGTGCTCGATACGGAGCAGGTCGGGATCGGCCCCTTCCGTTATCAGGGTCTCCATCAGATCCAGCACCGCGGTGTTGGCGCGATCTCCGATGGCGTGGATGGCGACGCGGCCGCCAAGGCGCAGGGACGCCCGGGCCATCTCCAGATAGGGCCCCGGTACCAGACGATCGGTGCCGAGTTCCTCGGGGCGGTCAGCGAAACCCTGATGCATGGCGGCGGTGTGGCCGCCAAGGCTCCCATCGGAGAACATCTTTACCCCGATAAATCGGACTCGTCCGCCTGCTGCCCTGAGCTGCGCGGCCGCTTTTTCGAGTTCTTCCGCGTTGTCGGCGATCACCATCACCCCGAAGCCAATGGGCAGCTCCCGCGCCGCGGCGAGCACGGTGGCGAGTTCGGTGCCGCCGCCGCACCATTGACCCGCTCCCGCCGCCACCATGGCGCCGATGCCAGTCAGACCGACTCCTGCCAAACCCCGCGCCGTAGTCAGCAGTTCTGCGGCGGTCACCGGCGGACTCATCGGGCCGAGCGCCGCTGTCACCTGCCTGATGGCATTCTCACGAAGCACACCAGTGGGGTGACCGGCGGGATCGCGATCGATTACTCCCCCGAGGGGATCGACGGTGTCGACACTGATGCCGCCGAGGCGGAGCGCGGTGGTGTTGGCGATGGCGATGTGCCCGCAGTAGCGGATGACCAGGATCGGCCGGGTGGTCGAGACCCGATCGAGCAGGTGCCGGTCGGGGAGGCGCTGCTCGACGAGGTTTTCGTCGTCGAGGCGCAGAGCCGTGAGTGCAGAACCCGGCGGCAAGTGCCGATCGGCGTCGGCCAGGCGATCGGCGACGTCGTCGAAATCGCGAGCAGTCTTGAGCGAGGTCCGCTGTGCCAGTGCGGCCAATCCCACCGGGTGCATATGGGCGTCGCGCAGCCCAGGGATGATGGTGGCGCCGGGGAACCGCTCCTCGACCAGATCGGACATGCGCAAATCCCCGGCATGACCAATGGCGACAATGCGACTGCCTTCGATCAGGACCGCGTCGCCTCGGATGCCGGTCGCATCGCGCACCGCGTCGGCGACCATCAGGCGGCGGATCATCGGGCGAGGCTAACCGGTGCGCCCTCTAGGAGAGTCGGCCTTCCGTCCGCATGGTGGCCGCCATCGCGTGGCCCCACGCCAGCGCCGCCGTGGGCTCGGGGAAGGTGACCACTTGTCGGAGCACCTCGTTGTCGGCCAGCCAACGCTCCACGAGCAACTTCATCGGGCCCACCCGGCCGACGATCACCGCCGTTGCCAGTACTCGTCCGCTCTCGTCGTCGGCGAAGAGCGTCCGGGCTTCGTGATCGACAAAAGGGACCCGCGCAGATCGGCGACCACCACATAGGGTCCCGCGGAGATGGCGCCGAGTTCCTTGCGCAGGATGCGCCCTGACCCGGCGTCGAGCACCACACCATCGTCGGCGACGATCAGGATCACCCCGTCGGTGTATCGGGTCAAGGTGAATCCGGGCGGATGGTGCCCCGTGTAGGCAATGGAGACGCTGTCGTCCACCTGCTGAGCGTTAGTCACCGCCCGCCCAGATTCTGTTATCTCGCGGCACCGACGACCGCATGCAGTTCGGCGACGATCCCGGGAGTGCCGGCAGTGAACCCCCGGTGATCCGGCGGACCCTCGAACCCGAGGATTGCCCCACCGGCCTCGGTGACGAGGAGGAATCCGGCGGCGACGTCCCAGGGGGATAGGTTGAACTCCCAGTGGGCGTCGAAACGACCGCAGGCCACCCAGGCCAAGTCCAGGGCCACTGACCCGTTGCGGCGGATCCCCTGCGCCACTGCGAGCACCGCCGTCACGGGGCGGGTGTACTCGGCGGCGCGGTCCCGGCGGTCGTAGGCGAAACCCGTAGATACCAGCGACCGGCCCAACTCGCCGCAGTCCGACACCTTGATCCGCGTCCCGTCGCGATGCGCGCCTTCGCCGCGTGTGGCCACGAACTCCTCGCCGCGGAAGACGTCGCGAACCACGCCGATGACGACCTCGCCGTCCACCTCGAGCGCGATGGACACCGCCACCTGGGGAACACCATGCAGAAAGTTGACCGTGCCGTCGAGCGGGTCCACCACCCAGCGTCGCGGCGACGAGTTGCCGCTGGCGCCGCTCTCCTCCGCCAGGATGCGATCGCCTGGTCGGTGACGAAAGATCAACTCCGTGATCGCCGCCTCCGCCTCCCGGTCCGCCGCGGTCACCGGATCGACCTCACCCTTGAACTCGGTACCGAAGAGCCGCCCCTGCCATGAGGCGATGATCGCCGCAGCCGCCGCGGCAGCCGCGCGGGCCAGCGCGAGGTCGTTCATGACGCGAGGGTAGGCGTGGGCTCGAAAGGGGACGAGCGATGAGCGATGAGCAATGCGCGAACCCGGTCGGTATCTGGCTCATGGCTCATGCCTTCCTCACGGGCAACCGACGATGGGTGACTCCTCTTGCGGGGTAGCGGGTAGCGATGAGCGGCTCCGCCACTACCGTGGCCGCCCCATGCGTCAGATAGGTGCCGCCCTCGCTTCCGCAGTGCTCATGTGGGCATCCTTTCCCCCGTTGGAGTGGGCGCTGCTCATCTTTGTGGCTCCAGCTCCCTTCTTGTGGGCGTTGCGTCGCGCCGCCACCCCGCGGGAAGCGGGATGGCTCGGATTTCTCTTTGGATTCGTGTTCTTCGGATCGATGCTGTCGTGGATCTTTCTGCTGGGGTGGGTCGCCTGGTTCCCTCTCACGATCATCATGGCGCTATGGGCCACCGGTTACGGGCTGCTCCTGTATCTCGCCCGCTCCTGGTCGTCATGGCGTTGGTGGTTCATGGCGATGGGTGTCTGGGCGCTGATGGAGTGGCTGCGCTCGATCTTTCCACTGGGCGGTTTTCCGTGGGGTTCGGCAGGGCACGCCATCGCTCCGCTGGCTTGGCCGCGCGGGGCGGCGCAATGGATCGGAGCCTCTGGTTGGAGCGTGCTCATCATCGCCGTCGCCGCCGGGATCGTTCTCACTCTCGACGACGAGCATGACCGGCGGCCTCTCGAGTTGGCGAGCGGGTTCGTGCTCTTCCTCACGGTGCTGGGAGCCCTGTTCATCCCCGATGCCAATGGTGCCGCGATTCGGGTAGCCGTCATCCAGGGCAACTCGCCTTGTCCCCGGGTGCACTGCGAGAACGAGAAAGTGCGGATTTACTCACGACACATGGCCCTCACCTCCACATGGGTTCAGGACGGCAGCGCCGATCTGGTGGTGTGGGGTGAGGACTCCTTTGGCGGCGACGTGAATCCGACCTTCAGCGAAGGCACCCGTAACGACATGGCCGCGCAGGCGATCCGGATCGGCGCCACCTTGCTCGCCGGGGGCACGCGTCCGGCCGAGGTGGGCCGGTTCGACAACTACAACGTCGTGTTCGCTCCCAACGGCCAGATCATCGGGGAGTACAAGAAGCGGCACCCGGTGCCATTCGGCGAGTACGTGCCGTTTCGCCGCATCCTCGAATTCGTACCCCAGTTGTCGCAGGTGCCCAACGACATGAACCGCGGCACTGGCCCAGTGGTGTTTCCGATCTCGGTGCCAGAAGGCAACGGCCTCTTCGGTTCGGTGATCTCATTCGAGGCGGCATTCGCCCGCACGATTCGCAGCGAAGTGCAGGCGGGTGCTCAACTCATCGTGGTTGCCACCAACGAAGGTTCGTTCGGGAAGGGCTCGGCTTCGGATCAGCTGATCGCGATGGTCCGCATGTCGGCTGCCTCGCTCGGGGTGGACGTGGTCCACGCTGCGGTCACCGGTAGATCGGCCATCATCCGCGCCGATGGGTCTGTGGCGGGCCAGACGGAGCTGTTCACCGAAGATGTGTTGCAGGGGACAGTGAACCTGCAGACCTCGCGGCGAACGGTTTACGCCGTCACCGGGGATTGGCTGCAGTTGCTGATGGTGCTGGTCGCGATCGGAGTGGCGGTGAACTCGTTCGGCGGCGTGGCGCGCGATTTCCGCATCCGGGCCCGGCATCGGAAATAGCGGCGATGAGCGATAGCCAATTTCGAACCCGGATCTGGCTGACAGGTGACGGCCGAAGGCTGAGGGACTGAGGAGAGCCCGCATGAGTGTGTCACCACCCCAGGGCATCGAAAACCTGCTTCGCGAGGATCGCACCTTTCCGCCACCACCAGGTTTCGCCGCCGGGGCCAACGCCCAACCGGGCATCTACGACGAGGCTCTGGACTGGCAGGCGTTTTGGGCGAAGCAGGCCAAGGAGAGGGTCACCTGGTTCACCGAGCCCACGCAGGTGCTGGACGCTTCGGCAGCCCCCTTCTTCAAGTGGTTCGCCGACGGAGTCCTCAACATCTCCTACAACTGCCTGGACCGCCACCTCGCCACCGGCGGCGACAAGGTGGCGTATCACTGGGAGGGCGAGCCCGGAGATACTCGGACCATCACCTATGCCGAACTGCACGCCGAGGTTTGCCGCTTGGCCAACGTCCTGGCCGACCTGGGAGTGGCGAAGGGCGACCGCGTGGCGATCTACATGGGGATGATCCCTGAGCTTCCGGTGGCGATGCTTGCCTGCGCCCGGCTCGGCGCGGTGCACTCGGTCGTGTTCGGTGGTTTCTCCGGCGAGGCGCTCTCGGACCGGATCCAGGACGCCACTGCCAAGGTGCTCATCACCCAGGACGGGGCGTGGCGGCGGGGGGCGGTGGTGCCCCTCAAGGTGGCGGGCGATACCGCCGCCGCCAAGTGCCCCACTATCGAGAGCATGGTGGTGGTGCGACGCTGCGGCAATGAAGTGACCATGCAGCCTGGGCGCGACCACTGGTATCACGACCTGGTGGCCGCGGCCAATCCCGAGCGGCCCGCGGAGCCGCTGGGGGCCGAGGATCCGCTCTACATCCTGTACACCTCGGGAACGACGGCCAAACCCAAAGGGATAGTGCACACCCAGGGCGGGTATCTGACCCAGATCGCCACCAGCCACGCTCTGGTGTTCGACATCAAACCCGACGACGTCTATTGGTGCGCCGCCGACATCGGCTGGGTCACGGGACACTCGTACATCGTGTACGCCCCTCTCGCCAACCATACGACCGGGATCATCTATGAGGGCGCTCCGGACACGCCGGACAAGGATCGCCTGTGGTCGATAGTGGAGCGTTATCGCGCCACCATCTTCTACACCGCTCCCACCGCAATCAGGGCGTTCGTGAAGTGGGGTGACGAGTTCCCCACCAGGCATGACCTATCCTCGCTGCGGCTATTGGGTTCGGTCGGGGAGCCGATCAATCCCGAGGCGTGGATGTGGTACCACTCCCTGATCGGGAATGAGCGTTGCCCGATCGTCGACACGTGGTGGCAGACCGAGACCGGGTCGATCATGATCGCCCCATTACCCGGAGTCACGGTCACCAAGCCGGGTTCGGCCACCTTCCCACTTCCCGGGGTGGCCGCG
>JBKKBI010000089.1:0-9104 GCA_046714175.1 Acidimicrobiia bacterium | reverse complement strand
GTCGCCATCAAGACTCGTGGGTGATCGATGCGCATCATGCCGCGCATCCCCGCAGCCAGGCGGGAGGACGGCGCGCCCTCTCCATAGGTTTTACCGGCCACTACGACCTGATGGCCGATCGCTTTGGTTCGGCGCCGCTGGGATGTGCCGGGGAGAACATGATCGTGGCCACGCCGGAGCGAATCTTCACCGCCGACCTCGCCGGCACCATCGTGGTGGACTCGAGCGGGGGCGCGGTGGAGTTGCGCAGAACTCGGGTCGCTGGGCCCTGCGCCGAGTTCACCTCCTGGGTGAAGGGCCTGGATAGCGTGGTCGACAAGCGCGACCAACCCGAAGACATCGCCTTCCTCGACGATGGAATGCGAGGCTACATCCTCGACGTGGCCCATTTGGAACGCCCGATGGTGGTGCGGCTCGGCGACGAGGTGTGGCTCAAGACCGCCTAGCTCACGCTGCCGTGGAGCGCAGCATCCAGGCCGTCTTCTCGTGCACCTCGACCCGCATGGTGGCCAGATCGGCGGTGGCGATGTCTCCCGCTTTTTCGGCGACGGTTACGACGCTGCGGGCGGTGCGGGCGCAAGTCTCGTGGCCGACGGTCAGGTCGCGCACCATGGCGATCGCTTCGAGCGCGGAGTTGCCCTCCGCAATGCCGGTGAGGCGGGAGAATTCGGAAAAACTCGCCGGTGCCGGGTAACCGAGCGACCGAATCCTCTCGGCGACCGCGTCGGCGGCGTCGCGCAGTTCGATGTACTGCCCCTCGAACATCAGGTGCAGCGAGCTGAACATCGGACCGGTGACGTTCCAGTGGTAGTTCTGCGTCTTGAGGTACAGGGCATAGGTGTCGGCAAGGAGCCGGTTGAGGTCGTCGGTGATGGTCTTCCGGGCCGCGTCGCTGATGCCGATGTTGATGTCCATGGCGTCAGTGTGGCCGTACCAGGTTGCTGTGCATGGTTCGGCGTATTCCTCATGTTCGCCATCGACCTACCGCGGTGGAGTGGTGGGTGATCTCCGTTGTGCTTTCCCAAGACGTTCGTCCCCGATCTGGGGGCTACGCTGGCGCCCAAGCTCCACGCTCCGAGGAGGCCGCCGTTTCCCATCCCCTCGTCGCCCAGCTCCGCTTCACCCGGTCCGAATTCGCCCGTGGGCTCGAGGGGCTGTCCGACGATGACGCCCGGCGCCGGCTCGGCGTCACCAACTCGATCTCGTGGAATGTGGGACATCTCGCCTGGCAGGAGCAGCGTTACTTCGTGGTCTACGCCGGCGGGGAGATGCTCTTCCCCGACATTCAGGAGAACTTCGCCTTCCGCGCCCCGGCGAGCACCCCACCGCTGGAGGAGATGGTGCAGGCCTGGCGTGTTGTCACCGCCGCCGCCGATGCCTACCTCGATGCGGTGGACACCGTCCGGCTCCTGGAGATGGCGATGAGCACCAAAGGCAAGCCGATCACGTCATTCGGCAACCTGCTGCAACGGACCATATATCACTACTGGTATCACAACGGGGAGAATCAAGCGATCCGCCAGCAGTTGGGTCACACCGACCTGGCCCAGTTCGTCGGGGACATCGATGGCGAGGCGCCGTTTCGGGCAGACAGCTGACAGCCAAAGCCTCCCGGCTGGTGATGTCTCATCTCGCCGTTGCCACACAGGTCACCTCATGGAGTCCCTCCGCGGCGACCTCCCAGTGCTCACCGAAATCCTCGGACACGTACACCGTGCCGTTCTCGTCTCCGATCACTGCCACACCGCCTTGGGCAGCGAGGCATCCGGTGTTGACATTGGTGGAGAACCAGCGGGGGAGACCGGTCTGGCATCGTTCGAATTCGGATCCGGCGATGTCGGTGCGGTAGACCGCTGCCCTTTCGCCGGCGAACGAGTTGGCCACCGATACCAGCACTCGGTCACCGTCCACCGCCACCGCCCGGCAGTACTCGCCGTGCAGGCCTTCGGTGCGGAAGTCCCAGCTGTCCGCCCCGTCGTGGGTTACCGCCAGACCCTGGGCGGTGGCGGCCAGCGCAACGCCGGAGCGGTGGGGATGGGCGATGACTTGGTGCGCGTCGGCGTCGATGTCCATCGTGTCCCGCCACGTCGGCGAGTCGGGTGACGACCGCACCACGCCTCCGACGTGGACGTTGACGTATACGGTCCCGTCGGGGCCGCGATCGAGCGAGCGCACATCGGGGGGTCCACCCCACGGGGTGTACCAGTCCCCCCGCCCGGGGGCGTGGTCGAAGCGGCGGTCCCGGGCGGCCCTGCCGGTGGCAGGGTCGAGGTTATACAGCCCCGCGGCGGCGGTTCCCAGCAGCACCTCGTTCGCGCCGGGAAGCAGCCAGTTGATCCGGTGGGGCAGCGCGGGCTCGATCTGCGACGTCCCGTGGCGCAGGCGGATCCCGTCGCTCAGCACCCATCCGTCGACGGCCGCGTCGATGCGCTCTCCGGGGAATCGCTGCTTCCTGTCGGGCAGCGACCACAACCCGTCGGTCGTCCCGACGAGGATTCGGGTCACGACTTCGGGAAGCTCACCCCGCACGAGTGGTCGGGGCAATAGCCGTTGGGGTTTTTCTTCAAGTACTGCTGGTGATAGTCCTCGGCGTAATAGAAGTTGCCCAGGGGTGCGATCTCCGTGGTGATCGGACCCATCCGCACCTTCGCCAACTCGGTCTGGAATGCCGCCTCGCTGCGCTTCGCCGTCACAGGCTGCTCGGCGCCCGCGGTGTAGATCGCCGACCGGTACTGGGTGCCGTGGTCGTTGCCCTGGCGCATGCCCTGGGTGGGATCGTGACGCTCCCAGAAGAGGTGCAAGAGGTCGTCATACGAGACCAGCTTGGGGTCGTATGCAACGAGCACCACCTCGGCGTGTCCGGTGCGGCCGGAGCAGACCTCTTCATAGGTGGGATTGGGGGTGAAGCCGCCGGCGTAACCCACTGCGGTCGAGTACACCCCGGGCGTCTCCCAGAACTCCTTCTCCGCTCCCCAGAAGCAGCCCATGGCGAACACCGCGGTCTCGATTCCCTCCGGGAAAGGCGGCCGCAGCGGGGTGCCGAGCACGGCGTGCCGCTCCGGTACCGAGACTGCCGAGGTTCTACCGCCTAGCGCGGCGTCGGGGGCGATCATCTTCGTCTTGGTGAACATGGGTGCCTCCTGTGGGAGGGGAAACGACGCCGCTCCCCCCTGTGTTCCCGGAACTGACGGCTGACATACTCAATCCCTGCGCCGCCGTTTTCTCACCAGCGCCCAGGCGATCCCGGCGCCGAGCACCGCGGCCACAGTGGCTCCCGAGATCAGGGGTACCGGTCGAGTCAAGCGTCGGGCAAGAGTGACCCGGCGGCGAAACTCGAGGATCGGCCATCCCCGGTTCTCCGCGATGGCGCGCAACTCCCGTTCCGGATTGATGGCGTGTGGGTGCCCAACCAACTCGAGGAGAGGCAGGTCGGTGATGCTGTCGGAGTAGGCGTACGAGTTCTGGAGTGAGATCCCTTCGGATACGGCGCGGGCCGCCACGGCATCCGCCTTGCCCGGACCGTAGGCGTAGAACTCCACCTCACCGGTGTACTTGCCCTCATCATCGACCTTGGCCTTGGTGGCGATGACCTCCGAGACTCCGATGTAGCGGGCCAGGGGTCGGACCACCTCTTCGGGCGAAGCCGAGACGATGAACACCGTGCGTCCGGCGCGCATGTGCTCATCGATCAAGAAAAGTGCCTCGGCATAGACGAGTGGCGCCACGACTTCCTCGAGCGCCTCTTCGACGATGCGCTCCACCTCGGCCCGGTCCCAACCCTTGGTGAGTGACAGCATTGCTTCGCGCGCCCTGTCCAGCGCCTCTTGGTCGGCCCCGAAGAGCAGATACATCAAATGGCCGACCGCGGCGCGCACCAGTGTTCGGCGACCGAGCATTCCCGCCTTGTACAGCCGGCCGCTGAAGGCGAGGGTCGATGACTTGGCGATGACAGTTTTGTCGAGATCGAAGAAGGCAGCATCAGGCATTCCCCGCGATGTTACGGCGGGGTGCGGGCTGAAGGTAGGTGGTCCTGCGACCAGACCTCTTGAACTCGACTTGCTCCACCCGTACGGTGCCGCAGCCTACGAGGAGGCTGACTCATCCCGGCGCTCGCCATCTGGACGCCGGAGGACGGATTGCTCGGCGCGCTCGCCCCGCTCGGGTTGGCGCTCGCCGCCGGTTCGGCGCTGGTCGTCGATCTCGACAGCGGTGGCCCCCATTATCCCGGAGAGCGATCGCTGGCAGATCTCGTCGCCGCCGGGTTGCGTCGCCCCGACCTCGTGCCGCGTCCCGGGGTAGCCGTGCTGCGCAACGGTGGCGTTGCGGCGGCGACGGCGGCCGGGGTGGTCGATGCGTTGGTGGCCGCGCATCCGACCGTGGTGTTGCGCCTGCCGCCGCGACCCCGACCGGTGCTCGACGGCCACCCCGTGGTCCCGGTGCGGATGCTGCTGCCGGGCAACCTCTTCCCGTTGGGGGATGGGCCGGCCGTGTTCCAAGCGACACCGGCGCTGGTGCGCCTCCCCGCAGCCGGGATCCGCCTGCCAGTGCCGCGCCCGATCACCGTCGACAGCCTGCTGCACGGTCGCCGCCCGCCGGGACGCGACCGCTGGATCGCGGCCTGGGGAGCGGTGTGGAGGTTTCCGTGGGTGCGGTGAACCGTATCGTCGACCGGATCGTCGCCGCCGGTGTGCCCCTGCGGCACGCTGACGTGGCACGGGCGGCCGCGGTGCTGGCCGCTGAGGAGGCCCCGCTCGATCCGCGAGCTGCCGCCCGGGCGGTGGACGAGTTGGTCGGCCTCGGCCCCCTGGAGCCATTGCTGGCCGACCCGCTGGTCACCGACGTGCTGGTCAATCGGCCCGACGAGATTTGGGTGGAGCGCGCCGGCGAACTGATGCGAACCAAAGTCGCGTTCTCGGGCGCGGACGCGGTGGTAGCGGCGGTGGAGCGTGTCATCGCCCCGCTCGGATTGCGTATCGATCGGGCGGCACCGGCCGTGGATGCCCGTCTGCCCGACGGCTCCCGTCTCCATGCGGTGATCCCACCGGCGGCGGTCGATGGCCCGGTGGTGGCGGTGCGGCGGTTTCGGGCCACGATGGGATCGCTCTCCGACCTGGTGGCCGCGGGCGGGATCGACGACGCGGGAGCGATGTTGCTGGCGGCCGCGGTGCGGGAGCGCCGCAACCTGTTGGTGTGCGGCGGCACCGGCTCGGGCAAGACCACATTGCTCAATGTGCTGTCGGCTGAGATCCCATCCTCGGAGCGGGTGGTGACGATCGAAGACTCCGCCGAGTTGCGGCTGTGGGGGCATGTGGTTCGGCTGGAAGCGCGCCCCCCGAATGCCGAGGGGGCGGGGGAGATCACGCTGCGCACGCTCGTCCGTCACGCGTTGCGGATGCGCCCCGATCGCATCGTGGTCGGTGAAGTACGCGGACCAGAAGCGTTGGATCTGATTCAGGCGATGAGCACCGGACACGCCGGCTCGATGGGCACGGTGCACGCCAACGGGCCCGACGAGGCGCTGTGGCGGTTGGAGACCCTGGCGCTCTCCGGCGAGGCCCGGGTCTCCGAACGCGCGGTGCGCCGCATGCTCCGGGGCGCGATCGACATGGTGGTACATCTCGAACGGCGCCAGGGTCGACGGCGAGTTGTGGAGGTGGTGGCGGTCCACGACCGCGATACCTCGGTGGTGTGGTCGTGGTGACCGTCGTGGTCGCAGCGGGTGCGATCGCGGCCGGCGTTCCCCTCGTCCTGGTCGGTCTGGGGTGGCTCGCCGCCACCCATCCCGCGACCGCCCTGGCCGCGATCGTTGCCTACACCGTCGGGGCGCGGTGGTGGCAGCGGCGCGGCCGGTCCGGGCCAGACGATGAGGCTGCGTTCCTGCAGACACTGAGCGCCGAGCTGACAGCCGGCGCGTCGCTGCGTTCGGCGCTCGTGGCCGCGGCTGATCGCAGCGATCGTCTGCCGTTGGATCCGGCGGCGCGTGCTGCGGCCGCGGGGCTCTCGGCGGCGACAGTCGCCGTGATGCTCGCCGCGGCGCTCCCCAGCCACGGCCGGCTCACCGCCGCGTCTTGGCTGCTCGCCGCCGAGGGCGGGGGCCCGGCCGCGGCCGTGATGCAGTCGTTGGCTTTGCGTGCGGCCCGAGAGGGCGAACTGCAGCGCGAGCGGCGCTCACTAACCGCTCAGGCGCGAGCGTCGGCCTGGGTGGTGGCGGGCCTGCCGGTGGCGCTGCTGATCGGCACGGTGGTGTCGGGTCGCCTCGATGCCGGAGGCGATCCGGCGCTGGCAATGATCGTGGCGGTGGGTTTGGTCCTCCAACTCTCCGGGGTGGCCATAGTCGTCGGGATGGTGCGGAGGGCCGAGCGGTGATCGCGCTTGTGCTCGCGGTCGTTGCGGTGCGGGAGGCGCGGCGCCGTGGATGGCAGCACCCGCTCGCCGCCGGCGCCACCTTGTGGGGTCTGGTCGTGGTCGTGCTGCCGACCGCCGCAGCGGTGGCCGTGCTGGTGGCGGTGCGTAGGTGGCGGCGGGCGGCAGCCATCACCCGCGACCGGGCCGCGGCCGATAGCGACGTGGTGCTCCTTGCCGATCTGGTGGGGCTCGGGGTGGCGTCCGGACGGACCGTGCGCGGTGCACTCGAGGCTGCTCGGCCCCACATCCACCCCGCTTTGTCCTCCGAGGTGCAGACTCTGCTCGGCGAGATGGATCGTCTCGGCACGGCTCCCGCGCTCGCCGCGGCCGGGGCGAGGCTCGCCGATCTGGGGCGGGTCACCGCAGCCGCGGTCACCTCCGGGGCGCCTGTGGTGGCGGCCATCACCGCCCACGCCGACCGGGTGCGCCACACCCGTCATGAAGCACGCATCACCGCCTCGCGGCGGCTCCCGGTGCGGCTGCTGCTGCCCCTCGCCCTCCTCATCCTTCCCGGGTTCGTGGTCCTCGCCGTCGGACCAGCCCTGCTTCAGGCCCTGGCGCGGCTTGCTCCCATTCCCTAGGTCAAAGGAGTCCGCCATGCGATCCGAGTCGGGACAGGCCACCGCCGAATACGCCCTGGTCATCGTCGCCGCTGCCATCGTTGCCCTCGCCTTGATCTCCTGGGTGGCAGGGTCCGATGCCTTGCCCTCGTTCTTCGAAGCGGTGATCAATCGGGTCCGCGGCTTTGCGGCGGGCTGAGCGGGGGAGTGCCGCGGTGGAGTTCGCCCTGGTCCTGCCCCTGGTACTGCTCGTTTTGCTTGCGGTCGTCGAGGTCGCCGTGGCCGCACGGGTGCAGCTCGAGGTGAGCCATGCCGCCCGCGAGGGTGCCCGCGAGGCTGCCGCCTCTCCGGAGATCGAGCGGGCGGTGGCCGCGGTGCGAAGGTCCCTGGCCCCCGATGCCGCGGGCCGCGCCCGGGTGTCGGTGTCACGGGAGCACGTCGTGGGTGGCCGGGCCGAAGTGGTGGTGCGCTTGCGTCACCGGGTGGCAGCCCCCATCTTTGGTGGGTTCGATGTCGTGCTGGCGGCGCGGGCGGTGATGCGGGTGGAGCGCTGAGCGAGAGGGGAAGTGCCGCCGTCACCCTGCTCGGCGTCATCGCGGTGGCGCTGGTGCTGGGGGTGGGGCTCGCCGCCGTCGGGTCGTGGCTGCGGACTCGAACCGAGGCCAACGCCGCCGCCGATGCTGCCGCCCTGGCGGCGGCACCCGTCACCTTCCTTCCCTTTGGCGCCCAAGGGACCCCGGCCGAGGAAGCGGCGCGTTTTGCCGCGGCCAATGGCGCCCGACTGGTGTGGTGCGTGTGCCCACCCAATCCCACCTGGGATCCACGCACCGTCGAGGTCGAAGTGGAGATCCAGGTCCGAGTCTGGCCTCTGGGCACGTTGGCGGTGCGAGGACGAGGACGGGCGGAGTTCGTTCCCTCGCTCCTGCTGGAGGAAAGCCCCCAGCCCCCAGCCTCCAGCCACCAGCCAGCCGGGTGACTCCGGTCCGGTCTGGCGGGTGGCGGGTGGCGGGCGGCGGGTGGCGGGAAGCGGGCATCCGGAGGGGTGTAATCCCTGCGCCACCCCGGACATAGGTGATCATGGAGAGCACCATGACCGTGGCCCGCGCCGGGTCCCGAGGGGTATCCCTCGAGGATTCCTTTCGAGACCTCTTCGGACGCCACTACGGCGCTGTGTTCGGATACGCCGCCCGTCGCATCGGCCGGGACGATGCTGCCGACGCCACCGCCGAGGTGTTTGCCGTGGCATGGCGACGAATCCGCAGTGTCCCCGACGAGCCGGAGGCGCTGCCCTGGCTGTTCGGGGTGGCGCGTCGGGTGGTGGCGAACCAGCAGAGGGCGGCCCAGAGACGGGCTCGCCTCGAGGCACGGTCGCTGTCACAACCGGAGCGCCGCTACGAGCCGGACCCGACGGAGCTCGATCGCGCCCTGGCCGCTCTCCACGACAAAGACCGCGAGGTGTTGATGCTGGTGGCGTGGGAGGGTCTCGGCCCTGACGCTCTGGCGCAGGCCCTCGGATGTTCCAGGAACGCAGCCACCGTCAGGCTGCACCGGGCCCGCGCCCGGCTGAACGCTGCGTGGGATGAGAGAGGTGGACGATGAGCCGCGACCCGTTCGATGAGATGAAGCGACGCAACCCGGTGCCGGGTGATCTGCCCGGTGCCCCGATGTCGGTGGCAGAGCGCATTGTCGGCGGAGGCGCCCGTCAGGGACTTCCCGGATGGGCAGTGGCGGCCGTCGCTGCTCTCTCGGTGGCCGTCCTCGGCTTCGGCCTGCTGTGGTTCCTCAACTCCGGTGCGGGTGGTGAGGTGGCGGGAGGCGACACCACGACCACCGGTGCCGTGAGCACTTCGGAGGGGGCGGTCACCACGGTCGTGGACTTCGACGGCGCCACCACGGTGTACTTTTTTGTCGACTCCACCGGTCCGGGTTGGGAGAGCGGTCCCTACTTGATCCCGGTGGGGCGGCCGCTCGACACCTCGGATATGGTCGGCGGCACCCTCGAGGCGCTGTTCGACGGTCCGGCGTTCGACGAGACGACCGCGGTGCCTGCCATCTCGACGGCGATTCCGGCGGGGACCACCGTGCTGGGTTATGAGCTTGCCGACGGAATCGTCACGATCGACCTTTCCGCCCAGTTCA
>JBKKBI010000088.1:0-10908 GCA_046714175.1 Acidimicrobiia bacterium | reverse complement strand
GGCTGCGAGGCCGACGTATTGGTGCTTCGGGATGTCCCGCCCCGCCCGTTGCCCCGGCGGGCGGACTTCCGCGATGGCATGTGGCAAGGAGATTACACCGGTGTCGTCCCTGCGTAAATGACCCGGGCGAGGGGCGAGGGGCGAGGGGCGAGGGGCGAGACAAGAACGGGGCGAGGGGCTAGGGGCGAGGGCCAATAGGTTCTTTGCTCAGACCTCGAGGACGACTACCAATACCACCGCCCGGCGGCCGGTCTCAGCCCGGGTGACCCGATTGACGATGCTTTTCACCTTGCGTCGCAGCGCGGCAGAATCGACCGGCAGCTCCACGTCGGGCATCTCGCTCGCGATGGCGACCCGGGCCTTGGCGAACACGTCGGTGGGGTCGTCCATGAAGCCGTGGCTCTCCAGGTCGGGGCCCTGCACGATCTCCCCGGTGTGGCCGTCCACTGCCAGGGTCACCACCACGACCCCGTCCTCGGAAAGGTGCTGGCGATCGCGGATGATCCCCTGTACCGAGCCCGCCACCTCGAGCCCGTCGACGAAGACATAGGCCGCGGGGACCGCATTCTCCTCCTTCCACACCTTGCCTCCTTCGAGCACCACGGCGTCGCCGTCTTCGCACACCATCACGTCGGCGACGTTCATCTCCCGCGCCAACGCGGCGTGCGCCACCATGTGGCGGTACTCGCCGTGGACCGGCACCAATCCGGCGGGACGGACCACATTGATGAAAGTCTTCAATTCCTCGCGGGCGGCGTGCCCCGAGACGTGCACGTTGGCGTTGTTGCCGTGGAACACCCGAGCGCCGCGGCGGAGGAGGCCGTTGATCACCCGCGACACCTTCATCTCGTTGCCGGGAATCGGCCGCGCCGAGATGAGCACCGTGTCGCCCTCACCGACCTGCACCCAGCGGTGCTGCCCCGACGCCATCATCGACAACGCCGCGAAAGGCTCCCCCTGGCTGCCCGTGCAGACGATGGCGGTCTCTTCGGGGGGCAAGGTGAGCAGCTCCTCGATCGGCAGGACGCGATCCTCCGGGATCGAGAACAGGCCCAGCTCCTCGGCGGTGGGAACGTTGCGGAGCATCGTCCGGCCCATGAACCCGACAAACCTGCCGGCGTCGACCGCGGCATTGACTATCTGCTGCACCCGATGGATGTGGCTGGCGAAGCACGCCGCAATGACCCGCCCGGTGGTCTCGACCACGATCTCGTACAGGGGTTGCGCCAGGCTGGACTCCGACGGCACGAACCCGGGCACCTCGGCATTGGTGCTGTCGGAGAGCAGTAGTCGCACCCCGCGCCTCCCCAGTGCGGCGAACTCGGGGAGGTCGGTAGGTACCCCGTCGATCGGGGTGGGGTCCAGCTTGAAGTCGCCGGAATGTACGACGATCCCCTCCGGGGTGTCGAAGGCGATCCCCGCCCCCTGGGGGATGGAGTGGGACACCGGAATCAACATGAACCGGAAGGGCCCATGGTCGGTCCAGACCCCGGTGGCGATCGGACGGAGATCGGCGGTGATCCCGGCCTCTTCGATGCGGTTACGCGCCAACGCCACGGCGAGCGGAGTGCCGTACACAGGAACGTTCACCTCGGCCAGTAGATAGGACAGTGCCCCGACGTGATCCTCATGGCCGTGGGTGAGCACGACGCATTCCAGATCCCGGCGCCGTGCCAACACCGAAGCGAAGTCGGGGAGCACGAGATCGACCCCGAGCATGTGCTCGTCGGGAAACATCAACCCGCAGTCGATCAGGGCCAGCTTGCCTTTCACCTCGATGGAGGCGCAGTTGCGGCCGATGTCCCCCAGACCGCCGAGGAAGGAGATGCGTACGCTCATCCGGCCGACTCGGCGGAAGCGAGTGCCTCCTTGACCGCGGCAAGTGTCGCCGCCGCGGCCGGTACCAGCGGCAGCCGGGGATCACCAACGGGTTTCCACAGCGCATCCATGGCCGCCTTCACCGGCATCGGGTTCGGTTCGAGGAAGCAGGCCTCGAACAGGGGGGTGAGTGCCAGATGGAGACGCCGGGCCTCGTCCCATCTGCCCTCGGCCGCAGCGGCGACCATGGCGGCGATGCGCTCCCCGGCGAGGTGTGATGCCACCGACACGACCCCCACGGCGCCCACCGACATCATCGGAAGCGTGAGGATGTCGTCACCGGAGTAGACGGCCAGCGAGTCCCCACAAGCCTTGATCGTCTTGGTGGTGAAGGCCAGGTCTCCCACCGCGTCCTTTACGGCCACGATGCGAGGATGCTCACCGAGGCGGGCCAGGGTGGGGACCTCGATCAACCGGCCAGTGCGCGAAGGGATGTTGTACACCAGCACCGGGACCGCGGAAGCCTCGGCGATGGCGGTGAAATGGGCCACCAGACCGGCCTGCGAGGGCCGCGAGTAATACGGTGTCACCGCCATCACCCCGTTTACTCCGGCGGCGACAGCCTGCTCGGTGAGGTGCACCGACTCGGCGGTGTCGTAGGTACCGGTTCCCGCCAGAACCAACCCGCGTCCGCCCACCGCCTCCACCACCGTGCGGAACAGCACCAGCTTCTCGTCGGCACTCAGCGTCGGCGACTCCCCTGTGGTCCCGCCCACCACCACGCCGTCGGAACCGGTGGCGAGCAAGTGGCGGGCGAGCTCCCACGCCCGCTCCACGTCGAGAGCCCCTTCTGTGGTGAACGGGGTGATCATGGCGGTGAGCAGCCGGCCGAATGGAGCGGTCATGGGAGGAACGGTAGTGCTTCGCCGCCGTCAGCCGTGAGCTGTCAGCTGGCAGCCGGAACGGAATATCCTGGACCCGTGCCCATGTTGGTCCTCACGAAATGAGCTTCGTCAAAGACATCGACCAGACCCAGTTCGGGGCCGCGGTGCTGCAACGCAGCGCCGAGGTGCCGGTCGTCGTCGACTTCTGGGCAACTTGGTGCGGGCCGTGCCGCGTACTCGGACCGATCCTGGAGAGCCTTGCCGCGCAGTACGAAGGCGCGTTCGAACTCGTCAAGGTCGACGTCGACGCCAACCCGCAACTGCAGGCCCAGTTCCAGGTGCAGTCGATCCCGACCGTGATCGCCTTCAAGGACGGGAGACCCGCCGCCACCTTCATTGGAGCCAAGTCCGAGTCCCAGGTCCGATCCTGGATCGACGCCCTCCTCCCCACCGAGGCGGACCGTCTGGTTGACGAGGCGCGCGACCTGACCATGGAAGGCGACGAAGCCGGCGCCGAGGAGCGCTATCGGGCGGTGCTGGCCAAGGTGCCCGACCACCCGGAAGCCGCCACCGCACTGGCGGCACTGCTCATCGCCCGCAAGCAGACCGACGATGCCCTCGTGGTGCTCGGCAGGCTGCCCCGCACGGCCGACGTGGAGCGTCTCGAAGCCGCCGCACGCCTGGCGGCAGGGGCCGACGTCGATCTCACGATCCTGGAACAGCGGCTCGCCACCGACCCCAACGACGACGCCGCCAGGCTCGAGCTGGGGGCGGCGCTCGCCGCCAAAGGAGAGTACGAACCCGGCCTGGACAACATGCTCACCGTGATTCGCAACGGCGGCCCACTGCGGGAGAAGGCCCGGCGCGCCATCGTCGACGTCCTCGGCCTGCTCGGCCCCGAGCACCCGCTCACCGCCGCCTATCGGAAACGGCTGGCGAGCGAACTGTTCTAGTCGACAGTCGCTTCCCGCTACCCGCTTCCGGCCAGAGTCGCTGGTCTAGATCCCCAGCAGAGAATCCAGACCCACCGTCACCGGTTGGCGCAGGGCGCCGACACTGCGGATCGCCAGCAGCACGCCGGGGAGGAACGAGATCCGATCCGTGCTGTCGTGGCGGATGATCAGATTCTCCCCGGGGCTTCCGAACAAAACCTCCTGGTGGGCGAGCAATCCGGGGAGACGCACCGAATGCACCCTGGGGCCGACATCGCCGCCACGCACCCCGGCCACAGTCTCGGCCGATTCCACTGCCCGCTCCTGACCGCCGCCGGCGGCGGCGATGCGCGCCGCAGTACTGAGCGCAGTGCCTGAAGGAGCGTCGACCTTGCGGTCGTGATGCAGTTCGATGATCTCGGACGCGGCGAAGTGCGGCGCAGCCATCTCGGCGAAGCGCATCATCAGCACCGCCCCGATGGAGAAATTGGGCACCACGAGGCAGTTGGGCGGCCCACTCCCCCAGGCTTTGGTCAGCGCCTCGAGGCGAGCGGCGTGGAAACCTGAAGTGCCGACAACGGCGTGCACGCCGTGGGCCCGCCACAGCGCCAGGTTGGAATCGACGACCGCCGGGGTGGTGAACTCCACCACCACCTCGGCCTCACCCACGACGGTCGGATCGGCGCTGATCGTCACCCCGGCTACTGCGGTCCCGGAGTGGGAGGGGTCGTATCCGGCGACCAGTTCCATGCCGCTGGTGACGGCCACCGTCTCGGCGACCAGGCGGCCCATCCGCCCGCCGGCCCCGGACACCGCCACCCGGGTCATGACACGTGCCGGCTGAGGGCGATCTCGTCGAATGGTCCCACTGCCCCGATCACGAACGGACCCCCCAGCACCTCGGCGGCGACATCGTGCACGTCTTGCAGCGTCACCGCCTCGATCCGGGCCACGGTCTCGTCGAGGGAGAGGTGCTCCACCCCGGTGAGCTCATGACGGCCCAGGCGAACCATCCGGCTGTTGGTGTCTTCCATCGACAACGCCAGCGAGCCCTTGGTGTACCCCTTGGCGCGATCGAGCTCGTCGAGCGTGATCCCTTCGGCGGCCACCTTGGCGATCTGCTCCCGCGCCAGCTCCAGCACCTGTGCGGTCTGATGCGGGGTGGTGCCGACATAGACGCCGAAGGCCCCCGAATCGGCGTAGGGCATCCGGAACGAATAGACGGCATATGCCAGCCCGCGCTCCTCCCGGATCTCGCGGAACAGCCGGCTCGACATTCCTCCGCCAAGAACGTGGTTGAGGATGCCAAACGAGAATCGGCGCTCATCGGCCCGGTCGAGCCCTTCCGAGCCGATCACGAGATGAGCCTGCTCGGTATCGCGTTCCACGACCTTCACGTTGGAGACGATGGTCGGACGCGTAAAGGTGTGACCGGCATCGGTACCGGTCCAGGTCCCGAAGCGCTCCTCCACCAGGTCCACCATCGCGGCGTGCTCCAAGTTGCCACTGGCGGCAATCACCACCGTCTTGGGGTGGTAGCGGCGCTTCCAGTAACCGGCGATGACATCACGGGTCATGGCGGCGATGGTCTCCCGTGTGCCCAGAACCGGCAGGGCGAGTACGTGTTGACCCCACAGCGCTTCGGCAAACTGGTCGTGGGCGACGTCGGAGGGATCGTCGTCATTCATGTTGATTTCTTCGAGCACGACGTGATGCTCCGACTCGATCTCATCCTCACGGAAGGCGGGCCGTTGCAGCATCTCACCCAACAGTCCGAGCCCCATGGGGAGGTCCTCGTCGCGCAACTGCGCCCAGAAGCACGTGTACTCCTTGGAGGTGAATGCGTTGCTCCTGGCGCCAACGGCGTCGAAGGCTTCTGCGATGGCCTGGGCGCTCAGCTCCTCGGTCCCCTTGAACAACAGGTGTTCGAGAAAGTGGGAGCACCCCGCCTCGAGACCGATCTCGTCGCGGCTCCCGGTGTCCACCCAAGCCCCGACAGCGATGGAACGAACCGAGGGCATCGCCTCGGTGATGACCCGAAGTCCATTGGGCAGAGTGGTGAGTTCGTGGTCCATGGGGCCGCAGATGGTACCGCGTGGCGGGCTCACAACCGACAGGTCAGCTTCTCACTCCACTTCCCCCAGATACGCCTTGCGCATCTCGGGGTTGGCGAGCAGCGCCTGGGCGGTGTCGGAAAGGACTATCTCTCCCGTCTGGAGCACGTAGCCGCGATCGGCGATCGAGAGCGCCATGTTGGCGTTCTGCTCCACGACAAAGACCGTCGTGCCCGCCTCGTTGATCTGCTGGATGATCTCGAAGTTCTGCGCCACCAACACCGGGGCCAGGCCCATCGATGGCTCGTCCATGAGGAGCACCTTGGGACGAGCCATCATCGCCCGTCCCACTGCCACCATCTGCTGTTCGCCGCCAGACAGGGTGCCCGCCTTTTGGTTGAGCCGCTCCTTGACCCGGGGAAACAGGGTGAAGATGTGCTCCAGGTCGGCCTCGAGGTTCTCCCGATCCGTGCGGAGGAAGGCGCCGATGTCGAGGTTCTCCTTGACCGTCATCCGTTTGAAGAGTCGTCGATTCTCCGGAACCATCGAGAGCCCGCGTCGCACACGGTCGCTGGTGGAGAGCTTGGTGATGACGTCGCCGTCGAGAAGGATGTCGCCCGCCACCGGGATCACCATGCCCAGGACGGTCTTCAGCGTCGTGGTCTTGCCCGAAGCATTGCCGCCGAGAAGGCAGACGATCTCGCCGGGGTAGATCTCGATGTTGACGTTCTTGAGGACGTGGACCGGGCCGTAGTAGGTGTCGACGTTGCGGAACTCGAGCAGCGGGGTGCGGTCGGTCATGGGCTCTCGTCCTTGGCGGCGGGTCGGCCGAGGTAGGCCTCGATGACGTCGTCATTGGACGAGACCTGTTCGTAGGTACCCTCGGCGATCTTGACGCCGTGGTCGAGCACCACGACTCGGTCGGACACATCGCGCACGACTTTCATGTCGTGCTCGATGACCACGACCGTGAATTCCTTCTCAGAGCGCAGCTTGCCAATCAGGCCGGTGAGCTCGATCGTTTCCCGCGGGTTCATTCCTGCGGTGGGCTCGTCGAGCAGCAGGAGTTTGGGCTGGGTGGCCATGGCCCGGGCGATCTCCAGCCGGCGCCGGTTGGCGTAGGAGAGTACGAACGCCGGCTGCTCGTGGCGATACCCGGTAAGCCGCGAGCCAAAGAAGCTCAGAATCTCTCGGGCCCGTTCCCGGATCTCCTGTTCCTCGCGGACAAAGCCCGGCGTCTGGAACAGCGCCGGCCACATCCCCTTGGTGGTCCGGCAGTGCTGGGCGACCATCACATTCTCCAGCACGGTCATGTTGGGGAATAGCCGCACGTTCTGAAAGGTGCGCGCGATCCCCCGCCGGGTGATCTGGTCGGGGTTCAGCCCGGCCACGTCGGAACCCTCGAACAGGATCTCCCCTGAGTCTGGCGGGTACAGCCCGCTGATCGTGTTGAAGAACGTGGTCTTGCCGGCCCCGTTAGGTCCGATCACGCTGACGATCTCCCCAGCATCGACATGGAAGTCGACCCCTCCCAGCGCATTGAGTCCGCCAAATTTCTTGCGCAGGTCGCGGATCTGGAGAAGTGGCGCCATCACTCCCCCTCCTCGATCTCGTCGGCCTTGGCTTTGATCCAGGCGTCCTGGAGGAACTCCTCCTGGTGCAGTTCCCGGGTGCGGCGCGCCGTGGGGAGCAGACCCTCGGGGCGCTTCAGCATCATCACGATCAGGAGCACGCCGTAGATCAAGAGCTTGAACTCCTCGAACTCGCGCAACATCCCGGGCTGGGTCGGGCCGCCCAATACCCCGATCAGCACCAATGCACCCAGGGCGACACCGCGCAAACTGCCCATGCCGCCGACGATCACGATCACCAGAATGATGATCGACTGCACGAGCCGGAACGAACTCGGGTAGATGGTTCCGATCTTGATGGCGAACAGAGCGCCGCCCAACGCGGCCAGCACGGCACCCGTAACGAAGGCCGTGAGCTTGGCGGTGACCACGTTGATCCCCATCGCCTCGGCCACATGCTCGTCTTCGCGCATCGCCGCCCACGCCCGCCCCACCCGCGAATCCTCCAGGCGCCAGGAAACGAAGGCTGCGATGGCGACGAGCACGAGCACAAACCGGAAGATCTGCTCGGTGTCGATACCCCGCGCCGTCCACGTGGCGAAGTCGGGGAAGGCGAACCCCACCGCAATCGCCACGGCTCCGAGCACCGCGACGATCGCGCCTGATGTCGTCCGTGAGTCTTGCTCGCCGCGCTCGCGTGCGATGGAACGCGCCGCCCACCAGCGGAGCACCCCGATGAGCAATGCGATCAGGCCCACCCCGATCAGCACGTACCCGAACATGGTCCGGATGCGAGCCGGGTCGACTCTGATGCCCTGGGCGCCGCCGAAGATTCCCTTGAGCCAGTCCGCCTGAAAGATGAGTCGGGCAATCTCACCGAAGGCGAGCGTGACGATCGCCAGGTAATCGCCGCGCATCCGGATCACCGGCGTGCCGACGATGAGCCCCGCCAGGGCCGCGATGAGGATGACAAAAGGCACCGCGGCGAAGAACGCCAATTCCGGAGTGAATTTGGGGGAGGATGCCGAAGTCAGGATCGCAGCCGAGTACGCGCCGACGGCGAAGAACGCCACGTATCCCAGGTCGAGCAGTCCGGCGTACCCCACCACGATGTTCAGTCCGAGGCCCATGAGCATGAACAGCCCGACGGTGGCCAACACCTCGTTGAGGAACGGTCCGAAGTTGACCGGGATCACCATCCCGAAAATCACCAACGCCCCGGCAAGAAGGAAGCCGACGCGGCGGCGCCGCCCGACCGGAAGCGTGCTGAAACCCGCCCGCACTCTCTGCACCCGGCCCCGGAACAGAATGCTGGGAACGATCACGGCGAGTGCGATCGCCAGCGCCGAGTGCCACGGGATGGTGCGGTCGAGGTTGTAGAGGAACTTGTCGACCATGCCCAGACCCACCTCGCGCAGGAAGCTGCCGATGAGCAACTCGGCAAAGCCGAACACGAGTATCCACAGCGTTACTCGCCCCGCCAGAGACCGCAGCCGTGCCGGGACAAGGTGCAGCGCTCCGCCGACGGCTCCGAGCCCCACGGCGATCGCGAGAACGAGCGGGATGCCCTGCGGCGAGCCCGTATCGAAGGTGAGCATGTCCACGAGGGAAGGGGTGATGTTGATCAGAACGGGCCGCAGGTTGACGGCGTCGACGAGGAGGATGAAGGCCGCGACGATCATCCCCACAACCGCACCGGTGATCGCCCCGCGCAGCACCTCCGCGACACCCAATGTCGGTGCGGTCGTGCCCTCCAACACCACCCTGCGGTTGGCGCGGAACCCGAAGGCGAGCGGGATCCACAGCAGCGACAGGTAGCCGACGCTGAGCCAGGGATCGACCACCTTACGGCCATCGAACGCTTCCGCCATCCCGATGGCCGAGATGAAGATCGCGGTGAGCCCACCGATGGCACCCCAGCGCACCGCCGCGGACAGCGAAGGCGTGGTCACACCCGATCCTCCACCGAAAGCCGTTCCCCGAGCAACCCCCCGGGACGGATCATCAGCACTCCGATGAGAACCATGAAGGCGATCATGTCCTTGAGCCCTGAAGCGCCGGGGATCACCACCGTGGATCCCGGAAGGACCGTGAGTCCCAACACCACACCGACCGCGCCGAAGACCACGTAGCCCACGCCCGTGCCGAGGCGGCCCGGCGCGGCGCTGCGGACTATGCGTACCCCCAACACCAATCCGAGCAGTGAGAGCACCGACACGAAAAGCCCCAGCCAGATCGGGACCTCCCATCGGAGCCCTCCGATCAGCGATGGTCCGGCGGCCTCGACCACACCGAGAGTGAGTCCACCCAGCATCGCACCCACCAGGTTTCCGATGCCACCGAGGACCGCGGCCGTAAACGCCTTGATCCCGGGGAGGACACCGGTGAGGAAGAACACCTTGCGAAACAGCATCGCCCACAACAGCCCGGCCACGCCGGCCATGGCGCCACCGACGGCGAACGTCGTCACCACCACCCGGTTCACGTCGATCCCCATCAACGAAGCGATCTCCTTGTCCTCAGACACCGCGCGAATGGCCCGGCCGGTCTTGGAGCGGTTCACGAACAACCACAAGCCCACCATCGCCGCGGTGGCGGTGCCCATCACCAACAGCTTGATCCCCTCGATTTCCAGGCCCAGGATGTTGATGCGGTCCTGCAGACCGATCGGATTCACCGGCATGGTTCGGAATGCCTCGCCGAACAACCCCATCACGGCGTACTGGATGAAGAATGAAATCCCGATGGAGGTGATGAGCGGGATCAGCCGCGGGGCACCACGCAGCGGTCGGTAGGCAATGCGCTCGATCAAGACCGCCGCTGCCGTGGAAGCGATGACGGAGCACAGCAGGACGATGAGGAAAGCGAGCGGGAAGTTGGACACCCACAACCCCGCGCCGACCAAAGCGTCGGCGACGAAGTACCCGGTCATGCCGCCGGTCATGAACACCTCGCCGTGGGCGAAGTTGATGAATCCGAGGACGCCGTAGACCATCGAGTACCCCAAAGCGATCAGTCCATACATGAAGCCCTGGGTGAGACCGCCGACCGCAACCTGAGCCCACGCCTCGCCGTTGAGGCCCTCGCCGGACATCTGCAGTGCGATGGTCCCGATCAGCGCCCACCCCGCCACGACGACGAGAAAGGCCTTGAGAGCGAAGAGAAAGAAGTCGACCGCCAGCGTGGGCGCGTCGAGCGCCAGGATGCGACGCAGGGCGGTGTTGCGTGTGGTCATCGCGGATCCCGATTATGGAAAGGGGAGGCCCGACCCCAGGTCGGGCCTCCCCTCGTCCGTCTCAATCAGTCAGTCAATCAGTCTTCGTTGACGACGCCCGCCACTTCGGCGTACACGACGCTCGCCTTGCTCGTTGCGATATCGGTCGGATCGAGGTGCTGAATGATGGCGATGGCCTGCGAACCGCAGTCGCCATACTTGTCGCACGTGATCGGACCGATCAGCCCCGGGAAGTCCCGGGTCTGGTACAGCGTGTCGCGCAGTACCTGACGGTCGATCTTCAGGGTGCCATCCGCCTCCACGAACGCGATCCGAGCAATCGTGCTCAGCAGCAGCGTGGTGGCGTCGTAGGTGTGAGCGTGGAACGCCGCGGTCGGCGTGATCCCCGCCAGCGCCTCGTAGGCAGCCAGGAAG
>JBKKBI010000087.1:0-15402 GCA_046714175.1 Acidimicrobiia bacterium | reverse complement strand
TCCGAAGAAGTCCCGCGCCGCCCAGCCGGCGTCGCGTCGCGCCGTCAAGAAGCCCGTCGTCAAGAAGGCGGCGGTCAAGAAGCCTCCGCCCAAGAAACCCGCGGTCAAGAAGGTTCCGGCCAAAAGGTCTGCACCCAAGAAGCCGGCCGCCAAGAAGCCGGCCGCCAAGAAGCCGGCCTCGAAGAAGCCGGCCTCGAAGAAGGCCCCTGCCCAGCGAGCTTCCAAGCGGGTCGCCGCCAAGAAACCGGCACCGAAGCCCGTCGTCAAGAAGCCCGCGAAGAAGGCCGCACCCGCCAAGCCGGCGCCACCCCCGCCGCCGCCGCCGCCCAAGCCGATCCCGTTCAAGAAGGGCGACAAGGTGGTGTATCCGCATCACGGAGCGGCCACGATCATCGCCACCGAGAAGCGCGAGTTCCTCGGCAAGAAACAGGACTTCTTCGTCCTCCAGGTTGCGATCGATTCCCTCATCCTCCGGGTCCCGGCGAGCCGATCGGTCGATCTGGGAGTACGCCCCGTCATCTCCAAGACCGCAGCCAAGCGAGTGCTGGCCGTGTTCCGCACCGAACCCGAGGAGGCCGGGGCGAACTGGAGCCGGTGGTACAAGCTCCTCACCGAGAAGATAAACAGTGGTGACATCTTCCAGGTTGCCGAGGTGGTGCGCGATCTCACGTTTGCACAGCAGACCAAGGGGATCTCACCGGCCCTGAAGCGGATGCTGTCCAAGGCCCGGATGATCCTGGCATCGGAGCTTCGGTTTGCCCTCAATCTGTCCGAAGAAGATGCGATGAAGCGTCTCGACAAGTCCCTGCCGAGGTTGGACGCCGACGAGGAGGAGTAGGCCGGAATGCTCATCGAAGCCATTCGCCTGGTCGTCACCCTCGCCGCCACCGCACTCGGGTACTCCATTGGGCGCGCCGCCCCGGATTGGACGTCGGCGGCCACCAATCCCGACACGTCAGCGGTGATCGGGGCATTGATCGGTGCCGGGGTCGGATACGTCGCCGGAGGACTCTCGGGCCGGTTGGCGCGGCGCGGGATCGACCGCGTCCCCACCGCAGTCGATCGGGTTTCCGGGGCGCAGCTCTTCGCCGGGGCGTTCGGGCTCGTGGCCGGGATGCTGGTCGGCGCAATCGCCGCCGTTCCCGCGATCGTGCTGCTCCCTGAGGTTCTGGGCTGGTCGATCGGCGCCCTGGCGGTGATCGTCCTGGCGGCGGTGGGCGCCCGGGTGTTTACGTCCCGGTCACAAGATCTCATGGCCTCCGCCGGCCTCACGCCACGCGCCCGGCCGAGGTCGGAGTCCATCGACACCCGCAGCCTGGTGGTCGACACCTCGGCCGCAATCGACGGCCGTGTGCTCGAGCTGGCACGGGTCGGGCTGCTGCGGGGTCACATCATCGTGCCGGGCTTTGTCGTCGACGAGTTGCAGGGGATCGCCGACTCTGGTCAGGTCAATCACCGCCGCCGCGGGCGGCGGGGACTCGACGTGCTCGCTGCTTTGGGGTCGGTCACCGGTGTCTCGACGGCGGTCGATGAGCGCTCCTTTCCCGGCCATGCCGAAGTGGATGCCAAGCTGCTTGCGCTGGCCGCAGAGACGTCATCCACCCTGATCACCACCGATCACAACCTGGGCCTCGCCGCCGGACTGCGGGGCATCGAGGTGCTCGACCCCCAGGCTGTCGGGGAAGCGCTGCGCAACGGCCCGATGACCGGTGACCTGGTCTCATTGGCGATCGAGAAGGCTGGCAGCGAACCGGGACAGGGCGTGGGCTACCTGGAGGACGGCACCATGGTCGTGGTGGAAGGTGCCGCCGCACTGGTTGGCACCACCATCGACATTGAGATCGCCGGAGCGCTGCGCACCTCCATCGGACGGCTCCTGTTCGCCAAACGGGCCGCGTGAGCCTGTACGGCATCGTCGTCGCCGCCGGCCGCGGTGAGCGCTTCGGCGCCCCCAAGGCAGAAGCTCTGCTGCGCGGGGTGCCGCTGTGGAGTTGGGCCGCCGCCGCCCTCGAGGGTGGCGGAGTCACCGCGGTCGTAGTTGTCGGACCGGTACCCGGAGGAGTGCCGGGTGGGGAGCGCCGTCGGGATTCGGTCGCCGCCGGTCTGGCCGCTCTTCCTGCCGATGCCACCGCGGTGCTGGTTCATGATGCCGCCCGTCCCCTGGCCAGCGTGGCCCTGGCGCGGGCCGTCGCCAGCCGCCTGGCTCGCGGTGATGTGGACGCGGTGATTCCGGCGCTACCGGTGTCAGACACCTTGAAACGGATCCATGGCGACACCGTGATCGAGACCATGTCACGCCGCGGGCTGGTCGCGGCCCAGACACCGCAGGGCTTCCGGGTGGCGGCGCTGCGCCAGGCCCACGCGGCCGACGACGTCGACGCCACCGATGATGCCGAGTTGGTGGAACGAATTGGGGGTACCGTCGTGTTCGTGCCGGGGGAGAGTTCCAACCTGAAGGTCACACTTGCCGGAGATCTGGCCGTCGCCGAGGCTCTGCTGCCGTGAGGGTGGGATGGGGCATCGACGCCCATCGCTTTGCTCCCGAAGGGTTTGTGGTGCTGGGTGGGGTGATCGTCGATGAGACCCGCGGAGTCGAGGCGACGTCGGACGGTGATGTTGCCGCCCATGCCCTCACCGATGCGGTTCTCGGAGCCGCCGCACTCGGGGACCTGGGAGAGTTCTACCCCTCCAGCGATCCCCGCTGGACCGACGCCGACAGCATCGCGATCCTGCGCGACGCATTGTCCCGAGCCGCCGCCGCCGGGTTCCACCTCGCCAGCGCCGATATCACGGTGATCGCCCAGTCGGTGCGCATCGCCCCGCACCGCGACAACATCCGCACCGCCCTCGCCGCCGCCCTCGGGATCCCGGTACACGCCTGCTCGGTGAAGGCCACCACCACCGACGCCCTCGGCTTCATCGGCCGCGACGAAGGCATCGCGGCGATGGCGGTGGTGGTGATGGAGGAGAGCGCCTGAAGGGCCCGTTGCCCGTTGCCTGCTTCGCTTCCCGCTGCCCGCAAGAACGCGGCCGGGCAGCCGCACGGGTCTGGCGAATCGCAAATGCGCAGATTCGGCCGTAGGGATCGAGTTCGCCCACTGGGCATCGCCTTCTGGCCAATAGTCAGTTGCCAATTGCCAACCGGATACCATCGCCCCCCGGATGTACATCTACAACACCCTCGGGCGCGTCCGCGAGGAGCTCGTCACGCGCACCGTTGGTGAGGTGTCGTTGTACGTTTGTGGGCCCACGGTGCAGTCTGCGCCTCATGTCGGCCATGGCCGCCAGGCGGTGGCGTTCGATGTCATTCGGCGCTATCTGACGTGGCGCGGGTTCCGGGTGCGCTATGTGACCAACATCACCGACGTCGAGGACAAGATCATCGCTGCGGCTCAAGCCGAAGGTGTCACCGCAGCCGAGATCGCAACCCGAACGACCGCCGAGTTTCTCGAGGCCTACCGGCGGTTGCGAGTCGCGCCCCCCGACTCGCTGGCGTATGCCACCCAACACATCCCGGAGATGGTCGAACTGATCGAGCAATTGATCGCAGGCGGGCACGCCTACCCGGCCGGCGGGGACGTGTACTTCGCAGTCCGTTCCCTCCCGGGATACGGCCGCCTCAGCGGCCGCAACGTGGACGAGATGCTTTCCGGCGCCCGCATCGAGCCGGGTGAGCACAAGCGCGATCCGCTCGACTTCGCCCTGTGGAAGGCATCGAAGCCCGGGGAGCCGGTGTGGGACTCGCCATGGGGACCGGGTCGACCGGGGTGGCACATCGAGTGTTCCGCGATGGCGGAGAAGGAGCTCGGATTCGGGTTCGACATCCACGGGGGCGGACTCGACCTGGTCTTCCCCCACCACGAGAACGAAATTGCCCAGTCGGAGGCGGCGGCGCGCGCCCGACCCTTCGCCCGTTACTGGTTGCACAACGGGATGGTGACGCTGCGCGGCGAGAAGATGTCCAAGTCGGAGGGCAACGTGGTCGGCCTGCTCGACCTGCTCGAGCGGCATCGTCCCGAGGCCGTGCGCCTGTTCTATCTCCGGGCCCAATACCGCCAGCCGCTGGAGTACGCCCCTGATCTGCTCGCCGAGGCAGATGCCGCGCTCGACCGGCTGTGGTCCTTTCGGCGCCGTCTCGGCACGGTGACTCCTGCCGCCGACGCCGCCACCATCGAGGCGTTTCGGGGTGCCATGGACGACGACTTCAACACTGCGGCGGCGCTCGGGGTGCTGTTCGATGCAGTACGGGAGGGAAACCGGCTCTTGGATTCGGGCGAGGATGCGACACCGGTGGCTGCGGCCTTTGACGTCATCACCGGTGTGCTGGCGATCGACGAGCCCGCGACCAACCTGTCCGACCTCGACTCCGCCATCGCCGTCATTTCCGCCCGCGTCGGGTTGGCAGAGGAGTCCGGGGAGCTGGCCGTTGATGCACTGATCGCCCGCCGCACCGCGGCTCGGGACGAACGCGATTTTGCCACCGCCGATCTGATCCGGGCGGAACTGGCGGCGCTGGGCATCGTCCTCGAGGATGGAGCAAATGGCACGACCTGGCATCGGTAACAGCGTCGAAGGCGTTCATGCGGTCACCGCGGCCCTGGCGGCGGGACGAGTGCAGCGTCTGCTCGTGGAGCGCTCCCGCATCGACACTCTTCAGGTGCTGGTCGCAGAGGCGCGCCGGGGCGGCGTGGCGGTCGAGGTGGTGGCCGATGTGCGCAGCCACTCCACCACCGACGCTCCCCAGGGCGTGGTGGCGCAATGCCGTCCCATCTCCACGGTTTCCCTCGAAGCCGCGGTGAAGGCAGTGACGCCGGCGGCGCTGCTGGTGCTCGATCACCTCGAGGACCCACGCAACGTCGGAGCCTTGGCACGCTCCGCGGTGGCCGCCGGCATCGGCGCCCTGGTGGTGCCGGAGCACCGCGCTGCGCCACTCGAGGCCACGGCGTTCAAGGCCGCGGCGGGGGCGTTGGAGCATCTCCCGGTGGTGTTCGCCTCATCGATAGCCAACGTGGTCGAGTCGCTGAAGCGCCTCGAGGTGTGGACCGTTGGACTCGACGCCGGAGGGTCCCGATCTCTGTTCGGGCTGGATCTGCTCGCCGGGCCGGTGGCGATCGTGATCGGCGCCGAGGGGGAGGGCCTGAGCCGCCTCGTGGGGGAGCGGGTGGATGTGACTGCATCCATCCCGATTCACGGCCCGGTGGAGAGCCTCAATGCCTCCGTGGCCGCCGCCCTGGCGTGTTACGAAGTGGCCCGGAGCAGGCACCAGGACTAGGCACCCGGGAGGCTGAGAGCTGACTCAAGATCGACCGTGCCTAGGGCCGATGCTCTCCCAGAGGAGGAGTCATGTTCGCCTGGGAACGCGAAGAGGGCGCAACCATGGTGGAGTACGCCTTCATGGTCGGGTTCGTCGCCGCGGTGGCCTTTCTCGCCGTGGGCGCTTTCGGGGGCGCGGTGGGCGCCCTCTTCCAGGCCGCTGCCGACTTGATGCCCTGAGCTGCCGGTGCCGCCTAGCCTGGGCGCGCCGCCGGGTTAGCTCAGTTGGTAGAGCACCTCTCTTGTAAAGAGGATGTCGCCGGTTCGATTCCGGCACCCGGCTCGAAGACCTTCGACTGGCAGCGAGATCCTTCCGAAATCCCTGTTCCCGACGTTGGTCGCCCGTACCATCGGTCCCGCCATGCTCAATGAGAGCGACCGCGCGATTCTCGAATTCGAAGGGTCCTGGTGGCTCTATCCAGGGCCCAAGGACCGGGCCATCAGGGAGTACCTCGGCATCAGCGCCACCCGGTACTACCAGGTGTTGCGCCGTCTCGTCGACGAGCAGGCGGCAGAGTCCGCGGATCCGATGACCATTCGCCGCCTGCGCAAGTTGCGCGAGGAGGCCCGGCGCCGGGGCGTGGATCGCCGCCTCGGCGGCGGCAGCCCCGGATGAACGAGCCCCGGCTGCGCCGGCTGGGACTCGCCGCCTGGAGTCTGCTCGGAACCCTGCTTCTGCTCGGGCTCGTGCTGTGGATCCTCGGCCGGGCGTGGCTGATCGTGCCGCCGGTAGTGCTCGCCATCGCCATCATCTACCTGCTCAATCCGGTGGTTACCCGCCTGCACGCTCGGGGCATGGCCCGGTGGCTGGGCTCGTGCCTGTCGTACGTCGTTCTCATGGGGGCGCTCACACTGGTTGGGTTCCTGGTGCTGCCGTCCATAAGCGAACAGGGCCAACAGCTCGCCGACAACTTCCCCACTATCTACGACGACCTGATCGCCGATCTGCAGAGCCTTGGCTCCGATCTTGGACTCGGAGAGCTCGACCTGCCCTCGTACGAAGAGCTGCGGGAAAGGCTCACCGGGGGTGAGGGCGACTTCTTCGACGATCAGTTGCGCCGCATCACCGATGTCACTCTCGGCATCCTCGAGGCCCTCTTCTTGCTGCTGCTGGCGCCCGTGATCGCGTTCTATCTGCTCATCGACCTGCCCAAGGTACGAGCGAAGACGGTGTCGTTGATCCCGGAGCGGAATCGCCGCGAGTTCCTGTTCGTCACCCGCGAACTCGGCCTGGCCGTGGGTGGCTTTCTGCGCGGGCAGCTGCTCGTCGCCCTGATCGTGGGCGTGATGACCAGCTTCGGGTTCTGGGCGGTCGGGGTTCCGTTCTGGCTGCTGATCGGAATGATCGCCGGGTTCCTCAACATCATTCCCTTTGTCGGCCCCTGGGTGGGCGGAGCGTTGGGGATGCTGGTCGCGCTGGCGACTCGCGACCTGCAGACCGCAGGGTGGGCGGGCCTGGTGGCTTTGATCGTGCAGCAGATCGACAACCACTTCATCAGCCCCACCGTGCTGCGAGCCACTGTGCGGATTCACCCTGCGGCGATCATCCTTGGTCTGGTCCTCGGCGCCTCGCTGGCGGGATTCTGGGGAGTCGTGCTGGCGGTACCGGTGATGGCGTCTGTCAAGATCATTGGGGGGCACTTGTGGCGCACTCGAGTGCTCGGCGAATCCTGGGCGGAGGCGTCCCGGGCGATGATCGAACTCGACCCCGAGCAAGAGTCCTCCTTGGACCAGTTGCTTCCGCCCGGCCAGTCGGTCGCCGACCCGACTACTCCCCCCGCCTAGCGTTTCGCCCGTTGGTTGGCGGGTGCCAACCGTTCGACGAGCGATGAACCCGCCGAGGACTGCGCCGAGAAGTGTGCGCGAACCCGCTGACTGTTGTGGTTCGCCATCCCCGCAGGATGCCGATGAGCGCATGCGGCCTAGACCGTGACGACTGCACCTTCGACGGCCAGCGCGGCGTGATCGGGAAGGCGGGCGGCGATTGCGTCGAGGAAGGCGTCGTCGTGGCCAGGCTCGTGGTGGGTCAGGAGGACGCGGCGGGCGCCGGCGTGGCTTGCCAGGCCAATCGGGTACTCCCAGACACAGTGCCCCCACTCGGAGCGGGAAGCGAACTCCTCCGGTGTGTATTGCGAGTCGTGGATCAACAGGTCGGCTCCGGCGGCGAGTTCGAGCGCCGTCTCGTGATACGCCCCGATGCCGTCCGGACCGACGCCGAGAGCCGTCGGGCAGTGGTCGGAGATGTAGGTGATGGTGCGGGAGTCCCCTTGGATGCGGTACCCAAAGGTGCGCCCGCCACCATGGGGCACCTCGCGGGCGGTCACCCGGTACCCCTCGAATTCGTACTCACCCGTCTCCAGGCCATGGAACGACCACTCACCGCGTAGACCCATTGGCGTAATCGGGAATGCCGGGGGCGACATCGGTCGTTCCAGGGCCGCTACCGGATCCCCCTGGGCGGGCATGTAGACGTCGACCTTGGCCTCGGGATGGTCGGCGGGCGGGAAGAACGGGATGCCGAGGATGTGGTCCCAGTGAAGGTGGCCGAGCAGCACCGTGCCGCGAAAAGCATCTGCGCCGAGGGCGGCGGCCAGGTTCCTTACTCCAGTGCCGAAATCGAGCAGCAGGCGGGGCGCCTCGCCATCGTCTCCGATGCCCACACAAGAGGTGTTGCCGCCGTAGCGAAGATTGGCTGGTCCAGGAGTGGGCACCGAGCCGCGAACGCCGAAGATATGAGCCTGCACGCGGAACCTGCCCTCTTTCCGGTCGGGCGGCATCGTAGCGGCCCCTCCGGCACGTTCCCCGTTGCCCGTTTCCGGCCTCCGGTTTCCGGCCTCCGGGTCTTCCCGTCTTACGGCCGCGCCCCACCGTCCGCAATGTCGAACACCACGTCGATCACCGACTCGAACTCCTCATGGGTGGTCAGGGCCACCGCCATTCGGGAGCGGCGCAGGTCGGCGGCGAGAGCGGGCCGGGCGGTGACGACGATCCCCTTCTCCTTCGGGGCCGCGGTGCGCACGATGCGCCGTAGCGCGCGCGCGGTGAGTATCGGTCCATGTTCGGCGCTGGTGGCCACGACGTCGAAGAAGGCGGCCAACTCAGCCGCTTCGAGGTGGCGTCGCAGGAACGACGAAGTGGTGCCGGCGTCGGCGACACCGATCATCTCGAAGGCGTCGTAGAGGTGTCCGAGGGCGTGGGCCGCCTCCGGGGCGACATCGGGCTCACCGGAAAGGTCCCGGCCCTCCCACGAGAGGAGGGCCGGGATCAGGTCGATGACCACCAGGTGCACTACGCCGCCGGGGCTGGGGGCGGAGTATCGGCGGAGGCGCCGCCACCCTTCTTCTTGTTCTGCATATACAGGTAGTAGGCGCCGGCGAGGACGACCACCACGATCAGGATGATCAGCCACAGTGGAATGCCGCCGCCACCGCCACTCGCCGGGGTACCGGTCGGATCGGACGAGGCCGAGACATCAAGGGTACCGCCCAGGACCGGGATGACCCAGACGAGGGTGTTACCGCTCTGCGAATCGGCATTGTGCTCCAGGATCCGCCCCGGCATGGTGATCCGGAGATTCGCCGAGATCGACTCCTCGAAGACGGCCGGGTCGAATTCACCCGCTTCGGACCCGAGGGTGTCCTCGGCAGACGCCTGTCCGCGCACCGATACCAGCGTGTCGGTGACGGTGATGTCGAACGACTGCAAGAAGGTGTTGTCGGTATCGGTCATCGTGGATTCGAATTCGGTGATGTCGGCGACGTCGCATTCGATGATCCAGAAGTGCAGGTCGCCGCGGTCGTCCTCACTGGTGCGGGCGCCGACGCAGTCGGCGAGTTCGTTGCCCTCGAAGGGGTCAGTGCCCCCGGACAGCAGGAAAGTCTGGGCCTCTTCATCCATGCCGACCTCGGCCACGATGGTGCCGCTGCCGTTGGCCTGAATGATGGCTCCGAAGTTGGTCTCGATCTTGCAGGCGGTCGCCACCAGGGCCAGAAGCGATGCCAGGAGGATGAGTCGGCGCATGAAATCCTTCTCTCGACGGTGGTTGCAGCCCGATTCTACCGGAGCGGGTTGGAGACGAAGATGGCACCGCCCCTACCCTCGGATCATGGATCAGGCCTCCGTCGTGCTCCGTGATGCGCTCCTCGCTGCCTTTGCGCGCCATGCTTCAGATCGTGTGGCCGCCAGACGATGGCCCCCGGTCACCGAGGCGATTCGGGAGGGTGAGGACTGGCTCCGCGCCGCGCTCGAGGACTTGCTCGGCCGTCCCTATTCGTCGCAGCCGCGGACGCCGTTGGAGTTGTTCCAGGAGGCGCTGGCACCCGCCAATGCCGCCCTGGCCGAAGCGGGCGTGGCGCCGCCGGTGCGTGACCCCATGGCCGTCGCCGCCCTGCCCGGCGATGTCTACGACCTCGCTCCGGCTTCCTCGGCAGACTTGGGCGAAGACACCTGGCGGGCTCACCTGGTGTGGGGGTCGGCCAAGGCCAGGGCGCTGACTCGTCCGACGGTGGGGTTGTTGGCCGCCAACCTGGCCGATCGAGACCGTATCGAGCGGGTGGTCAATGCGCGGGGCCTCGGTCTGCAGTCCATCCACACTCCCGACCGGGTGACAGGAAACGTGGTCGTCCTGGTCGACCTCACCGATCCCGCCGCCGAGGCGACGATTACCGCCGCAGCCGGGGCCGGGATCCGCACGATTGCCTTCGGCCCTCACGTCGATGAGTTCGCCATGGTGCGGGCTCGGTCGCTGGGGGCGACAGCAGCCCTGCCCCGTTCGCAGTTCTTCCGCGACCTGGAGCGATGGTTGCCCGAGTTCGCTTGAGAACCCACCCGGGCGCGCCGGTTAAGGCTCGGGCGCGGTGAGGGCGGCACGGCGCATGCCGGCGGCGCCAGCGAGGGCGGCGCCGAGGATGGCGGCGAACACGATTCCGACTCCGAGCCACTGCACTGGTGACAGGGTCTCGGTGAAGATGATTTGGGCCCACAACACCGTGGAGGCGGGCTGGAGGAGGAGCATCATCGAGGTGTCGAGGGCGGGGAGGCGGGGGAGCACGACTGAGATCAGCAGCCACCCCAGCGATTGGATCACCACCCCGAGCAGGATCAGCCACCCATGGGAGGGCCAATCGAAGGCGAAGGAAAAGTCTTCGTCGAAGCGGGAGATGAGCAGCATCGTCGCGGCTCCGCCTGCGGTGGTGTCGAGCAGCGGGCCAGCCGGAGGACCCATGCGCATGTTGGAAGCGCGGAAGACCAGAAGAAACGCCGAGTAGCTGATCCCGGCGAGCAGGGCGAAGATCACACCACGCACCGGATCCGAGCCGTAGGCATCGGATCGTCCCAGACCCCCGATCAAGGTGATACCCACCAGCGCCACCGGGACGACTGCAAACGCTGCCGGGCGGGGCCGCTCCTTGAGCAGCACCCAGGCGAGTAGGCCGACCCAGAGCACCTGGGAGTTGGCAACCACGGTGGATAGCCCGGCGCCGATGTACTCGATCGAGTTGTGCCACAGAGTGAGGTCAGCTGCAAACAGCGCGCCGGCGGCGAATGCCAGCAGGCGTTCCCGCCGGGTGCGGTCGTCGCTCATGAATCGTGTCGCGATCAGGAGCACCGGTAACGCATAGGCGGCGCGAAAGAAGGCCGCGGTGGTGGGGGAGACGTCGGCGAGCCGAACGAAGATCCCAGAGAACGAAATGACCATGATGCCGGCGAGGCCGATGAGGCGGGTCACCATCGGCACGCTAGCCCCGGGGGACCGCGGCCTCGCCGGACAGGGTGCTGGCTTGACCACCGTGGGTACCCTCAGGTCTTCGATCACGGAGGTTGTTTTGGATTTCGCCCTCTCCGAGGAGCACGAGGCGTTCCGGCGGGTCGTGCGCTCGTTCGCGGAGTCTGAGATCGCACCGCATTCGCAGCAGTGGGATAGCGAGCAGCGGTTTCCCGTGGAGGCGGTGCGGGCGATGGGCGACCTCGGCCTCTTCGGGCTGCCGTTCCCGGATCGCTTCGGCGGCCACGACGCCGACTTTCTCACCTTCTGCCTCGCGGTCGAGGAGATCGCTCGGGTCGACTCGTCTTTGGCGATCACCCTCGAGGCCGCCGTGGGTCTCGGTGCCAATCCGATTCACGCCTTCGGCACCGAGGAGCAGAAGCAGCGCTGGCTTCCAGACCTGCTGGCGGGGCGAGCACTCGCGGCGTTCGCCCTCACCGAACCCGACTCCGGATCCGATGCCGGCGCCACTCGCACCCGGGCAGTGATCGACGGCGACGAGTGGGTGATTGACGGGGAAAAGGTGTTCATCACCAACTCCGGGACGCCGCTCACGGTGCTGATCACCGTCACCGCCCGCACCCCGGAGGGCGGGGTGAGCACGATCCTCGTCCCCGCGGGCACTCCCGGCCTCATTATCGAGCCGGCTTACCGCAAGCTGGGATGGCGGGCCTCCGACACCCATGGGGTGCGCTTCGTTGGATGCCGGGTGCCGCTGGGCAACCTGCTTGGCGAACCCGGGCGGGGCCTCCACCAGTTCCTGTCCATCCTCGACGACGGGCGCATCGCCATCGCGGCGATGTCGCTGGGGGTGGCCTCGGCCTGCCTCGATCACTCCGTTGCCTACGCCGGGACCCGCACCTCGTTCGGGCGCCCCATCGGAGCCAATCAGGCGATCGCCTTCAAACTCGCCGACCTCCAGGTGGCGGTGGAGGCGTCGCGCCTGCTCACCTACCGCGCTGCCTGGCTGCGAGACACCGGACGGCCGTATAAGCACGCCGCGGCGCAGGCGAAGCTGTTCGCCTCCGAAGCGGCGGTCGATGCCACCCGTACTGCCACCCAGGTGTTCGGTGGCGCCGGGATGATGGACGACTCTCCGGTGTCGCGCTTTTATCGCGACGCCAAGATTCTCGAGATCGGCGAGGGCACATCGGAGATCCAGCGGTTGGTGATCGCGCGCGGGCTGGGCCTGCCAGTTTGAAGAAGCTTTCAGCCAGAGCGTTTCGAGGTGGTCGGACGCGTTCTAGCCGACCGCTGCTGGCTTCCTGGCTATCCCCTCACCGGCACTACCCGAAACACTGTTCCATTCGAGTCCACCACCAGCAGTTCGCCATCGCCGTCGAGGCCGAAGCTGGCCACTTGGCCGGCGTCGTCGAGATTCTCTGACCAGTCCCGTTCGTCGGTGACTGTCCCACCGGTGTAGCGGAAGCTGCGCACCCAGCCGTTGCACCAGTCGGCGTAGAAGTAGTGCCCGAACAGTTCCGGAATCGCGGTCCCGCGGTAGACGTATCCCCCGGTGACCGAGCAGCCTTCCTCGTGGGTGTAAGCCAGTGTCGGCGCTTCCCATCCCGTCATGTCGCATCCGTCGGAGGGGTGGTAGCAGTCGGTGCCCTCGAAGTTGGGCCACCCGTAGTCGAGCCCGGCGGCGCTGATCGGCTGCACATTGATCTCCTCCCAGTTCCCCTGTCCGACATCACCGATGTAGATGAGCCCGTCGGTGCCATCGATGGCGAAACGCCACGGGTTGCGCAGGCCATAGGCCCAGATCTCGCCCAGCCCTCCTCCCGCGGCGTAGGGGTTCCCGTCCGGGATCGCATAGGGGTCGCCGCCGTCGACATCGATGCGGTGGATCTTGCCCTGGTACACGGCGAGGTCCTGAGCGCTGGCGTCGCCCATGCCGCCGTCACCGAGAGCGACATAGAGATACCCGTCAGGTCCGAACTGGAGCATCCCGCCGCGATGGCGGATGCCGCGTTGTTGCACCTCGAGCAGGATCCGCTCGGTGCCGGCGTCGGCTGTGGAAGCGGCGGCATCTTCGACCCGGAACTCGGACAGTCTCGAGTTGAGGTCGGCGTTGGTGTAGTAGATGTAGAAGCGCCCGTTGTCGACGAAGTCCGGGTGAAAAGTCATGCCCAGCAGACCGTTCTCGATGCCACCCGAACCGACCCGGTCGAGCAAGTTCAGGTACGGCGTGGCGAGGAGTCCGTCGACGGCGTCGATCAACCGGACCCTTCCCTGCCGTTCGAGCACGAAGACGCGATCGTCACCGGGGTAGGCGGTGGCAAAAACCGGAAAGGGGACACCGGAGGCGAGCAAATCCAGATCGAGTCCTTGCAGCGCCCCGGTTCCGGCCGGGGCCGTCGGAGCGGTCGTGCCGCCAGCGAGGGTTGTGGTCGTGGTGACTGCTCCTCCATCGGTGGTGGCGGTTCCGCCGGCCGTGGTCGTTGTGACGCCGATCGTCGCCACCGCTTGACCGTCGTCGGGAGCGGCGAAGGGTCGGGCGAGGAGCAGGAACGGGACCAGTACCGCCACGGACACCACGATCGCGGCCAGATATGGCAGGTTGGCTTGGCGCCACCGGCCGGCGCTCCCGCTTGGCGTCGGGCGGGGGGAGGGAGGGCGGCGCCGGGGTTCCGGTCCCGTGGTCATTGGTCGAAAGGATGGCAGACGGGCGCCGGGAATGGGCACGGTCGGGGCAAATGCCTCTTGGCTCCCGCCGGTCGCCGAGCGGCGCGATAATCCTCCGGTGCGCAACCTGTTCCACGTCACCCCGGGTTCGAATCGCGCGGTGGCGGTCCCTTATGAGCGCCTCGAAGAGGTCCGCGCCTCCGGAGGGTGGATCTGGCTCGACGTGACCGAGTTCACCCAAGACGACGTCGCCGAGATCGGCAGCCACTTCGGCCTCGATGCCCTGGAGGTGGAGGACGTGCTCGACTGGTCCAAGTTCCCCAAGGTGGAAGAGCGCGACGATCACACCCTCGTTGTCGGCCATGGTCTGTCGGCCACCGCCGATCGCCTGGTGACTGTGGAGTACGACATCTTCGTCGCTGACTCGTTCCTGTTGACTTTCCACACCGAAGATCTCCCCGGGTTTGCGTGGGGCCGCACCCATGTGGTCCAGGCTGGTGTGCTCAACGGATCCGGACCCGACCTGCTGTGGGCTCGTATCGCCGAGATTGGCGCGGAATCGTTCCGGCCATTGGTAGAGGGACTGGAGTTGCGGATCGAGGAACTCGAAGACCGCGCCGTCGCCTCCGTTCCCAGCGTCCCCGGCGACGTGCTTGCCCTGCGGCGCGACAGCCACACCCTGGGACAGGTGGTGTCGGCACAACGCGACATCTTCCGCATCTTGGGCCGTGAGGAGTATCCCGGCATCGGACGCCAGGGGCGGCGGCGCCTCACGCACGTGTACGACGACTACAGCCGTCTCACCAGGAGCCTGGAGGCGGCCCCGATCCTGCTCGCCAGCGTGCTCGAGTCGTACCGGGGGAGCGTGGCGGAGCGGGCCAACGAGGTGATGAAGGTGCTCACCGTTTTTGCGGCGATCGTGCTGCCGCTATCGCTGATCACCGGGGTTTATGGCATGAACTTCGAGAACATGCCCGAACTCGATTGGCGTTGGGGCTACTTCGCGGTGCTGGCGCTGCTGGTTGTGGTCGGCCTCAGCCTGTGGACCTACTTCGGCCGACGTGGCTTCATCGGGGGCCCGCGCCTCGGCGCTGTCCCCGGCCTGGTGGGCAAGGGCTTGGTCGAGTTCGTCAAGCTGACCGCGGACGTGGCGCGCAAGCCGGTGACGATGATGATGGGCGAGAAGCCGGAGAAGGAGGAGGAGAAGAAGTTGGACGAGAAGTTGGACGAGAAGTTGGACGAGAACGTGGACGAGAACGTGGACGAGAACGTGGACGAGAACGTGGACGAGAACGTGGACGAGAAGGTGGACGAGAAGTAGCTGCCAGCTATCAGCCAGACGCGTCATCCCCTCGTCCCTCGCCCCTCGCCGTTCGCCCCTCGCCCCTACCTCTATCCTCTCCATCTGATGCCCCGCTCTCTCCGCCTCGGCTTTCTTGGCGCGCTGGTGATCGTCTTCGGTCTGGGATACGCCACCGCTCGCGCCGCAGAGCAGGGCGATTGCATCGCCGGTGAGTATTTCGATGGCGCTGGGTCGTGCGTGCCGTGTCCGGCGGGAACGTTCCAGCCTGCTGCCGCCCAGACGCAGTGCAACGATGCCGACCCGGGGCATCACGTTCCCGCGGCGGGTGCAGTGGCGCAGGAGGAGTGTCAGCCGGGGAGTTATCAGCCGTTGTCGGGCAAGACCGGTTGCCTGC
>JBKKBI010000086.1:0-11529 GCA_046714175.1 Acidimicrobiia bacterium | reverse complement strand
CGCCCGCCCCGCCATCACCGGCTGAGTACTTCGGCGCGGAACCCTTACTTGTGCCTAGCCGCGCTGCGCCTCGAAGACCCTCCCCGCCTCGCTGCGCTCGGCACCCCTCCCAAAGGGAGGGGAAACTGATCGCGCAGTGGCCCGGTTGGCGTACGCTGGGCACCGAGACCGACGCCACCGGAACAGACCATGGACACCTCCGCCGACATCGTCATCGACGCACCCATCGACCGGGTTTTCGGCTACATCACCGACGTCACCAGGATGCCCATCTGGGTCACCGGGGTCACCGGCGCCCGCATGGTGAGCGACCGGATGGGTGAGGGAGCCAGGTTCGTGGTCGATTACCAACCGGGTCGGCGGGAGACCGAGCTGGAGGTGGTGGTGGAGGGGTACCAGCCCCCGGTCCTGTTTGCCACCAAGACGGCGCGGGGCCCGTTCGCCTTCTCGGGACGCATCGAGCTGGAGCGGACCGATACCGGCACCAGGGTGACCAGCGTCATCCAGGCCGATCCGGACAGCCTGTCGACCAAGGTGGCCAACCTGGTGATCGGTGGGTATATCCGGCGCAGCATGGTGCGCCGGCTGGCCGGGGAGCTGGCCGCCCTCGGTGCAGCCATCGCCTCCGATCCGGGCGTGCGCCGCTGACCGCATCCGCCCCTCCAAGTACGGAGCCCGGCGGGCAGGTGCCGCCGGGCTCTGAGCCGGGTCGGGACGGCCGGATTTGAACCGGCGACCTCATCGTCCCGAACGATGCGCGCTGCCAAACTGCGCCACGTCCCGTTGGGGAATCAAGAGTGTACCCGGGCGCCTTTCGGGTGAATCGGAGCTGTCGGCCGGCAGGGCAACTGGCAATCCGGCTATCCGGCCACCATTTCTGCAATCTGCACCGCATTGAGGGCTGCGCCTTTACGCAGGTTGTCGCCCACGGTCCACAGGGATATCCCTCCGGGTCGGCCCAAGGTGGCACGGACTCGTCCCACCAGCACCTCGTCGCGGCCCGCGGCGTCGAGCGGGGTCGGGATCTTGTCCTGCCACAGTTCCACTCCCGGGGCCGCGGCGATGAGGGTGCAGGCCTCCGCAACGTCCATCGGCCGCTCGAACCAGGCGGTGGCGGCAACCCCATGGGACACCATCACCGGAACCCGGACGCAGGTCGGCTCGACCCGCACAGCTGGCGCATCGAGGATCTTGCGGGTCTCGTTGACCAGCTTCATCTCCTCATCGGTGTAACCGTCCGCCACGGCGCTTCCGGCAAATGGAATCACGTTGAACCCGATCGGTCGGACGTAGAAGCCGGGAGGGGGCTCGGTCCACTCGCCGGTGCGCAACGCGTCGAGATCCGCGGCGAAGTGCGCCGACTCGGCTTCGAGGGTGGCAATGCCTTTGTGCCCGGAACCGGACACGGACTGATAGGAGGTCGCTACCAGTTCCCCGAGCCCTGCCGCCCGGTGCAGCGGCGCCAGACCCATCAAAAGCACCATCGTGGTGCAATTGGGATTGGCGATGATGCCGCGATGCTTCCGGATAGCCGCGTCGTTTACACCCGCCACCACCAGGGGGACCTCCGGCTCCATCCGGAATGCGGACGAGTTGTCCACGACGACGGCACCCGCGGCGGCGAACCGCGGCGCGTGCTCCCGGGATCGATCGCCGCCGGCGGAGAACAAGGCCAACTCGAGCCCGTCGGGAACGGCAGTCGTAAGATCCTCGACGGTCACCTCACCCCACCGGGTGGCTACGACGGAGCCGGCCGATCGCGAGGAGGCGAGCAGCCTCAGTTCCCCGACCGGAAAGTCGCGTCGTTCCAGGGTGGCGAGCATCTCGCGACCCACGGCTCCAGTGGCACCGACGATGGCGATGCGCACCATCACACCGCTCCTGGCGCGGTCGGCGGCTGAAAGGCTGCGTGCAGCAGACGGGTCGCCTCCTCCACCTCCGACTCGGCGATCACGCACGAAACGCGGATGGTGGAGGTGGAGATCATCTCGATGTTGATCCCGGCGTCGGCGAGCACAGAGAACATCTTGGCGGCGACTCCGGGATACGCACGCATCCCGCTTCCGATCAGGGACACTCGGCCGATTGCTCCATCGACCTCCACACCGGCCGCCGACTTGGATGCCGCCACCTCCCGGGTGATCGGCACCGCCTCCGGCAGCAACTCCCTGGGCACCGTGAACGAGATGTCGGCAACCCCGCCGCTGGAAACGTTCTGCACGATGATGTCGACAGAGATGCCGGCGTCCGCCAGTGCTCCAAACAGGGCCGCGGCCACCCCGGGCCGATCGGGGATGCCGCGCACGGTGATCTTCGCCTCCGACACGTCGTGGGCGATTCCGCTGACAACCGCCTGTTCCATCACGCTCTCCTTGACCCAGGTGCCCGGTCCGTCGTGGAACGACGACCTGACATGGATCGGCACTCCGAAACGTTTCCCGAACTCTACGGACCGCGGCATCAACACTCGCGCTCCCGCCGCCGCCAGCTCCAGCATCTCGTCGTAGGAGACCTCGTCCAGCTTGCGGGCATCGGACACCACCCGGGGGTCGGCAGTGAACACGCCATCGACGTCCGTGTATATCTCACACACATCGGCTCCGATGGCAGCAGCCATGGCTACCGCGGTGGCATCGGAGCCGCCACGCCCCAGGGTGGTTATCTCCTTGGTGTCCGGAGAGACACCCTGGAATCCGGCCACGATGACGACCTTCCCCGACTCCAGGCCCTCGACTACTCGCATCGGCTTGATCTCGGTGATCTTGGCGTGGCCGTGCGAGGTGTCGGTGAGGATGCCCGCCTGCGATCCGGTGAGACTCATCGCCTCGATGCCGTGATCGCGAATGGCCATCGCCAGCAACGCCATCGAGATCCGCTCCCCGGCCGAGAGCAGCATGTCCATCTCTCGGGGATGATGGCTCGGACTGACCTCTCTGGCGAGGCGGACCAACTCGTCGGTGGTGTGCCCCATGGCAGAGACGATCACTACCACCGAGTCGCCGGAGCGGCGCCGTTCCGCAACCCGACGCGCCACGGCGGCGATCCGACCTGCGTCGCCCACCGAGGTTCCACCGTACTTCTGCACCACGAGGGACATGGCGAGATGGTATCGGGGCGGCGAAAGTGAGCCGCCCGTCGTCGCGGCGAGGGCTGCCAGCCACCAGCCAGAACAACCAACGGGCAATCGGACAACGGACAACGGGCAACGGGCAACGGGCTTACCATCCTCCACCATGATCGCTCGGCTCGCCTTGGTCCTTCTCCTGCTGGTTGGCGCGTGCGGGGGTGACGGTGCGACGGCCGCCACCGAGTACGAGCGATTCCGGACCCAGGGCACCGCGTGTGGGGGTACCCGCCCCGAAGCGGCGGCGACCATGAGCTTTGCTGCTCCCGGGGATGGCGGAGTCTCCAGCAACGCTCGGGCCACCCTGCACACATCGTGTGGTGACATCGTCATCGAGTTGCGTCACGATCTGGCGCCCGCGACGGTCAACTCGTTCGTCTTCCTCGCCGCGCAGGGTTATTTCGATGGCACCGTGTCGCACCGGATCGTTCCCGGGTTCGTGGTTCAGCTGGGTGACCCCACCGCCACGGGCCGCGGCGGTCCGGGCTACCAGATCCCCGACGAATTCCCTCCGACCGACTTCGCCTACACCGCGGGTGTGGTGGCGATGGCCAACGGCGGTGCCGGCACCGGGGGCAGCCAGTTCTTCATTGCGTTCAACGACATCGCCCTCGACCCGGATTACTCGGTGTTCGGGTACGTGATCGCAGGAACCGAGGTCCTGGAGCGCATCGCCGAAATTCCGGTGACCACCAACCCGGCAACCCTCGAGCCGTCACTTCCGCTGCAGACCATGTACCTCGAGTCGATCACGATCGAGCCTTGAGCGTCGACCTCCACCTTCACTCCCGTTACTCCGACGGCAGCGTGGAGCCGGGGGACCTCGTCACCATGGCGGTCGCCGCCGGATTGTCGGCCATGGCGCTGACCGACCACGACACATTCGAGGGTGTGGCCGAAGCCCGTGTCGCCGCAGCCGATCGAATCCGTTTCATACCCGGCGTCGAGATCTCGATCGACTGGGCCGGGTCGGCGGGGCTCCATCTCCTCGTGTGGTGGGTGGAGCCGGGTTCGCCACTGGACGTGGGGCTGGAGGAGATTCGGGAAAGCCGTTCCGGGCGGAACCTGGAGATGATCGCGGCCCTGAACGAGCTGGGCCACCCCGTAACGGTCGACCGGGTGATGGAGATCTCGGGGAAAGGGGTGGTGGGTCGGCCGCACATCGCCCAGGCGCTGATGGAGCTTGGTGTTGTCACCACCGAAGCCGAGGCGTTCAGCCGGTTCCTCGCCACCGGTCAACCCGCCTACCGCGGTCGCAAGCGGATGTCGCTGGAACGAACGATGGATCTGGTTCGCGCATCGGGCGGAGTGGCCGCCGTGGCCCACCCGCACATCGTGGCCGACAACGCCGACGGCTTTGCGTCCGCCTTTGCACTCTTTGCCACCTGGGGGGTCTCCGGCGTGGAGTGCTGGTATCCGGAATACCCGCCGGAACAACGACAGGCGATGGCCGCGATGGCGGCCCGCCACGGACTGGTCGCCACCGGGGGCAGTGACTTTCACGGCTCCCACAAGCCTGGAGTCGAGGTCGGCACCGGCCGGGGGGACCTGGTAGTCCCGGACGAGGTCGTGGACCAGCTGGAAGCGAGAAGGCCGTAATGGCGGAGGCCGGAAACCGAAGACACCTCGCTGGTTGACCGCTGATAGTTGACCGAAGACAGCTTGATTCCACTCAGGCACTAGTCACGGCTGCCGATATACCTCTCGTGGTTCGACTGCGCGGTCTGTTCGACCGTCTCGCTGCACCCGTTGACTACGGGCCGGTCCGCCTGTGGACCCAGATGATTCGCGTCGGGGTGGCGACGATCATTCTGGGCGCGTGCGGCATCGCCTACATCGCTGGCAACACCCGAGTCTGGCTGGCTGGTGTGGCCGCGCTCGTCGTGGTGGCCCACGGCTTGCTGCGCGGCCGTCGTTCTGCCCCCATCACCGAGTCGCTTCTGGTCGACGCAGTGTGTGTAGTCGCGGCTCTGCGCGGCATGGAGCACACCGACCAGATACTGGTGGCCGCGATCGCTTACCTGCTCTCGGTGTCGGTCATCTTTGGTGGGGCCAGGAGCGCACTCGTCGTGGCCGCTGGATTCGGAGTCGCCCTGGGAGTCGATGCCGTCCTCCTGGTGCCGGAGTCCCTGCCTCATGCCAGCGGTCCGATCGTGGCGCTGTCACTGGTGGTATTGCTCGGCGGAGTGGTGGTCGCGCTCATGGCAGCCACCGCGGCGGTGGCGGCAGCGCGGCAGCGCCAGGACCAGGCCCTGGTCACCGAACGGCGCGCCGCCGAGATGAAAAACGAGTTCGTCTCCATGGTTACTCACGAGCTGCGAACCCCATTGACCAACATCGCCGGATTCGCCATCACGATGCGCGACGGATGGCGCGACCTCTCGGAAGAGGATGTCGAGGAGTTCTTGCGCATCATCGTGGGCGAGGCCGAGCACCTGGCCAACCTGGTCGAGGATGTGCTGGCCATCCCCCGCCTCGAAGCCGGGAAGCTGCTGGTGGAAACCACCGACTTCCCGCTCCAACCCGCGGCGTTTCGCATCACCGATCTCATCTTTCCGGCCGGTGGAGACCGCTCTGCGTCGGTGGCACTGAGCGGGAAAGTGCGAGTGCACGCCGATCCCAACCGGGTCGAGCAGATTCTGCGCAATTTGCTGGAGAACGCCCGCAGGTACGGCGGCGACGAAGTCCGGGTGGACGCCACCCGCCGCGGGGATGAGTGGGTCATCGTGGTCGCCGACAACGGCAGCGGCGTGGCGCCCGACCATCGCGATCGCATCTTTGGGGCCTTCGAACAGGGCCCAGGCGGGGACGCCCGCACTACATCTGGCTTCGGACTCGGTCTCGCCGTTGCCCGACACCTGGTCGAGGCCATGGGCGGACGTATCTGGTACGAACCCGGATTCCCGGTGGGTGCCCGATTCTGTTTCAGCCTTCCCGCCGCCGAAGACAAGGCTGAAGCAGCGGCCTGACTGGGAGCGCCCGCGCTCTCAGACCTCCGGAGAATGGGACCGCGTCTCACCCGCACTCTTGACACCGCGCACTGGCGCGGATCGCGCCACGCGGGTGGCGGCTGGCGGTGCCACGGCCCGGGGACGGCCTGAAGCGACCCATCGCCCCGGCACCGGGGGCTCGCGGGGCACGGCGGCGGCAGCGCGGGACTCTTCATCGAGCCGGGTAATCGCGGCCACGATCGCCGCGGCGAGCAGAGGGCCCGGATCGGGAGTGATGTCGATCAATGGACCTCGACCAATTCGATGAGAGTCCCCGCCAGTGCCCGGGGGTGGACGAATGCGATCCGATGACCGCCACCGCCCCCGCGCGGGGCGGTGTCGATGAGGTCGGCGCCGGCCGCGACCAGATGAGCGAGGGCGGCGTCGAGATCGGTCACCTGAATCGCCAGGTGGTGCAGACCCTCCCCGTGTTTGTCCAGGAACCTCCCCACCGGAGTGTCGGGACCAAGCGGTGCCAACACCTGCAGGTACGAGCCACCCAGCGGCACCATGGCTTCTTCGACTCCCTGCTCGGCCACGACCTCCCGGGTGAGCGGCTCGATCCCAAAGAGCATCGACAGGGCGCGGAGGGTTTCGTCGAGGTCCCGTACTGCGATGGCCGTGTGGTGCAGGTTGATGGGGAGCACCGGGAGAATCTAGCCGTCACCCCCGAGCCGATACCGGGTGCACAAACCCGTCGCGCCCGCGACAATCCCGACATGTTCGATGATCTGCTGCGCGCCAATGCCCGGTACCGGGAGGAGTTCCACGACCCCGGGATTCCCGGTACCGCGGCTCGCGGCCTGGCTGTCCTCACCTGCATCGACTCTCGCATCTCCCCACTGGCGATGCTGGGACTCGTTCCCGGAGACGCCAAGATCCTTCGCAACGCCGGTGCCCGCGTGACTCCTGACGCACTGCGGTCGCTGATCCTGGCCACCAACTTCCTCGGAGTCGATCGAATCGTGGTGGTGGCACACACCGATTGCGCCGTGTCGGGGACCACCGATGGCGACCTCCGCGCCCGCCTTGAAGCTGCGACAGGCGCAGACACGACGGGTTGGGAGTTCCTCGCCACCCCCGACCCGGTGGCGACGCTCAAGTCCGACCTGGCCCTGGTGGTGGCGTGCCCGCTTATTCCCGCCGACGTGGTCGTCGGTGGGTTTGTGTTCGATGTCCACCGCGGAGCGCTGCTCCCGATCGACTAAGGGCGCCCGCGACCTGCCGAGGTTCAGTGCTCGTGGGGATCGGGCGCCGAATCGCCGGCGCTGGCCTCGGCAGATCGACGCAGCCGCTTGTTGCGGCGTTCGCTGAAAACCACCGCGGTCGTCAGCAGAAGAGCAATCACCGCTAGCGAGAGGTAGGTGTCGAAGTGCCACCACCGGGATACGGTCATCTTGATGCCGACGAAGACCAGCACCGCCCCCAGGCCATGGGACAGATAGTGGAACCGGCCACGAGCGGTGGCGAGCAGGAAGTACATGGCCCGCAGTCCAAGGATGGCAAAGGCGTTGGAGGCGAACACCAGATACGGCTCGTGGGATACCGCCAGGATCGCAGGGACCGAATCGACTGCGAAGACCACATCGGTTAGTTCGACTACCACCAACGCCGCCAGCAACGGCGTCGCCATCCGATGCCCCCCCCGCTTGGTGATGAAGCGATGTCCGTCGTACTCGTTGGTCACCGGCATGAACTTGCGGACGAACGCCATGGTGCGCGCTGCCCCCGAGCCCTCGTCAGCGCGGTGGCGGAAGACCCTGATCCCGGTATAGATCAGGAACACGCCAAAACCGATCATCACCCACTCGAACCGGCTGATCAGGGTCGTGCCCGCGGCGATGAAAGCGGCCCGGAGCACCAGGGCTCCGAAGATGCCCCAAAAGAGGACCCGGTGCTGATACCGGAGAGGAATCCCCAAGGTGGTGAACACCAGCGACCACACGAAGACATTGTCGATGCTGAGCGACTTCTCGATCAGGTACCCCGATAGATACTCCCCGACTGCCGTACCCCCGAAGCGCGCCGCGACCAGCACCGCAAACAACAAACCACACGACACCCAGGCCAGCGACTCGACAAGGGCCTCCCGCGGACTCGGTTCATGGTCGTCGCGGTGCCGGAACAGGTCGATCGCCAACAGCGCCAGGATCAGCACCAGGAGGAGCACCCAATCCCCGGCGCTGTCTTCGATGGAGGCAAAGCGATCACGCGGGCTGGTGGGGGCGAACATGGGAGGGACATGATAAGAGCTGTCGGCTCGGCCCAAGAGTCGGCAACGTCTTGCCCATCGCCCAACAGCCCGGCCGCACCGAATACGATTCCCCCATGTCCACCGTCATCACCGGTATCGCTCGCACTGCCATCGGTCGCTTCGGAGGCGGGATGCGTTCACTGGCCGCGGTCGACCTGGGTGGGGCAGCCATCGCCGCCGCCCTGGAGCGGTCGGGACTCCCTGGCAACCACGTCGACGAAGTCCTGTTCGGGCACGTGATCCAGGCAGGCGCCGGTCAGATCACCTCGCGGCAGGCGGCGGTGCGGGGAGGCGTGCCGATGACGGTTCCTGCCACCACGATCAACAAGGTCTGCCTATCCGGCATGACGGCGATCGCACTGGCAGACAAGGACATACGCCTCGGCGAAGCGCACTTTGTCGTCGCCGGCGGCATGGAATCGATGAGCAACGCCCCCTACATCGCTCCCGACGCCCGCTGGGGCGCCCGCCTGGGGAATGCCGTGTTGGTGGACGCGATGTACCACGACGGCCTGTGGTGCGCCTTCGACCAATGCACCATGGGTGAGTCGTCGGATCGCAAGAACTCCGTCTTGGGCATCGGCCGCCGCGAGCAAGACGAGTGGTCCGCCGCCAGTCATCACCGTGCCGCCGCCGCCACCGCCTCCGGCCACTTCGCCGCCGAGATCGTCCCGGTGCAGGTGCCGCAACGCAAGGGCGACCCCGCCATCGTCGCCACCGACGAGGGGATCCGGGTGGACACCACGGTGGAGAGCCTGGGCGCGCTGCGTCCCGCATTTCAGGCGGACGGCACCATCACTGCCGGCAACGCCTCGCAGATCTCAGACGGCGCCGCCGCCGTGGTTGTAGCCGACTCCGCCGCGGCCGATGCGGCCGGCCTGCCCAATCTGGCGACAATCCGCGGATACGGGCAGGTGGGGGGAGAGGATGCCACCCTGCACGACCGCCCCGCCGAGGCGCTGCGCATCGCACTCAAGAGAGCCGGGATGAGCCCGAGCGACCTCGACCTGGTGGAAATCAATGAGGCATTCGCCGCGGTAGCGCTGTGGTCGGCGCGCTCGCTTGGGATCGATCACGACCGCGTCAACGCCCACGGTGGCGGGGTGGCATTGGGGCATCCCCTGGGGGCCACCGGGGCGCGCATCGTGGTGACCCTGATCAACGCTCTGCGGGCACGAGGGGGAGGCATCGGCGGAGCGGCGTTGTGCGGCGGCGGGGGTCAGGGCGACGCGTTGATCCTGGAGGTCACTGGTTGACCGAGGCGGCGGCGGGGACTTCGGACCGGTGCGGCCTGGTGGACACCGACGAGGTGTCCGCTGCCGAGTGACCGTGGTGATGCGGTCCACAGCGGTACCGTTCCTCGATCCAGGCCACGCACCGTGCGACCGTCTCGGGATCGGCCACACCTACGACCCCACGGACTCCCCCAACCAATCGTCATAGCGGGGGGCAACCTGATGCCAATCGAAGGCGGCCGTCGCCTGGCGCATGACGGCGCCGACACCGGCGCGATCCGAGATCGCCGCCATCACTAGAGCGACTGCTTCGTCCTCGTCGCGATAGAGACAGCGGCTATGCCATGACTCCGGAACCCGCTCCGGATACACCAGGCGATCGGGCAGGATCGGAAAGGCCCCCGCATACATCGCCTCCACCACCGCCACTCCGAAGAACTCTTGCACCGCGGTGCTGACGACGATGGCGGAGGCGTCGACAACTGCCTCGTACTCGTCCCGGGTGAGGTGGCCATCGAGAACCACGCGGGCGCCGAGGGTCTCCACCATCGGATCGAGGCGGCGGCGCTGATCGACGAAACGCTCCCCGGCCAGGGCGATACCGAACTCGATACCGGAGCCAGCCAGGCGGGACATGAGGCGGAGAAACACCTCCGGAGCCTTGTCATCGTCCCAACGATGGTTCCACAGCACCAGTGGGGGATCCACCTTGGGCCCGGCGGCGAAGTGGGCGAGGTCGCAGCCCACCGGGAGCACGAGCGACTTCTCCGCCACCGTTTCCAAGTGATGCGCCTGGGACTGGTCCGGGAACCCACCCAAGAATTCGGGCAGTGCCGCGAACAGCGCTGTGCGATGGAACTCCGAATTGAAGGCCACGTGATCGGCGGCGAGCAGCGACGTCCAGGTGGCGAGTCCATGACCCTGCTCGAGCCGGGTGCGCCCGGTCGCGGGGTAGGTGATCTGGTTCTCGTGCATGTACAGCGCCACCGGGACCGCCGCGCCCCACGGCAGCATGCCGCGCAGCCCGGCGACGTCGACCATCGAAGTGGCCAGGATCACATCGGGCCGGCCCACCCGGGCCGCCACTTCCACGACCTGTTCGGCGAGCGTGACAAACCCTCCCGAGAGCCGCCACTTCCAGAAGGCTCCCGGCAGCGTCACCAGGTGGACGTCGTGCCGGCTGGACGCCGCGTAACCTTCGGCCCAAGCGCGATGGGAGCCAGTGTGATATCCGGAGACGAGAAATATCCGCCGCGATGCGGAGAAGCGCTCGCGGGATCCGTGCGGTACGACTGTGGTGCCGGGTTTCACAGCTCCCGGCGACCGGTGAGGGCACGGCCCAGAGTGATCTCGTCGGCGTAGTCCAAATCGCCGCCCACCGGAAGGCCGCTCGCCAGGCGGGTCACCTTGATCCCCAGCGGCTTGAGGATTCGTGCCAGATACAGCGCGGTCGTATCTCCTTCGACGGTGGGGTTGGTCGCGGCAATCACCTCGGTGATGCCCTCGGGTTGGAGGCGGGCGACGAGCTCGCGCATCCGCAGTTGGTCGGGTCCGATCCCCTCGATCGGCGAGATGGCACCACCGAGCACGTGGTAGCGGCCACGGAACTCCTGGGTCTTTTCGACTACAACGATGTCCTGGGCCCGCTCCACGACGCACGTGATCGAGGCATCACGCCGGACGTCGCGGCAGATCGAACACTCATCGGTGTCGGTCACATTGAAACATCGGGTGCACAGCCGGACCTGCTCCCGCATCCGCACGATCGCCTCGGCCAGGCGCCGCGCGTCGACCTCCTCGACCTGAAGGAGGTGAAAGGCAAGGCGTTGCGCCGACTTCTGTCCGATCCCGGGAAGCCGCGCCAGCTCGTCGACCAATCGCTGAATGGGACCTTCGAACACCAGGCAAGAGTAGGCACCGGGTACT
>JBKKBI010000085.1:0-4037 GCA_046714175.1 Acidimicrobiia bacterium | reverse complement strand
AGGATGCCGGCGTTGTTGACCACGATGTCGATGCGGCCAAACTCGGACACCGCCCGCTCCACCATCGCTTCGGCGGCTGTGGGGTCGGACACCGAGCCGTAGTCGGAAACGGCCGCACCACCGGCAGCCTTGATCTCGGCTACGACCTCGTCGGCGGGTCGCTGCTCGGACGCGGTGCCGTCGGTGGCCACCCCAGGATCATTGACCACGACCGCGGCACCGCGTGAGGCGAGCAGACGGGCGTGGTTGGCGCCAAGTCCCCGCCCCGCCCCGGTGACGAGAGCGACGCGGTCGGAGAAGGAGATCATGAAACGGGAGGGTAGACGGCGGAAACCTGCCAGCCGTCAGCGATCAGTCGGCTACTTCAGTGCCTTCTTCAGCGCCGCGGCGAGATTTCCCTTCGTTCCAACGACCACCTTCCCCAACCCCAACCAGCGCGCCATTTCCCCCAACTCGGCGGCGAGTTCCCGCGCTACTCGCACCTTGTCCTGACCGTCCTCGAGGAATGCTCCGGGCAGGCGCAAAACGCCGGCCATGCGGTCCGCCTTGAGGTCGACCCGAGCAACCAGCTCGTCACCGAGCAGAAAGGGGAACACGTAGTAGCCGTACTTGCGCTTCGGTGCCGGGGTGTAGATCTCGACGCGATAGTGAAAGTCGTACAGGCGCTCGGTGTGCTCCCGGAACCACACGATCGGATCGAATGGGTTGAGCAACGCCCGGGCCGCGACCGACCGGGGGAAGCGCGCTGCGGGGTGCATGTAGAGCGGCTCCCTCCAACCTTCCACCTCCACGGGGATCAGGGCTCCTTCCCGCGCCAGCGCCGCCACTGTGGCGCGGGCGGCGATGATGGGTAGCCGGTAGTAGTCGGCGAGTCCCTTGGCGCTACCCACCGCCATTCGCTCGGCGGCACGCAGCAGCAGAATGCGATGCGACTCGGCCTCAGGGACGGTGGGCGCAGACCGATGGGGATCGGGGATGACCCGCTCGGCGAGGTCGTAGTGCCGCTCGAAGTTGCGGCGATCCGCCACAGCAACGACACCCGCCTCGAACAGCCACTCGAGCACGTACTTGCCATCCGCCCAACCCCACCACGGTCCCTTGCGCTGACCGGGCACCTCGAGGTCGCCAGGGGTGAGCGGCCCCCGCTCGGCCACCTGGCGCATGATCGAATCGACGTACCCGCGGCGCTGCAGTTCGTGAATCCTCTTCCACGGATTCTCCTTCTGTCGCTCCATACGGTGCTTCCACAACGGAAAGTCGGCGACCGGCACGAAAGACGCCATGTGGGTCCAGTACTCGAAGATTTCCCGCTGTCGCAGCGCCCGCCACAACATCTCGCGGTCGTACGGCCCGAGGCGGGAGAACAAAGTCAATTGATGGGCGCGTTCCACCACGTTGACCGAGTCGATCTGCAGCACCCCCATCGTCTGCATCGCCTTGCGGAGATGTCGGACATCGGGAGATGCGGGCCGGGGCGCGGCAAGACCCTGGGCAGCGATGTGGGCCCGACGCACCTGGGCCAGAGTGAGGCGTCTCACTCCCCGGTGAACTCGGGGGGCCGCTTCTCAAAGAAAGCAGCCATCGCCTCGGCAAAGTCCTTGGTGCGGAACATCGGCAGCAGCTGCAACAGCGCCCGGTGGACGTGGTCCGGGTAGGAGTCGCTTCGACCCGCACGCATCAGCCGCTTGGCTGCCTGAACCGCCTGGGGAGGCATCGCCGCGATCTGCCCGGCCAGCGTCGCGGCGCGGCGCTTGGTGGCGTCGCTGTCATCGGAAAGCTCCGACACGACACCGCCGGCGAGCGCCTGGTCGGCCGTCATATCCTCGCCGAGAAAGTAGAACCGGGCCGCCTGCTCCCATCCGACCAGCCGAGGCAGCAGCCAGGTATCGCCGCTCTCCGGAAGCAGGTTGCGCTTCGTCGCCGGTACCAGGCGAGCGGTGCGGGCCATCACCCGGATGTCAGCGTTGATCGCCAAGCCGACGGCATACCCGGCGGCGGCACCGTTGATCGCCGCGATCACCGGAACGTCGAGCTGCTGGAGCACTATCGCCGGGGATCGCTCCGCCTCGAAGGTGAAGGCGATGCGATCGAGACGATCCATCTGCCCGGCGGCCTCGACCAGGTCGAGACCGGAGGAGAAGGCATTGCCGGATCCGGTCAGCACGATGCACCGCACCTCGGGGTCGCCCGCGGCGGCGAGCAGCATGTCGCCGAGCACGTCGAACATCTCGACGGTGAAGGCGTTCTTCCGCTCGGGGCGGTTCATCGTGATCGTGGCGACACGATCCGTGACCTGCAACAGAATGTCGTTCAAGGCGGCTCCACCGAGGCGGGCCGGTAGCCTACCGCCATGGTTCGGCGCCTCCTGTCGCCACTCCGCACTGTCTTCGCCTTGATGGGGCTGGTGCTGATAACGCTGGTGCTGGGGCTGGTGGCGCTCGTGATCGCCCGAGTGCGACCCCGCTCCCGGAAAGTGGATCGGGTCATTGGGTGGTGGGCGAAGGCCTTTCTCCTCGTGACCGGCACCAGGGTCGAGGTCACCGGTCTCGAACTCATCGATCCACAGGCCTCATATGTCTTCACCCCGAACCACATCTCCAACATCGACGTCCCCGTAATGCTCGGCACCCTCCCAGTCTCAGGGAGATATCTCGCCAAGAAGGAGCTGTACCGGGTCCCCATCCTGGGTCCGGCGATGCGGGCGGTGCTGATGATCGAGACGGACCGCGACGCTGGCCCCGCGGCGCACCGGGAGATCAACGAGCAGGTGGACAAGGTGGTGGCGGCGCGGTTGTCGCTGATCATCCATCCCGAGGGGACTCGTTCCCGCGACGCCGAGCTCCGGCCGTTCAAGAAGGGTGCGTTCCGTATCGCCATCGACAACGGGTTGCCGGTGGTTCCGGTGACGATCTCGGGTGCCGATCGGGTGTGGCGCCCGGGCGGCATCGTTATCCACGGGGGACCAGTGCGGCTGGTGATCCACGAGCCGATCCCCACCACGGGGATGACCGCAGCCGACATCGCGGACCTGAGAGATCGGGTGCGCCAGGTGGTTGAAGAGAGCTATCGCGGTTTGCGGGCCGAAAAGTCGTCAGTCGTCAGTGGTCAGTCGTCAGCCGAGGACTGAAGACTCTCGTCGCCCTCACAGCTTTACCCCACCACCACATTGTCCAGCGCCGCGGCGGTGGTGCCTTCCTCCGGTCGACGGGCGCACCACCCGGTCGCCGATCAGCCGATCTCTTCCATCAGGCTCTTCAATCTCGACAGGCTGGTCTGTACCTCGACCTTGGCCCGGGCCCGCAGCAACGGTTCGAGAGGAAGGTTCCACCATCTCGCCCGACCCGCGACGACCATGCGGAACCGGGTGCCGATGGCCACCGCCTCGAACAGGTAGTCGCCCTCTCCGCGTGCCATCACCCCGCCGAATCGGGAGTGCACCAGGTGATTGGACTCCACCTCAAGCACCTGCCACTTCATTTTGAAGCGGAGGCCGGCGAAATGACGCCGCTGCGTGATCTTTGTTCCTGCCCCCCAGGACCCCGCCGGGGTGCTGTGCGACTCGCGAACGCTCGGCTGCCAGCGGGGATCGTTGGCCGGGTCGGTGACAAACCTGAAGACATCCTCGACGGGACGAGCGATCACGATGGCGCCGTCCATGCTCGTAGCCATTACTGCCTCCTTTGTCGATTCCAGCGGCAGATTGGCAGACGGCCGTGACGAGATCGTTACGCCCGATGAGCGGAGCGAGACGGAGTTGACAGCTCCTCGGCTTCCTCAGTCATACACCCCGACCAACCACGACCTCCCCTCCCGCATCTCGCACAGAAAGGCTCCTGCTGAAGTGACCACCTGATAGCGGTCGGCGGCGGCCTCACCCTCCCACCACCGCCCGGTCTGGCGCCACGGGCCAGCCCAACCCAACACGGGCTCCCAGCGGCTCCCCAGCCGTACCCGTACCGGAAACCCCGCCTCCCACTCCACCTCGAAGGGACGGGGTTGCGGCGGCACCAGGCTGGGTGACGGTGACGGGAGCCGAC